>CAMOJP010000015.1 GCA_946617165.1 uncultured Bacteroidales bacterium
AAGGAGAGCTACCGAGGTGATGGAGATAATAAATAGCTTTTTCATATTCTATTCAATTAATACGGTTAACATTATAAGAGGTTAAGACTCAATCCAAACATTACGTTGCAAACGGAAGGATAGAAGCCTGAAGCGTCGATACCCGGGCTCCAGATAGATGATGTATCCACCTCAGGATCGATACCCGAATAACCGGTGATTGTGAATACGTTCTCAGCCGTTGCGTGGAGACGAAGCGATTGTACATACTTGGACTCCGGGAAACGGAACGTATAACCTACGGTTATGTTATCCAGTTTGAGGTATGAACCATCCTCCAGATAGTAGTCAGAGAAGACGCCTTGACGATAAACGGTTCTGTACTTAGCCAGTCCCTCTACGTCCTTCATGAAGACGTTCAGACCTTGTGACTTCTGAGGACCATATGCCCAGCGCTTAACGTTCAGCACGTCGTTACCTACTACACCACGGAAAAAGAGTGTGATGTCGAGGTCTTTCCACTTAATCGTATTGTTCCATCCGAAGGTCATGAGCGGTTGAGCGTTACCGATCTTCTGGAGCTTGTTCTTGCCTTTATCGTCCTTCTCGTAAACGAGTTTGTTCTTGTCGGTGATAGATTCTACTTTGTATCCGTAGAACGTACCAACGGACTCGCCCTCGACAATCTTCTGGGTGTTAACACCCTGCAGACCGTTCTCACCTACACCACCGCAAAGCATCTCGGAATAAGCCAGTTCATAGGTCTTGCCCTCGAGCGTTACGTTACCGGAGAGTTTCTTAATCTTGTTGTCGTTGAACGCCATCGTAACCGTGGTAGCCCACTCCCAGTTATTGCGTTGTACAGGAATACCCGTGAGGGCGATTTCTATACCCTTGGAAGTAATCTCACCGCAGTTAGCCAACAGTTTGTTGTATGGGAACGGAGGAGTCGGTACATCGTACTCCCAGAGAAGGTCTTTCGTATCACGGTAGTACAAGTCAATATTACCGGACAGACGGTTCTTGAGGAAGGAGAAGTCGATACCTACGTTATACTCGTATTTCTTCTCCCAACGCAGGTCCGGGTTAGCGTTCTGGTTAACACCGTAGGTTTGTACCCAAGCGCCGTTGTACCAGAATGTACCACCGGCTGTAAGGAGCTGTTTGGACTGGAGGTCGGAACCGAGGTTGTTACCCGTAATACCGAAACCGGCACGGAGCTTGAGGTCATTACACCAGTCTTGGTCGTACATGAAGTTCTCACCGGAGATACGCCAACCGGCACTGACTGCAGGGAACCATCCCCACTTGTGGTCATCACCGAAACGGCTCGAACCCTCAGCACGGAGAGATACAGAGAGGAGGTATTTCTCGTTGTAGTTATAGTTAACACGGGCGAAGGCAGCAGCGAGTACGTTGGAGTTACGCCAAGAGTTAACGGTAAGTTTTGACTTATCGGTCAGACCGTCCTTCATTGAATAGTACTTGTAGTTATCGGTCGGGAAGCCGTTGTTGGACATCTCCTGGCCGTCGTAGAAGAACTTCTGGTAAGAGAAACCGGCAACAGCTGCGATATTGTGGCCGTTCCAACCGTTAGCATAGTCAACAGTAGCCTCATAGAGTTGGTTGAAGTTCGTCTCAGCCTTGCGCCAAGCAGTACCGGCGTTCTCGAGGTCGGTATCGTACTTCTGCGAAGTATAGCTGTAGTTGTGGTTGTCACCCTCCTCCAAAGCAGCGAAAGCGTTAATCTTCAAGCCCGGAACAGGTTTGATATTCAGCGTAGCGCGAACAGAACCGCGGAAATAGTTACCGTCTTGGTAAGACTCTTTCTGGTCCGTACCGGCAATCGGGTTAGCTTGTCCCGAACCACTCGGAATGAAATAACCGGAAGTGGTGGTCTCGTCCATAATAGGATATGTCGGGTTCAGCGTAGCAGCCTGTTTGAAGTCGCCGCAGTCGTAGTTGTTCTTATAGTGCATATAAGAGAAGTCGTATTGGAGTTGCAGCCAGCCCTGCAATGCCTTCTGGTCGGCAGCGAACTTGGCAATAACCTCCTGGCGGTCGGTGTTTTTAGCCAGACCTTCTGCGTACTTGTAGTTAATGGAAGTACGGTAGTTGAAGTTCTTCGTAGCACCGGACAGCGCGATATTATGGTTGGTTGTAACAGCAGCCTTCTTCATGGCAGCTGCCATCCAGTCGGTATTATACTCCTCACCGTTAGGCCCGGTATAGAGAACAGGTTTAACCTTACCGCCTGACAACTCCGCGAGGTTGCGGAACTGCTCTGCTGTAGCGAAACCGGTATTCGTACGCGGAGCGGATACGGAAACGTAAGCGTTATACTCTACGTTCATCTTGCCGCACTCGCCGCCTTCACCGTTCTGGGCACGCTTGGTGGTGATAAGGATGACACCGTTGGTACCACGTGTACCGTAGATAGCAGCGGCGGAACCGTCCTTCAATACGTCCATCGAAGCAATCTCGTCCGGAGCGATATTGTCAATACCCGATACAGGCACACCGTCCACGATATACAACGGAGCGGAACCCGTACCTTTACCCAGCGTAGATGTACCACGGATCTGGATAGAATAACCGCCTTGGGTCGGGTCAGAAGAGGTGTGGGCGATGTTCAAACCCGCAACCTTACCTTGCAGCAAGCCGACAGGATTGGACTTGACACCGGCGTTGAAGTCCTCTGCCTTCACAGAAGCTACGGAACCGGTTACCTCTTTTTTCTTCTGAGAACCGTAACCAATGGCTACAACCTCTTGAATCTCATAGGAGTCCTCTTTCAACTGAACCTTCATGCCGTTCGTGGCGGCAACGGTCTGTGTTTGGAAACCCATGTAGCTGATTTGTAATTCAGCACCTTCGGGTACGTTCAATTCGAAGTTACCGTCAAAGTCCGTTATCACACCGTTGGTTGTACCCACCTGGAGTACACTGGCGCCGATAATAGGCTCGCCGGTAGATGCTTCATAAACAGTACCACGGATTTGAGCCT
Source organism: uncultured Bacteroidales bacterium (assembly GCA_946617165.1). Classification (GTDB taxonomy): domain Bacteria; phylum Bacteroidota; class Bacteroidia; order Bacteroidales; family Paludibacteraceae; genus Colicola. Next base: position 2,987 of record CAMOJP010000015.1, read on the forward strand.
GAGCCTGTGCAGCAAACAGCACGGCTACAGTCATCAAAACGAGCGATAATAGTTTGTGTTTCATCATCGATTAATTAGTTGGTTAATTTATTAGTTATTTTTCTTTAATAAGCGCTACACATAATGCTCCGCATACAAGCAGGCCGCCGGCTACAGCCAACATTCCCACCTGCGCGCCTGCGCATATGTATTTAAGGAGCAGACCTCCGCAAAGGGCTGCAACAATCTGAGGAATACAAATCGTGCAGTTGAACAATCCCAGGAGTGCCCCCATATGCTTGCTGCCCGAGATAGCGTTCGTGATAATCGTGAACGGCAATGCCAACATCGCAGCCCAGGCGGCACCGATAAGCAGGTAGCTCAGCCACAGCACGTACTGGTTATGCACAAACATCACCGATATAAAGCCGACAGCTCCCACGAGCAGAGAAATGGCATAAGCACCCTTGTTGCCGCACCAGTGCTCCAGCTTCGGCAGGAAAGCAGCCCACAGCAGGGAACCTACCGCCTGTACACAGAATACGACACCTACCCAGTTACCCGCCATCTGGAACGCTTCGTCAGCGGCACTGACACCGTTCCATCCGAAACAGTTGGCGGCGATACCGCCGTTGGAGTAGGTCCACATATACATAAACGCCGCCCAGCAGAAGAACTGCACAAGGCCCACCGTAATAAACGCGCGTACGATACGGCCCGTATTAGCCTCGCCTTCAGCAGATTGCTCCTCTTTCTTGTTCAGGCCGTGGAACTCTGCATACTCCTGCGGGTCCATCTCTTCCACTACAAGGAACGTATAGAGCGAGCACAGGATAAGGATAGCAGCTCCTACGTAGAACGACCACTTCACCGAATCCGGCACAACACCTTCCGGCGCCGTATTGGCAATACCGATCCACGTGAAGAATATCGGGAACAGGTAACCCACTACCGAACCGGCATTACACAGCGCGGACTGGATAGCATAAGCCGTACCCTTCTGCTTCTCGTTCACCATATCGCCTACCATCATCTTGAACGGCTGCATGGCGATATTGATGGACGTATCCAGGAACATAAGGGACATCAACCCGAACCACATCGCCGAGTTCAGCCCCAGCCATACGCGCTGCTCAAACGAGAAATCACCCGCGTTAGGCAGCAATATCATCACCGCTACGGCGATTAACGCACCAATAAGCAGATAGAACTTACGGCGGCCGAAGAACTTACCAAACCACGTCTTGTCCGACAATACACCGATAACAGGTTGCACAATCATACCCATCAGCGGAGGAAGAATCCAGAAGAAAGAAAGTTGGTGAGGGTCAGCGCCAAGAGTGGCAAAAATACGAGAAATGTTAGCTGATTGCAACGCGTACGCGATTTGTACGCCAAAGAAGCCAAAACTCAGATTAAACAATTGTCCTATTGACAAATCCCTTTTATCCATAGATACTAAATTTAAGTTTGACGGTGCAAAATTACTATATTTATTTTATATGTGCAAGAGAAAAATTATTTTTTTGCGATTTTTTTGTAAAAAAATTTGTTATTACATTTTTTTTGATTACCTTTGCATAATTTTTTTTAGGAAATTGTGTTAAAAAATCAGGCATTGACCCGAACTGTATGACAAGACATGAAGAATTAATCGCTGCGCTGCAGCATCATTTTGGGTTCGACTCGTTCAAAGGAAACCAGGAAGCTATCATCAACAACGTGATGGACGGCAAGGACACTTTTGTGCTCATGCCTACAGGCGGAGGCAAAAGTTTGTGCTACCAGCTGCCGTCGCTGCTGATGGACGGAGTTGCTATCGTCATCTCACCTCTCATCGCGCTCATGAAAAACCAGGTTGACGCAATGCGCAACTTCTCGGAGGAAGACGGAGTGGCTCATTTTATCAACTCGTCACTCAGCCGTCCGGATATAGCTGCCGTTAAAGAGGACGTGTTAGCCGGCAAAACCAAACTGCTGTATCTGGCCCCCGAGTCCCTCCAGAAAGACGAAAACGTAGATTTCCTCCGCGGCGTGAAGATATCGTTCTACGCGGTGGACGAAGCCCACTGTATATCCGAATGGGGACATGATTTCCGACCCGAATACCGTCATATCCGCTCTATGGTACTGCGTATCGGTAAAGCGCCTATCATCGCGCTCACCGCTACCGCCACACCGAAAGTGCAACACGATATCCAAAAGAACTTGGACATGCTGGACGCTACCATCTTTAAGTCCAGTTTCAACCGCCCAAACCTCTACTACGAAGTACGGCCGAAAACAGACGATGTGGATAAAGAACTGATTAAGTACATCCGCCAGATGGAGGGCAAGTCAGGTATCGTTTACTGTCTCGCGCGCAAGGAAGTGGAAGAGTTAGCCAAGACCCTGCAGGTCAATAACATCAGCGCCCTGCCCTATCATGCAGGACTGGATGCCGCTACCCGCTCAAAGAACCAGGACGATTTCCTTATGGAGAAATGTCAGGTCATCGTCGCTACCATTGCCTTCGGTATGGGTATCGACAAACCCGACGTGCGTTTCGTTATACACTACGACATCCCTAAGTCATTAGAGGGTTACTACCAGGAGACCGGGCGCGCCGGACGAGACGGAGGAGAAGGGCAGTGCATCTGCTTCTACAGCCCGAAAGATATCGAACGGCTGCGTAAGTTCCAGCAGGGCAGACCCGTTGCCGAAGTGGAAATAGGTAACCAGCTGCTCTTCGAGACGCAGAGCTATGCCGAGTCCACCATCTGCCGCCGCAAACTGCTGCTGCACTACTTCGGTGAAGACTACGACCAGGACAACTGCGGCATGTGCGACAACTGCCGCAAGACCTATAAGATGATTGACGCGTCCGAACTGCTGGGGATTATACTGGAGACGGTACAGCTGCTCAACGAGAAATTCAAGGCAGAGCATATCGTGGATATCCTCAAGGGCTATCACACTGCCGCCGTACAGAGCTACAAACACTATGACTTGGAGAACTTCGGCGCCGCGGAGGATGAAGAAGAATCCACCCTGCACGCTATCATACGCCAGGCGATGCTGAGCGGCTATCTCTCGAAAGATATCGAGTCATACGGAGACCTGAAACTGACAAACGAAGGACGCAAATACCTCAAACGCCCGTCTAAGTTCGAAGTGCCTATCGAGGTGAAGGACGAGGACGAAGAGGACATCATCGAAGCCGGTGGCGGAGGAAGTGCCGCAGCAGACGACGTGCTCTTCTCCATCCTCAAAGACGTACGACGCAAACTGAGCAAGAAAATGGATGTTCCGCCTTTCGTCATCTTCCAGGACCCGAGTCTGGAAGCGATGGCGACATCCTATCCTATCACCATAGAGGAACTGCAGAACATCCCGGGCGTAGGTGCCGGAAAAGCCAAACGCTATGGCGAAGAGTTCCTGCGCGTCATCAAAGAGTACGTGGACGAAAACGAAATCATCCGTCCGGAAGACCTGCGCGTCCGCACAGTGGCGAAGAACTCCGCACGCAAGATAAGTATCATTCAGGCTATCGACCGACGCGTCGCACTGGACGACCTGGCGGAGAGCATCGGTATGTCGATGGAGGAAATGCTGGAGGAGATCGAGGCTATCGTCTATAGCGGCACTAAACTCAATATAGGTTACTTCATCGACGAAGTGGTGGACCCGGACGAGAAAGAGGAGATTTATGAATACTTCCGCAACGCCGAGAACGATAATATCAAGTTGGCGATGCAGGAGTTGGGCGAAGACGACTACGACGAGTTGCATGTCCGTTTGGTACGTATCAAGTTCCATAGCGACTTGGGGAACTGATGAAGAAAGATATAGACATAATCAGTCTCGGCTGCTCGAAGAACCTGGTGGATACGGAGCGGCTGATGAGGAAAATGGAAGCGCTGGGATATACCTGCCATTTTGACCCGGAACAACCGGCGGCACCGGTACTGGTGATTAACACCTGCGGCTTCATCGGCGACGCCAAGGAAGAGAGTATCAATACCATTCTCGCCAACGCGCTGCGCAAGAAAGCCAAAACCCACAGACTGGAAAGACTCTACGTGATGGGATGTCTCAGTCAGCGCTATATGGCACAACTCACCGACGAGATACCGGAAGTGGACGGATGGTACGGGAAGTTCGATTATGAAGGTATCTTGGACCGGTTGAAAGAACATACACCTTCCCGCACACCGTGGTACGAGCGCACGCTAACTACACCAAGTCACTATGCCTATCTGAAGATATCGGAAGGCTGCAACCGGATGTGCTCCTACTGCGCGATACCCCTTATCACGGGACGGCACACATCCATACCGATGGAGGATTTGATACGGGAAGCCGAATACCTGCGCGACCGCGGGGTGAAAGAACTGAATGTGATTGCACAGGACCTCTCCAGCTACGGATTAGACCTATATAAAACACATAAACTGCCGGAGTTGGTGGAACGCCTCGCGCATATAGACGGTATCCGATGGATCCGGCTGCACTACGCCTACCCTACCGACTTCCCGGATGAACTGTTAGACGTGATGGCGCGCAACGATAATGTATGCAAATATCTGGATATCGCGCTGCAGCACTGTACAACACATATGCTCAGTCAGATGCGACGCCACATCACACAGGAAGAACAAGACGCACTCATCCGACGTATCCGCGAACGCGTACCGGGAATATGCCTGCGTACCACACTGATGGTGGGACATCCGGGCGAGACGGAAGAAGACTTTGAACAACTCAAACAATGGGTACGCACAATGCGCTTTGACCGCATGGGAGCCTTCGCTTACTCCGACGAGGAAGGTACATACGCCAATCGCCACTATAATGACGATATACCCGACGAGGTCAAACAACTCCGACTAAGCGAACTCATGGCCGTTCAGCAGGATATATCCGCCGAACTCATGCAGAAGAAAGTAGGGCAAACGATGACCGTGGTCATTGACCGGCTTGAAGACGGATTATATATCGGACGGACGGAATTTGACTCGCCGGAAGTGGACTGCGAAGTGCTCGTCGAACATGACGATGAACTACAGATTGGACAATTCTATAACGTACTAATAACCAAAGCGGAGGAATTTGACCTCTACGGAAAAATATGTTGACTAAAGATCTAATTGCCGAAATCGCAACCCAAACAGGTATGACCAAGCGTCGTACGGAGGAGTTGCTCGACGCTACTACCGGTGTGGTGGTAGAGAATTTATTACAAGGCCGCTCTGTACAACTGCAGGGCCTTGGAGCGTTGGAAATCAAGGACAAGAGTGCACGGACAATTGTGCATCCCAAAACGGGTGAACGTACCGTCGTGCCTGCAAAACAGCAACTCATCCTGCGTCCGACTGCAAGCATTAAGGAACTATTAAATGGTAACCGTTAAACGAAAAGCACTATGGAAAAATTATCTTGGACCGAGCTGCGCAAAGCCATCGCTGAACGCATCAACGCAGATGAAAAAGAAGTAGCTGCGTTCCTTAACGCCCTTATACCAACTATCACAAACGCCTTGCGCGAAGACCGCCAGGTGAGAATAGCTAATCTGGGCACGTTTAAGTTACAAAGTATCGCTCCGCGCAAGAGCGTCAATGTCGCGACAGGGGAAGCTTTCACTCTGCCGGGATATGACAAACTGGTGTTTGCTCCGGAGTCGTCCATCAAAGAGCTATTGAGTAATCCTAAAGCTTCCGCCGTTGCTGAAGAGAACACACCGCTTAGGAAATTAGGCGCACAGGCTGACGAAATAGTAGATATCCTCGGCGACCTGGGACAAGGACCGAAAGCCGCAGCTGTAGAAGAGCCAAAAACAGAGGAACCAAAAACAGAGGAGCCCAAAATAGAGGAACCCAAAATAGAGGAACCCAAAATAGAGGAACCCAAAATAGAGGAGCCTAAGACTATTGAACCGGTAATCGTGAATACGTTCGCGCAAAAAACGGAGGTCAAGAAAGAGAAAAAAAGCCGTACGTGGCTGGTAGTGGGGCTGACCATGCTCATCTTCGTACTACTGCTTGCATGCGCATTCCTTTTTGTAGGTAACAAATTCATCAAATTGGTGGATTCCTTGCATGACCGGAACACCCCAATCGAACAAGTCGAACCTGAGAAGCCTGCTGTTACGACGACCGAACAGGACAACAACACTGTTACCGAACCGGACAGACCGGTCAGCACACTGCCTTACCCATACGAGTTCAAGCAGTTTATCGCTACCGAATACCTGCGCAAAGGAAGCCGGTTGACACTACTCGCACGCAGATACTATAATGAGACGGATATGTGGGTATTCATCTATGAAGCGAACAAAAACACCATCCCGCATCCATCGGACATTCCCGTGGGCACAAAAATCCGTATTCCAAAAATACCTGACGAGTTACGCGACCTCAACAACCCCGAAGTAAGACAACTCGTTGACCGTTTAATCGTAGAATACAAAGCGCTATAACAACGAATTATATACATATTAAAGGGGCTAAGACGCATAATCTCAAGAATATATCCGTCGATATACCCCAGAACAAACTGGTCGTGATAACAGGCGTCAGCGGCAGTGGCAAATCGTCACTGGCGTTTGATACGCTCTATGCCGAAGGACAACGCCGGTATGTAGAGAGCCTGAGCGCCTATGCGCGCCAGTTCTTGGGACGAATGCAAAAGCCGGATGTGGAATTCATAGAAGGGATTCCGCCGGCTATTGCCATTCAGCAGAAAGTGACAAACCGTAACCCGCGCTCTACCGTGGGTACGGTTACAGAAATATACGACTACCTCAAACTTCTTTACGCGCGCGTGGGACACACGTACTCGCCCGTCAGCGGAGACGAGGTTAGGAAACACACCGTTCAGGATGTCGTACAGGCCATGATGGACCTGCCGGCTTCAAGCCGTGTATATCTCTTAGCCCCTATCGTCTTAGGCGGTAGAACGATGGACGAGCAACTGCGTATATGGATGGCAGAAGGATTCTCCCGTCTATGGCACGATGGAGATATAGTGCGTATCACCGAGAACACACAGGACCGTATCAGCCACTTTGACCAAAACACCTGTCTGCTGGTGGACCGTATTGTCACGGACGGCGAACAGGCTACAGCCAACCGTTTTGCTGACTCGGTACAAACGGCGTTCTTCGAGGGACACGGAACATGCAAACTACATATCTTGTCAGGCGAAGAGGAGAAAGACCTCGTTTTCTCCGAACGCTTTGAAGCAGACGGCATCATCTTCCAGGAACCGAGCGAACACTTGTTCGACTTCAATAATCCCGTAGGGGCCTGTCCGCTATGCAATGGCACAGGACAAACGGCCGGAATAGACCCCGACTTGGTCGTGCCGGACAAATCGCTCAGTATATACGACGGAGCTATCGTATGCTGGCACGGAGATAAAATGGGAGAATGGAACAAACAGCTGGTCATGACCGCAAGCGAGTTTGATTTCCCTATCCATACTCCGTACTACGCACTCACCGCTGAACAGAAAAAACTGCTGTGGACAGGAAATGACTACTTCAAGGGACTGAACACATTCTTCCAAGAATTGGAGCACAAACAGAACAGTATTCAGAACAAAGTGATTCTGGCGCGCTTCCGCGGAAAAGCTGTATGCCCCGAGTGCGAGGGAAACCGTCTGCGAAAAGAGGCACAGTATGTCAAGGTAAACGGCATGTCAATCAGCGAGATATGCAATATGCCGCTCAGCAGATTAAGTGAGTGGTTCGACAACCTGCAACTAAACGAACAGGAAACACAAGCTGCCAAACAACTGCTCACAGAAATACGTTCACGCTTACATTTTATGGAAGATGTAGGACTGAGTTATCTCACGCTCAGCCGACTGAGTAATTCGCTATCCGGAGGGGAAGGACAACGCATCAATATCGCCAAGTCTTTAGGCAGCAGCCTCGTCGGTTCACTCTACGTTTTAGACGAACCCAGTATAGGACTGCACCCGCGCGATACGGCACGACTTATTCATGTGCTCAAAGAACTACGCGATTTGGGGAATACCATCGTCGTGGTCGAACATGACGAGGATATTATCCGCGCTGCCGATTACATCATAGAAATCGGACCCGGAGCAGGAAGAAACGGAGGAGAGATATGCTATCAGGGACCACCGAACGACCTGCATTTTGACTACCGTGTACCACCCTTCCGCAGACCGTGGCACAATTATATCGAACTACACGGAGCATGCGAGAACAACCTCAAGAATATAGACGTCAAGTTCCCACTCAACGTAATGACCGTTATCACGGGAGTCAGCGGAAGCGGTAAGTCGTCACTCGTAAGCAAAGTGCTCTACCCTGCACTCAAAAAATTCTACGGAGGCGTTGCCGAGCGTACCGGCGACTACGGCAGTATCAGCGGAAGTACCCATTTGGTAAAGGATATCGAGTTCGTGGACCAACAGCCGCTGAGTCGTTCTTCACGCTCTAATCCCGTTACCTACCTCAAAGCGTACGATGAGATACGGAAACTTTATGCCGACCAGCAGCTCGCACAACAGATGAACTTCACACCGGCACACTTCTCCTTTAACACACCGGGAGGACGATGCGAGGAGTGTCAGGGAGAAGGAACGATTACTATCGAGATGCAATTCATGGCGAACATCACCATCGAATGCGAACACTGTAACGGCAAGCGGTTTAAGCAAGATGTATTGGACGTGCTCTATCGCGGTAAATCAATATACGACGTACTCACGATGACCGTGGACCAGGCAATCGGGTTCTTCAGCGAAGACCCCGCTTGCAGGAAGATTGTGCAACGCCTCAAACCGCTGCAGGACGTAGGTATAGGATATGTTCAGTTAGGCCAATCGTCATCCACCTTGTCCGGAGGTGAGAGCCAGCGCGTCAAACTGGCGTCCTTCCTCGCACAAGAAAACGCCAATCCGACTATATTCGTGTTTGACGAACCGACGACAGGACTCCATCACACGGATATTGACAAACTGCTCGATGCCTTGAATGCACTTATCTCAAAGGGGCACACTGTCATCGTTATCGAACATAACGCAGCTATTATTGCAGCCGCTGACCACGTAATCGACTTAGGACCGGAAGGCGGGGAAAACGGCGGACAAATCGTCTTCGAGGGAACACCCGAAGAACTGATCCGTTGCCGGGATAGTTATACAGGTAAATATTTTAAACACTTTATACAATGATGGTTAAAAACAAAATGAAAGAACTACGTCATTCTGACATGCTTTCTCACGTTTCAGGCTTAGGCTATCTGCCACGATGGGTAGTACTGCTTTTGGATGTCGCACTGTGCTTAGGAGCCTTTTGGATAAGTATTCTGATTGGTAAAGGAGTCTTTGAATACCAGATGTATGGCAAAGACATACACCTCTGGAGACAATGTCTGAGCACGATTGGCGTGCAGACTATTTGCTTCTGGATATTCCACACCTACTCCGGTATCTTGCGTTATTCCACCTTCGTGGACACCCTTAAGACCTTCTTTGCAGTGCTGTTGGCTGGAGCAACCATGTTACTCATCAACGCAACGCTTCTGCTCGCTACAGGTCAGAAGTATTTCCTCAATACCGCTATCATCATCTATATGTTGGTAGCTTTCGTTCTGCTGTTCTGTTTACGCGTAGGCGTGAAAACACTCTTTGAATCACTACAGCAGTCTGCCGGTAATCCCAAGGTTCTTATCTACGGCACCAAATCTGCCGGTATAGCTATCGCCAAGATGCTTCGCAGCGCAGGTAATACACCTTACCGTCCCGTCGGATTTATTACGGACGCTAACGACAGCCATCATTTCCAGTTAGTGGGGATGAACGTCTTCCCGCTCAACGAGAAACTGATTACTTACATGAGAAACCGCAACATCCGTAATGTCATCGTCTCTCCACTTAAAATGAAGGAGATTAATCCGGCGAGGGATTTGCAACTGCTCATTGACAATAACATACATATCCTGACGACTCCGTATTTTACCGAATTTGACAGCAATACGGAACAAGACACCACCAGACGTATGGTTCGTATTGATGCCATACAGATTGAGGACCTCCTGGAGCGCCCATCTATTCAGGTTAATACCGAAAACGTACGCGGTATTATCAGTAAGAAAGTGGTAATGGTTACAGGAGCTGCCGGTAGTATCGGAAGTGAACTCGTACGCCAGGTACAGAAGTTCAGCCCCAAAGCTATCATTCTGCTCGAACAAGCGGAATCACCTCTGCATGACCTCAAGTTGGAGCTAAGTAACAAATACCCCAACGCACGCTTTATTCCGGTTATTGCTGACGTACGCAATCGCGAACGGATAGAAGAAGTGTTCGCGGACTTCCGTCCCGATGTCGTTTACCATGCTGCCGCATATAAACACGTACCCCTCATGGAGAGCCACCCTAACGAAGCCATACGCGCGAATGTCATGGGAACAAAGAACATGGCGGATATGTCCGTCAAATACGGCGTGGAGCGTTTCGTCATGATCTCTACCGACAAGGCCGTAAACCCCACCAATATCATGGGGGCAAGCAAGCGCATCGCCGAGATATATGTACAATCACTCTTCAAAAAACTGCAGAAAGAGAATCCTGACTGCACCAAGTTCATCACCACACGGTTTGGCAATGTGCTCGGCTCCAACGGTAGCGTCATACCATACTTTAAAAAACAGATTGCTGCAGGCGGACCCGTTACGGTGACTCATCCCGATATCATTCGCTACTTCATGACGATTCCCGAAGCGTGCTGCCTTGTGATGGAAGCTTCCACACTCGGACACGGAGGAGAGATTTTCGTCTTCGACATGGGACATCCGGTTAAGATATTAGACCTGGCCAAGAACATGATACGGTTGGCTGGATACGTTCCGGGAGAAGATATCCAAATCGTATTTACCGGACTACGACCCGGAGAGAAATTATACGAAGAGTTGCTCAACCAAAAAGAAACTACCATTCCTACTAACAACAAGAAAATCATGGTGGCACGGGTTAGAGAGTTCCCGTTTGATGAGGTTAGCAAGAACATTGACGAATTAATTGAACTCACCACACACAATAAACCCTTTATGACCGTACAAAAAATGAAAGATATTGTACCTGAGTTCATTAGCAATAATTCCGTTTACGAACAGTTGGATAAATGATTAGCTTTTTCTACTCACATCCTTATCTGATTGGCATCGTCTCGTGCCTGTTAGCCTTGGCGAGTATGCCTATAGTCATTCAGATTGCTAAAAAGAAGAATTTTGTCGTACGTCCTAACAAACGTATGAGCCACGTCGGTGAAGTTCCCAATATCGGAGGACTCGCAATATGTTTCTCTTTCCTGCTCTCCTATATGGTGTTTACATACAACGCCTTCCAGGAAGCACAGTTCTTGCTTATCGGGGTTTTTGCTATCGTTGCCATCGGAGTAACGGACGACATCTTGGTGCTTTCACCTTTCTCCAAACTGATTGGAGAGTCTCTGGCAAGCGTTGCGCTTATCGGATTTGCGGACATACGGATCACACATCTGCACGGCTTGTTGGGAATTAATGAGATTGGACTTGTCCCAAGCTATCTGCTGTCTCTTTTAATCGTCATTGCTATCATCAATGCTATCAACCTTATCGACGGCGTTGACGGATTGGCAAGCGGATTGGGAATCATCTATTGCCTCTTCTTTGCCATCTATTTCCAACTCGTTGGCGATACTGATTGGGCGATACTGAGTATCTGTCTCATCGGGGCGCTAACCGTCTATTTCTTCTACAATGTTTTTGGTAAGAAACAAAAGATTTTCATGGGGGACAGCGGAAGTTTGCTGTTAGGGTATATGTTAGCTGCTTTTGTCTTCCACCTGTGCGAGATAAATGCATACCACCAAGTCCCTGAAATATATCACATGTCCGCTGCGCCGGCGGTCAGTATTTGTGTAATGAGTATCCCTGTCTTTGATATGATTCGGGTGTCCTTGACACGCATCAGACATCATCGCTCGCCTTTCCAAGCGGACAAAAACCATATACATCATCTGCTTTTGAGGACGGGACTTTCTCACCTGCAGACTACGGCGGTACTCTGTGCCGTTTCACTCCTGCTCATCGGACTGGGGATTCTCGGACGAAATTGGAACATGTGGATGCTTGTCACTGTTGCTTTCGCTATCTATGCTTTACTCACATTAATCATTTGGCTTATTATAGACAGTAAAAATGCTTAGTATCAATCACCTCAGTATAGAATTCTCATCGCGTCCCGTCTTAGACGATATCTCTTTCTTGGTCAACAGGAAAGACCGTATCGCTTTAGTGGGGAAGAACGGAGCCGGTAAAACAACTCTGCTTCGCCTCATTGCCGGTGAGTATCAGCCTACTGCAGGTACGATCGCTAAAGACGCAGACCTCACCATTGGTTATCTGCCACAGGTCATGCTACTGTCAGACACCTGCTCGCTGCGAGAGGAAGTAATGAAAATCTTTCACGGAGAGGATGAAGCACGGTTTGTTGCTGAAATGGATAAGACCATTATCGGGCTGGGATTCGAACGCAAGGATTTTGACAGACCATGCGCCGAATTTTCAGGAGGATGGCGTATGCGTATCGAATTGGCAAAGATCCTGCTCCGCCATCCGGATTTACTTCTACTCGACGAGCCGACAAACCATCTGGATATCGAATCTATTCAATGGTTAGAGAACTTCCTCAAAACGAGCCAAAGTGCCGTCATTGTTGTCAGTCACGACAGGGCATTCATTGATAATGTAACCAATCGAACCATCGAAATCACACTCGGACGTATTTATGACTATAATGTCAACTACTCCAAGTTTGTTGCCCTGCGGCAGGAACGACACGAACAGCAGGTAAGGGCTTACCTCAATCAGCAAAAGATGATTCAGGACACAGAGGACTTCATCGAGCGCTTCCGCTACAAAGCAACCAAGGCGGTGCAGGTACAATCGCGTATCAAACAACTCAATAAACTCGAGCGACTCGAAGTGGATATAGAAGACACTTCACGGCTAAACCTGCGTTTCCCTCCCGCACCAAGAAGCGGAGACTTCCCTGTTATCATACAGGACCTGCGCAAAGACTATGGTACACACACCGTCATACAAGATGTCAATCTCACTATCCGGCGCGGAGAAAAAGTGGCGTTTGTCGGAAAAAACGGAGAAGGAAAAACAACACTCGTTCGGTGCATAATGGGACAACTCGATTACTTCGGTACGCTTAAAATAGGGCACAACGTTAAAATCGGTTATTTCGCACAGAATCAAGCCGCGTTGCTTGACGAGAACCTGACCGTGTTTGAGACCATTGACTATGTCGCTGTCGGAGATATTAGAACAAAAATAAAAGATATCTTGGGAGCTTTCATGTTTGGAGGAGAAGCAAGTGATAAAAAAGTCAAAGTATTATCCGGTGGGGAACGCAGTCGCCTTGCTATGATACGGTTACTGCTCGAACCATGCAACCTGCTTATACTTGACGAGCCGACCAACCATCTGGACATGCAATCCAAAGATGTGCTCAAAGATGCACTCAAGGACTTTAACGGAACCGTTATTTGCGTCAGCCACGACCGCGATTTCTTGGACGGACTGGTGCAGAAAGTGTATGAATTCGGTGGAGGAAAAGTCAGAGAGCACTTGGGAGGCATATACGACTTCTTGCGTACCAAGCAGATTTCTTCGCTCCGGGATTTAGAGAAGACTGATACGGCCAATCGGACCAATCAACAAACGGCTCCGGCTAAACCATCAGGGTCCAAGGCGGACTTCGAAGCGCAGAAAGCACAAGCTGCTGCAAAACGGAAGAAAGAAAAACAGATCGCGGACACCGAAGCGGAAATAGAGGACTTGGAACAACAGCAAACTGAACTCGAAGCACTTCTCAACGAACCGGCTAACCAGACACAAGAGAACTTTGCTAAATACGAACACATCAAACATGCCATCGAGCAAAAACTCTACGAATGGGAGATATTATCCGAGTAACTCTCCGACTAACCACCCGCTCCCTACGATAGATACACGATAGATTAATATAACTTCACTATAAGATGAAAGAAGAAACGCTATACTACATCAAGTCCTTTCTGACTTATGGCAATCAAGAAGCCGCCAAGCAGATCGGCTACACCGCTGACCAAACGCAGTGGAGTAACTTCCGGATAATTATAATTCCTAACGGTCATCTCGGAAAAGATATCGTCTATCCGACAATGGAAGCGCCACAAGTCAACAGGCTCGGCAAAACGTATGTCATTCAGAATGACATCATATACGCAGTTTTCTTCTTCATCTCGCGGGCTGAGGAACTAATCGTCTCCGAACGGGACAAACACGGGCGCTTTGCGGCTGAGTATTCTATCTTAGGTCAACGAAATAACCTGCAAATTCCGCTCTTGGACGAATACGCACGATGTGTCATGAAATTGCTGGACCTGCCATTACCGCCTGAAAAGTACAATCATATCTACCTCACTCATGATATAGATACTATAGCATACTACCGTCACTTGCGCGGATTTATCGGAGGATGGCTTAAAGATGGTATGGACCCGGTATTAGATGCCTTGGAGGACATCAATCTTGATCCGGCTTATACGTTCCCGTGGCTGATTAAGCAAGACAAAAAAATTGCGGAAGCGCAGTCTGTCTATTTTGTAAAGCACACACAGGGCAAAGGCTATGATTATCCACAATATAAGTTGAATGGCAAGGACTGGAAAAATCTGAAAGCCCTACTGCTGAAGAACAAAGCCATACTCGGTTTGCATTCATCCTACTATGGAGAGATTGATAATCCGGACCATTATACACTTCATCGCAGCCATTATCTACAATGTGACATACAGCAGATGCAACGTCTGGCGGACTGCGGTATAACCGACGACTTCACGATGGGATTTGCGGACAAAGCAGGATTCCGCTTGCAAACAACACGCGCTGTGAGATGGATTAATCCGGTAACATATAGCCTGACACCGCTCACACTCCATCCCTTAATCGTAATGGATTGCACACTTAGTAACGACAACTACATGCATCTTGACGAAGATGAAGCTTATTTCCTGTGCGAACAACTATTCAGCAAAGTAAAAATGCATAACGGAGACCTCTGTCTGCTTTGGCACAATCATATACTCAATAACGGCACTTATCACAAAGCGTTATATACCAAACTTCTTAAGATTATACGTAACGTCTGATGGCTAAACGTCTGCTCATATTATCCGAACCGCTCACTCCCCCGTCCTATTCGCCGAGGCTCACATCACTTATTCGCTACTTGAGCGAAAGAGGATGGCAATGTACTCTGGAGAGCGAACCGCTTCCAGCACACCGGAGGGCAGACAGTATCTTCCGTTATCGTGAATACAATTTCACCAAACGGCTGTTACGCACATACCATGCACAGGATTTCGATGCGGTTTTTTGCTCCACGTTCTACTATTTTCCCTTACTCACAGCCCGGAGTATAAGCAAGAAGTGGCATTTACCACTCATCATTGATGTGCGCGATATTGCAGAGCAGTGGGGACAAGTATCCTACTTCACGCAATCATTGCCGCACCTGTTCGGATTAGAAAAACTACTCAGCCGGCTTTACGTAGCGCGAAATATACGTATGCGTAATCGTGTCTTGAACAACGCAACAGCCGTAACAACAGTTTCTCCGTGGCACCGGCAGTTCTTGCAATCAATCACCTCCGCGCCTGTGTCGCTTATCTATAACGGATACGATGAATATGAACTGCAGCCAGAGGATGTAGCAACGGATTACTTCTGCATCGCATACATCGGTCGGATCATCTCACTCCGATTACGTCAACCTCAACTGCTATTCCAAGCGGTCAGTGAGTTACAAGCTTCGATGCCCGACTTACAATTAGCGTTTTACTCAGAACCCGAATTGACAGATGCTTTGCGCTCACTGGCGGAACAATACCATATACAGGACAGACTTCAATTACACCATTACGTTCCCCGTAGTGAGATACAGAATATTATGGCACAGGCCTCTATCCTCGTAGCATTAGGCGCTCCGGCTTCAACACAACAACATGGTATTTTGGGCACCAAAGTCTTTGAAGCAATTGGCGTAGAAAAACCCTTTATGCTCATTCCGACGGACGAAGAGAACTTGGAACAGCTCATCCGGCAGACGGATATAGGAATCGCCTCATCCGATGTGGAGCAAATCAAAGATTTTATTACCAAGCAATATACGCAATGGAAGCAACAAGGCTATACACGCTGTACTATTACAGACAAGCAACGCTTCTCACGCGCCTACCAAGCAAAACAGTTTGAACAAATACTCCTGCGCTATGTCCGGTAAAATATTCATCATCATACCTGCATTCAATGTCGGACCATATATGGCTGACTGCTTATGTTCACTCACACGGCAGAGTTATACGCAGTGGCAGGCTGTTATCGTAGATGACGGCAGTACCGATGATACACCACGTATAATAAACGCTTTTGTTCAATCCGATCCGCGTTTCACACTTCTTACACATCATACCAACAAAGGACAATCAGCTGCACGTAATACAGCCTTGAACTACATTGGCACTCAGACTGGCGAATACGTGACTTTCCTTGATGCGGACGACTATATAGATTATGACTATTTACACACGCTTGTTCAACATATTAACCACTACGATGTTGTACAAGTCGGCTACAAACGTTTCACGGATGAAGGACTGATTATAAGTGCATGTGCACCTAAACATTTCTATCGCTTTACCTCTGCTTGTATGCGACTGTACAAAAAGGACTTTATCCGACAAGTGGGCTCCTTCCCTGAAAACATGATATACGAGGACGTGATTTTCTCCTTGCAGGTATGGGCACACAAACCGCAATATACCATCCTCCCTTATACCGGCTACAACTACCGTCTCAATCCTACATCTACGACGGCTGAACATAATCGCAAAGCACAACAGCATCTTTATCACGCAATAATGCATACCAAAGCATCGCTGTGGCTCAAAATTTATACAATCTTACGACTTAAATGGCATTTTACTTATGAATAAACGATTAGTCATTGCATTACTATGTTTGTTTTTGTGCTGGTCCGCTAAGGCAGAATTGGCGATTTACAACGACCTGCGTTACGACATTGACTGGATAGAAGGAACGGCTCAAGTTGCCGAGAACCAAACATTGGGATGGAATAATAAGCAGGATATACAAATAACGATACCTGCTACGATTACAGTAGGGCAACGCACCTACACAGTAACAGGTATAACCGAAAACGCATTTAAAGGATGTAAGTATCTGACCGGCATTGTTCTTCCGGACGGATTGGAATATCTCAGCCGTTCCGCTTTCGAAGGAACAGGTATTTGGCTCAATAAGGAGAACTGGAACGAAGGTGTGCTTTTTATTGACAGTTGCCTCGTTGCATCCGATAAGACGATTGCACCACGATATCTTGTTCCATCTTCTACCAGACTTGTTGCAGCCGGAGCCTTTCAAGGCAATAAGACCATTACCCGCGTAGAATTACCGTCCACCATTACACGGATAGACAACGATGTCTTTCGGGATTGTAAAAACCTGACCAAGGTCATTATCCCCCACTCTGTTCAATGGATAGGGCAGGACGCATTCCTAAACACCGGTATATGGCTCAATGAAAAGAAATGGCGCAAAGGGGCTTTATATATCGACAGCTGCCTTATCGCAGTTAATGACAATGCCCCTGCTGCTTTCGTCTTTAAGGACAAAGTTCCCACGCGTTTACTGGCAGCCGGTGCTTTTCGAGGCGCGAAACAGTTACGTACAATCACCTTACCCGAACGCATAACAATTATTCCTGTAGCCTGTTTCTACCAATGCGAAGCGCTGCAGGAAGTGGTTATTCCGGCAGCCGTCAAACGAATTGAACGCTTGGCATTCTCCGATTGCACACACCTCAAAGCCATTCGGTTGCCTCAAGGACTCGAATCAATAGAAGCAGGAGCCTTTTCCAAATGCGGTAATATAAAAGAGGCACTATTACCGGATTCAATCATCGGGATACCTACAGCCTGTTTCTTCTTATGCAAAGAACTTAAGAGCGTTACACTCCCCGCACATTTAGAGGTAATCAGTGACGGAGCATTTGCCGGATGCGCAAACTTGGAAGCTCCAATCTTGCCCGCAACGCTGAAACACATTGGCGAAAAAGCGTTTGCCGCATGTGGACGATTTAGGAAAGTGAATATCCCGGCTACCGTTACTACGATTAAGAAAGCTGCCTTTACCGACTGCTCGCACCTGTACGAGATTACGCTGCCGGAAGGACTATACGCCATTGACGATGAGACTTTTAACAACTGCCTGTCCTTAGAGCGAATTACACTTCCTAAAGCATTATATAGAATAGGGAAAAGGGCGTTCAACAATTGTCTTGAGTTGTACAATCTGCAAATCACAGACAATGTACATGTCATCGAGGAAGAGGCTTTTATGGATTGTAAGAAATTATGTGAGATTGCACTACCTCCGTTATTGAAGACTTTGGAAAGCGGCGCTTTTGCATCCTGCATCAATTTGACCAAATTAACGCTGAACGAGCAGTTAACCGCAATTGGCGACGGAGCTTTCTATCAATGCCGTCAACTTAAAGAGGTCTTTTTGCCGGATAGCGTATCTACAATCGGAGAAGACGCATTTATGGAATGTAAGAACTTGCGCGCCATTCGCATACCACAAGGACTGAAAACTATTGGCGCGAATGCTTTCCGGGACTGCGAAAGTTTACGGCAACCTGCCTTGCCGGCTGAAACAATTGTAGGTAAAAATGCCTTTAAAGGATGTAAGAAATAATTTGAACACTCTAAGTATAATCATATGTTTAAACGCCTACAGATAGTAGCTTTGTTACTGTGTACACTACCGGTTTTTGCTTCGCGCCAGGACACCACCAAACACAAGCTCCCTATGGATTTTCGTGTTTCATTCCGCGGTGGTGTGATGACGAATGATTTATTTGGGAACGACAAACTCAAGAAGTTCTGCCCATATGTTCACCCTACGCTCGGCGGCGAGTTTGCAGTGGCTTTTCATCCCGACTGGCAGGCATTACATATATGGAACGATGCTTCAGTAGGCGTGGCGTTGTCTGCTTACTACTTGGGGAATCCTGAAAAATTAGGTTATGCTATTGCGCCGTACGCTTTCTTGGATGTACCATTGGTTAAGGTGCCTCATTTTATATTAGGTCTTCGCCTCGGCTTTGGATTCGCGTTCCTCACTAAAACGTATTTCAATACGGTGCCCGAAGGGCACGCCTACAAGGATATGGGCTATATTGCAGCAGACGGAACGAACCTGCGTGCTAACGAGTGCATCGGCAGTGTATTCAACTTCCATTTCCCTGAAGCTATTTACATGGAATTTCCTATTAAGAACGGTTGGGCGATTACCGCCGGAGGGGGGTGGTATCACTTCTCCAACGGCAGTACGATTCAACCGAATACCGGATATAATATCTTTGCAGGTGAATTAGGAGTGCGCTATATGCCGGACGACAAAGATATGCTTCCCACAAAGAACGAGGCAACCAAAACCGACTACCGCAAAAAGAAATGGGAAGTCGAATTAGCATGGTCGGGAGCTGCCAGACAAGTGTACTATCGCGACCAACAGACTTTTTTCGGTTTTACCCTTCAAGCGGCAGCTTACTGGCGCGCACATAACGTATTCCGTTTGGGTGGTGGTGTGGACGTATTCTACGACAACAGTTACATGCCGCGAGAAACGAAATTCGGTAAGACAAACGTAGCAGCAGCCCGTTCTAATGGAGCGGACTGTTGGCGCTTAGGAATCAGTCTGCAACCCGAGTTAGTGGTAGGTAAACTGACTTGCGGTTTCCATATTGGTATGTATCTACTGGATAATGTCAAGTCTCTTGAACCCGGAACGGCAGACGACCAAGCCAAGTACTTAACAGAAGAACAACGCTCTGAATATGCAGCAACCGGGCGGGTTACGAAAGGGATTGTATATCCCTACGATTTGGGGAATGCAGGTCAAGGAGGCCATCCCGACGGATGGATTTATACACAATTGGTACTACGATATCACCTGCCCTACCATATCTTCATTCAGGGCAATATGAAATCGCATATAAGTAAAGTGGAATTCGTTTGTCTGGGAATAGGAGCTTATTTATGATTTAAGCAGATGGTCCTCCATCAGATAGACCTGCTCCAAAGGAATACCTTTCTCAACCAGCATCTTACGGTCCGGACGGAACAGGTCAAAGAACGCACGAACACTCTTACACAAGCGTTTCGCTTCACGATAGTTCTCATAAGCCATCATTTTATCTCCTTTGAGGAAGCAGCAGTGACCGTAGTTGATATAGTCTTGGGCATTGGCACGTCCTGAACGAAGCCGTTGCAACAACCATTCTTCCGCATCTTCCGTTCTGTCCCACATCAGAGCCATGGAGCCTGTTTCAAGATACAGTTGTTCTATTTCCGAGTTCCTTGACTCATCCTCTCCTACAATCTGGTCGAACACCCAGGTTTCGGGAAGCATCTCCACGATAGTACGGATATAATCCTCTTCCGTCTTTGGCATTAACTTACCAAGATGTTTCATAGCGTCTTCTACAGACCCTTTCTTGGCATCATCGCCCAACAGCGTCCATATTTCTTCCGGAACATCATCCGGCGTAATATGGTTACTGTCTATCATATCTTTTATGCTCTTGTTGACAGAGCGGATAAGCGCACACATAACCGTGTAGGCACGCTCATCGTCGGCGTTCTCTATAAAGCGTTGCTGTAAATCCGGAAAGAAATCTATACGTACGTCCCATTGGGCAAGCAGTAAGATAGAAGAAGCTAAAGCCTGCTCAGCCACCATCTGATTATCGGCAACGATGAGGTCCAGCAGTGTTGACATCGCGCTCTCGTCAAACATATCACGCAGATGAGTAGTCATCGCAGCCGTCGCTGCTAATGCTTCTGCAGCACGATTTGTATCATATGCTGCCTCAACAAGCCAATCTAAGTCCTCGTCTTGCAAATGCACACAGGATGAGAAGTAATTGATAATACTGGACACATTCCCGGGTTCAAATCCGTGCATATCCGGTGATTTACCCTGCTTAAGACACATATCGGCATACATCTCGTCTGCCAGACGATAGACCTCCGTCGTCAATTGGTTATGTATCGTATCGCGTTCGGGGTCATCCGCCACAAGATAATAGTCGAACAGTTGTTTGTAGTTATCCTCTAATGAGTGAATACGGTCAACGTAAGGAGCAAAACCCAATTCATGCGCCCACTGACGCAAGACAACGAACGCATGATTAAGCATACGTTCCGTCATAGCGTGTTCCATCATATTGCGTTGCTCGTCGAGGCTCATAACTTAGATCTCCTTAGCTATCAGATAATCATTTCGGGTCTGTGAGTTACGAATTATCAGTTCTCCCAAGAAACCGGCGAGGAAGAGCATACACCCCAAAACCATGGATAAGATGGACAGGTGGAAATAGGGATTGTCAGCAACTAACAGCGCGTGCTGACCATGATACAATGCATAGAGTTTCATCGCTCCTACAATGATAATAGCAATGAAACCTATCATAAACATCAGACTTCCTATAAGACCGAAGAAGTGCATAGGTTGTTTGCCGAACTTGTTTAGGAACCATAGTGTCATCAAGTCCAAGTAGCCGTTAACGAAACGGTTGATACCGAACTTAGATACGCCAAACTCGCGTTTACGATGTTGTACCACTTTCTCTCCTATCTTGGTAAATCCGGCATTCTTAGCTAAGTACGGGATATAGCGGTGCATCTCAGAGAACACCTCGATATTCTTAACCACCTCATTGCGATAAGCCTTCAAACCACAGTTCATGTCGTGCAGGTGGATGCCGGTTACCTTACGGGCGGTAGCATTAAACAGTTTGGAAGGAATATTCTTCGTTAACTTATTATCAAAGCGTTTCTTCTTCCAACCGCTAACCAAGTCATAGCCCTCTTCTTTTATCATATGATAGAGAGCCGGTATCTCATCGGGAGAGTCTTGCAGGTCGGCGTCCATCGTAATCACCACATCACCTTGAGCTGCCTTAAAACCGCAATAGAGTGCTGCCGACTTACCGTAGTTACGACGGAAGCAGATACCGTGGATAGCAGCATTACTGTCTTTGGACGACGATTGCTGTTTCTTGATATCTTCAATTACTTGCCACGAGTTATCCGTGGAACCATCATTGACGAAGATTATCTCATAAGAGAATGTATTCTCCTTCATTACGCGGGCTATCCACTCGTGTAATTTGGGAAGAGACTCCGCCTCATTAAAGAGAGGTACAATAACGGATATATCCATAATCAATTAGTTTTCTTTAGTTATAGTAACGTGTGGATATGCGAACTCGAATCCATGTTGCGGCAGTTCGTCATAGAAGCGTTGTTGCATATCGAAGAATACGTCCCAGTAATCAGTACTGCGTACCCAGGCACGAACAATAAAAGTGATGGCGCTATCGTCTAACGACTTGAGCGCTACAAAAGGAGCCGGGATTGCCTCCATACGATATCCCACAGTACTGAGTTGATACTTTGATATATTCAGCTCTTTGTAGAGTTTGTTCATATTGGTATCGGCTTGCAGCACCCGTTTGTCTTCGGCGAGCATAGTTGTTACTGTCTGTTTAAAGGTCTCGGTGTTTGCACCATACCCTACACTGACGAGCCACTCTACCCTGCGCAACGGACGACCCGAGTAGTTCTTAATAGTACCGTTCGACAAGGCACCGTTTGGTAAGATTACTACGCAGTTATCGGGCGTCAGTATTTTTGTGGACGTGATATTCACCTCAACGACAGAACCTGAATAGCCTTGAGCGTCAATGAAGTCGCCGGCTTTAAACGGCTTAAAGGCTAATAACATGATACCTCCCGCAAAGTTCTGTACGGTACCGGAAAGCGCCATACCGATAGCCATACCGCCGGCTGCTAATAGCGCCGCCAGCGAAGTCGTATCTACCCCTAATGTGCCAACGGTTATCACTATGAGTATCGTCATTAGTGATATACTGACAAAGGATGTAACGAACGAAGCAAGAGTCTTCTCTGTCCCACGCCGGTCAAATGCCCGTTTGAGAAGCTTCCTTATCCATTGAATAAGGTAATAGCCGACAACAAGAATAACTAATGCTGCCAATACCTTAAGACCGAACAGGATGACGCTATGCATCAATTCGTTCCAAAATGCATCGGGGTCTTCCTTTATCTGTTGGATAATATCCTGCGTGACCTGTCGCACGGAGTCAGGCGGAAGCACCTTAGGTTTTATGGGAGGTGTCTGTAGGAGCATATTCTTTTATTTAATACCGTCGCGTTTAAGCAATGCGTCAATCGTCGGTTCGCCGCCTCTGAAAGCACGGTAGAGATTCATCGGTTCGTCAGTACCGCCACGCTCCAGCACGTGTTTGCGGAATGCGTCAGCAGTTTTCTTATCAAAGATAGAGCCACGCAAGTCACGGGCTTGCTGGAATTGTGCGAAAGCATCCGCATCTAACAACTCTGACCACTTGTAGCTGTAATATCCTGCTGCATAGCCGCCGGAGAATATATGGGTAAATGCAGTCTCCATCTGAGTGCCATCAACATTAGGCATTACGCGTACACATTCCATAGCTTGGTTACCAAAATCGAGAACTGCCTGTTGGACGGTTTTTCCTTCCGGTACGACAAACGGCTCGTGTAAGGTATGCCATGCCATATCCAGATAACCGAACGACAACTGACGTACACAGCTATATGCAGCGTGATAGTTATTAGCCGCTTTGATGCATTCAATCAGGCTATCCGGCATAGCTTCGCCGGTCTCATAATGTTTGGCGAAAGTATTGAGGAACTCTTTTTCACCGAGGAAGTTCTCATTGAATTGAGAAGGTAATTCGACGAAATCGCGTGGTACGTTCGTTCCTGATTGAGAAGAATAGACACAACGGGTCAGCATGCCGTGCAAGCCATGTCCGAACTCGTGCAGGAAAGTCTCAACCTCATCATAGGTAAGCAGAGCCGGTTTGTTCTCTGTGGCACGGGTCAGGTTCATTACGTTAACGATATGAGGACGATGATCTTTTCGACCTTCTTTGTATTGCGGCTGGAAATCGTTCATCCAGGCACCTCCGCGTTTTCCGTCACGGGGATGGAAGTCTGAGTAATAAACAGCCAAGTATTTGCCTTTCTCGTCAAACACCTCGTATGCCGAAACTTCCGGATTATAAACCTGAATATCTTTGTTCTCTACGAAAGTCAATCCGTAGAGACGTTTAGCCAAACCGAATACGCCTTGTTTTACGTTCTCCAACTCAAAGTACGGACGAAGGACATCATCGGAGATACTGTATTTAGCATCTTTGAGTTTGTTGGAGTAGAACGACCAGTCCCATGGTTGCAGTTCCCCTTCAAAACCGAGAGAGTGTGCGTAGTCTTGGAGTTCTTGCACCTCTTTGCGGGCTGCGGGCATATAGGCATCGCGCAGTTGATTGAGGAAGTTCATAACATTCTCTTCCGTCTCAGCGCAAGTCTTATGGAGAGATTTCTCGGCATAGTCTGTTTTTCCGAAGAGTTTAGCCAAAGCCAAACGGGTATTGGCTATGTCTATGATATTTTGCGTATTGTCGAACTCGCCACCGATACAACGTGTGTTGTACGCCATATATATTTCTTGACGCAGTGCACGGTTCTCACAATCTTTCATCACAGGAATGTAGGTGGTAGGTTTGAGGTCCAAGAGCCAGCCTTTCTTACCTTTAGCCTCTGCTTTTGCCTTAAGCATGCCCTTGGTGTCCTCATTCAGTCCGGCTAATTGGCTTTCGTCTGTTATGAGTTTGGTCCATGCGTTCGTTGCTTTGAGCACGTTTTGTCCATAACTCAAAGTGAGCATAGACAGACGAGCTGTCAGTTCACGGTACTGCTCTTTAGCGGCTTCGTCCAAGTTTGCGCCGTTATTGGCAAACGACTCGTAGGTATCCTCAAGCAGTTTGCGTTGGTAGTCTTTCAGACGCAACGATTCGCGTTGGTCATATACGGTTTTAATGCGTTGGAAAAGGCTGTCGTTCAGAATAATTGAGGTACTGTAGTCAGACATCATCGGTGATAGTTGCACCTCTAAGGCTTGCAGGGAGTCATTCGTCTCCGAATGGGTCAGGTTGTAGAAACAGCCGGCAACCATTGACAATGTGTGACCTGCTCGTTCGAGTGCCTCGATTGTATTTTCGAATGACGGTTCTTCGGGATTACGAACGATAGCGTCAATGTCGGCACGCCCTTGACGCAGTGCCTCCTCGAATGCTGGCATATAGTGCTCGGCGTGGATTTCGTTAAAAGGATACGTTCCGTGAGGAGTCGTCCAGTTGGCATAATCCAAGAGCGGATTATCGTTATGTTCTACAGGCGCTTTGGTTGTACAAGCAGCCATTGTAACTGCGGCTAATGCCATAATTGCAATTTTTTTCATTCTATAGTTGATTTGATTATTTATTCTTACCTCTCAGCAGGTTAATGTCTCCAGACAGTTGGTAAACGCCTAAATAGGCATCATCGGAGTTAAGTTTTCCTTTCTCGTAGGCTTGTCGTGAGTGATAACCTGCATCTTTGGCGGCGTCGGTTCCGATAGCTCGAATCACGTAGTAATACGCCCCTTCGGCAGCAGGTCGGGCACCTATCATTCCGTCCCACCCCTTGGAGGGGTCGGTGGACTCATAGACCAGTTTACCCCAACGGTTATATACCCATATATGGTATTCGCGCAGCGAACGGTAGAGCACTCTGAACTCATCGTTCATACCGTCTCCGTTAGGAGTAAAGACATTAGGCACCAATAACTGGGACTCTTGGATAGATATCTTTATTTCCGTAGAGTCTTTATCGCAGTCGCCGTCATCGTCGTGACACGGGCATTTATCGTTAGCTACAGAGTGAGTAACGGTATATCCTCCCGGGGTCATAAAGGTATATCGTACCGTTTCGTCCGCCCGTACCGCCAATACATCGTTGCCTCGGGTAATGCGCCATGAGTAAAACAGCACCGCCGGTGAAGGATGTGCCTCGAAGTACACTTCCATCGGAGCGGAGCGTGATTCCAACACATGGGCATCAGTTGGGCGGTCCACTTCATTGGATTTGTCGGTAGCGTTACCACGGATAGTGACAGTAGAAGTAGGATGGGACTTGACCGCAATAGGCATAATGAAATCCGATATGACAGAGTCCTGCTCCAGTCCTAATCCGTCCCGCCATACGCTATCGTATTGCACAACGAAGTCCGTAGATTGGTAGAAAGCCGGTATCCTGATGCGGTTATTAATCATTGTTCCTGAATAGGTCACCGTAGAGTCTTGCCAGTTCTCCTCGCCCCACCCTATGTCGGTGTACGTCACTTTGACGTGGCGGTTCAGCGTCTTGGCGACACCCGATGAGGTGATATAAGTGAGAGCGGGAGTTAATGCGACAATGGTCTCCCTGCAACGCGGTGTAATGGTGACCTGCAAGGGTTCCTGCTTAAGGTAGTTCTTGTAGGAGAGTACGGTGAAGTAGTCTTTGACCCCTCCATTCAGCACATAATAGGTGCCGTCGTCGGGGAAGAGCACTTCCTGACCCGAGCTATAGAGGTTATTAGACGGCACGGTATAGACATCTGCCGGACCGTTGACCAAGTGTACGGCAATCTCGTCCTTAAAGAGCAAGATTGTCTCCGGACCGTCGTGTATCTCTACGGCTGGCCACTTGCGGGGATTAGGTGTCTCTACCGGCAACGCCCAAACGGACAGCGCCATACACAAAGCCACTATGATACTAATACCTCTCACCCGATAACCTATAACCTTTAAACTTTCCCCCTTTAACCTTTATTCACTTGAAAACGGGTATTACCGTTCTCGATAAAGTCCACTATCTGTTTAGCGGCAGCGATGCCGGCGTTGATATTGGCTTCGGCAGTCTGTGCCCCCATTTTCTTAGGAGTAGCGAAATATCGTCCGTCGAACAGTGTCTTGAACTTAGCATCAGCCACAGGCATGATATCCGTTACGTAGCGCAGGTCGGGACGTTCTTGCATAAGGGTGATCAGTCCTTCCTCGTCAATCACTTCCTTGCGTGCCGTATTAACGAGCAGACCGCCTTTAGGCATCAGGTTCACCAAATCGTGGTTTATACTGTTCTTCGTTTCGGGTGTAGCCGGGATATGCAGGCTGACTACATCACAAGTCTTATATAGTTCCTCTGCGCTATGCAAAGGAGTTACGTTAGCCGCAGTCATCGCCTCGTCGGGGCAGTAAGCATCGTAAGCATAAACGTCCATTCCGAAGCCTTGCGCGATACGGGCGACGTTGCGTCCTACATTACCGAAAGCATGAATACCGAGTTTTTTGCCTTTGAGTTCCGTACCGGAGGTGCCGTTGTAGAAGTTACGTACAGCGTACACCATGAGTCCGAGTGCAAGTTCAGCCACAGCGTTACTGTTCTGTCCCGGTGTATTCATAGCTACTACGTGATGGGCAGTAGCGGCTTCGAGGTCGATATTATCGTATCCGGCACCGGCACGAACGACAATCTTCAGCTGTTTGGCAGCATCCAAGACAGCCGCGTCCACAATATCGGAACGGATAATGAGTGCATCCGCATCGGCTACGGCGTCCAATAACTGCTGTTTATCTGTATATTTCTCAAGGAGTGCCAACTCATAGCCTGCTCCTTTGAGTACTTCGCGAATACCGTCAACGGCCACTTTCGCGAAAGGTTTCTCTGTTGCTACTAATACTTTCATAATTTAATTGATTAAGGATCGTTCACTTCGTTCACTAAAGGAATAAAGAGTAAAGACTTAAATGATTCTGATCTGAATTGCTTATACGCAGTCGATAGTGTTTTGTCTTTATTCTTTTAGCGAAGCGGTCTTTATTCTTTTAGCCCATAGGGCGGTCTATTAATGCATCGCTTCGTATTCTTTGATGCAATCAACGAGTGCCTGTACTCCCTCAAGGTCCATTGCATTGTAGCATGAAGCGCGGAAGCCTCCGACAAGACGGTGTCCCTTGATGCCGACCATGCCTTTTTCTGTTGCGAACTTGAAGAAGTCGTCTTGCAGTTCTGCGTATTCGGGTTTGAGCACGAAGCAGATATTCATGCGGCTGCGGTCCTCTTTCTTAAGAATAGTCGGAGTGAAGAGTTTGGAGTTATCCAAGCAGTTATAGAGCAGTTCTGCTTTCGCTTTGTTGCGTTGTTCAATCCATTTCACGCCGCCGTTTGCTTTGAGCCAGCGGAGTGTGAGTACTGCGGTATAGACGGGCAGTACGGGAGGAGTATTGAACATAGAACCGCCATCGATATGGGTTTGGTAGTTGAGCATTGTAGGGATGTAGCGGCTTACATGTCCGAGGCATTCCTCTTTGACAATAACGAAGGTTACACCGGCAGGAGCAAGATTCTTTTGTGCACCGCCGTAGATGATGTCGTATTGGCTAACGTCAATCGGTCGGCTGAGGATATCAGAAGACATATCTGCCACCAGGCGGACATTTCCTTTCTTTTTATAAATCTCGGCTAACTTCTCGTCGTTAATCTCCGTACCGAAGATGGTATTATTGGTAGTAATATGGAAATAGTCAGCATCTTGCGGAATCTCGTAGTCAGTAGGGATATCGGTTGTGCTGGCAGCGACTTCGACTGTTTCGCCGAATCCTTTGGCTTCTTTGAGTGCTTTCTTGGACCATACACCGGTATTGAGGTAAGCGGCTTTTTTCTCCAGGAGGTTAAAAGGCACCATGCAGAATTGCATACTGGCACCGCCACCGAGGAAGAGAACACGATAACCTTCAGGAACGCCTAACAGTTCTTTCATCAGGGCTTCGGCTTCGTCCATTACGGGTTGGAAGTATTTGGCGCGGTGTGAAATCTCCAGGATAGAGAGTCCTTCGCCCTGGAAGTCGATAACGGCCTCTGCTGTTTGTTTGATTACTTCTTGCGGCAGGATACTTGGTCCTGCATTGAAATTATACTTTTTCATATGGTATTAATGTTGATAAATTACGTGTGACCAGCGCCAGTTGGAGCGTGTGTTTCCGGTTGCGTGCTGTAGAATATTGAAGGCACCTTTTCTTCCGCTCAGATAGAGCGCGTAAGCGATTGCTGCTTCGTCGTCGGTTTGCTCATTGGCAGCCGTTGTTTTAGGCAGCAAGTCAGCGGGCACTTCTTTTCCGGCCTTTCGCATACGTTCTGCGAGGTCTTGGTTGAATTGTTCTTTAGCTTGTCCTGATTTATACTCACGATATTGTTTTTCGTGCATAGCGAACTCGAACAGCTCTTCGTCGTCTTGTCCGCGGTCCCATCCGTTTTCTTCCATCTCTTTGATGAATCTCGGCAGTTCGTTTGGATACAGTGCTTGCGGGTCGCCGGTGTAGAACTCAAAGCCTTTTTGCTCAGCAAGTTTGATTATCTCCGGTGCCAGTTCGCCCGGCAGTTTACCGGACTTACCGAGAATCATTCCCCACATAGCCGGGTCCATACGGGTGAATGGTGCCTCGTCCATGGATTTGGAATAGAGGTTAAAGAGCGCAGCGTTCTTGACATATTGGCTGAACGGAGTCACGAGACAAGGAGTACCGAGCATAGGCCAAATACGTTGTACTTCGTCGAAGAGTTCAACGAGCAGTTCGTCTTCGGTCAGTTCTTTTTCGCCCTTCTTACGCAGGTTGGCATTGATAGCGGCATGCATACCTTTGAGGTCAGCCATAAGCGAGCCCATCATACCTCCAGGCAGTCCGCAACCTACGAGCAGAGAGGTCATCAGGCTGTTCTTGGGGTCAATCCAGTAGCCGAGGAAATCGTCGATGAAGGATTGTGTGAGGCTGCGTGCCTCCATATAGGCTTTCATATTGATATCCTTGACGAGGAATCCTGCATCTTTGAACATTGCCTGAATGGTGATTACGTCGGGATGCACTTTACCCCAACTGAGCGGTTCAATAGCCACATCAAAGACATCACCACCGGCTTTAGCCACTTCGAGCATGGAAGCGACGGAGAAGCCCGGTCCTGTATGACCGTGGTATTGGATAATGATGTCGGGGTGTTTGGCTTTGATAGCGGCTACTATTTTGCCGAGGCTGACGGGTCGTCCTATACCTGCCATATCCTTGAGGCATATCTCTTGTGCGCCGCCGGCGATGAGTTGTTCAGCGAGGTTGACGTAATATTCGACGGTATGCACTTTGGAGTGCGTGATACACATGGTAGCCTGTGCGGTCATTCCTGCGGCTTTCGCCCATTTGATAGAAGGAATGATATTGCGCGGGTCGTTCAGTCCGCAGAAGATACGGGTAATATCCACGCCCTGCGCATGCTTGACTTTGTACATGAGTTGGCGTACATCGGCGGGAACGGGGTTCATACGCAGTGCGTTGAGTCCACGGTCGAGCATGTGTGTTTTTATGCCGGCTTCGTTGAATGGTTTGGTGAACGTACGGACGGCGAGGTTGGGGTTTTCACCATAGAGGAGGTTAACTTGCTCGGAAGCGCCGCCGTTTGTTTCTACTCGGTCAAAACAGCCCATATCGATGATGACGGGGGCTATTTTCGCCAATTGATCTTTTCTTGGAACATACTTACCGCTTGACTGCCACATGTCGCGATAGACAAGCGAAAATTGGACCTCTTTTTTTGCCATTATAGTATATATGATTTATTATTGCTTCGTTTTAAGGGTTATCTATCGAACCTCTGCACCTAACAGGTTGAACAGCTTGCCCTCACGGACGATGAGCACCTGTCCATTACGGAGGAGCTTTTTACTTTCGACTGTTGACTTTCGACTTTCATCCTTTAAACTTTCAATCGCGGTGTCATCAATTGCGAATATATTATCACCGAAATTTCCCCATCCCTCCGCGTCTTTGTATTTGTCTATAGACCCTTTGGGCACGTATAAGTCTTGGTGTATAACAAAAGCATAATCGCCATACACAGGAGGCTCCACGGCATAGCATTTCACCTTTGCGATCTTATCATCTCCCTGAAAGGCAGAAGATCCTAATTCCTTAAGGGAAGCGGGGAACACCAATTCCGTCAGTTTGTTGCAGCCGGCGAAGGCTTGGTTTCCGATTTTCTCGAGTGTATTAGGGAACGTCACACCGGTGAGACTGTATTCGTACATAAAAGCTCTTGTGCCGATAGAGGTAACGGTATAAGGAACCGAATTATACTCTACCTTAGAAGGAATGATCAACTCTCCAGAGATAGCCGATACAGCACCATTTACTTCTGCCGTCATGGTGGAGGACGTAAGGATGTACTCCAGGTCACCTATTGTTACTGGTTCTGCACACATAGCAATACCACTTATGGCCAATGCGATAAAAGAGATAA
>CAMOJP010000016.1 GCA_946617165.1 uncultured Bacteroidales bacterium
CAACACTGGTATCAGATGGCACTGCCGATTGCACGTGAACGAATTGAGGGATATTCGAAATTCCGCTGCCGTGCAGAGATAGATGGCGCGCCGAATAGAAACTGCCACCTCCTTATCGACCGCCTCCGCTTCATCGAAAAAGCACGTGGCTTCACTGTCTTCCAAGATAAAGCTACATGTATCAAGGATGATAGTGTCACGGTGCTCATCCGTCTGAACTACAATGCCGATCCTGATCTGTATAAACCCGGCAAACTCGTTGCTTACCAGTTCCAGAAATGGGATGATGGAGCGGGAGGTTACGTGCCGATGAACGCAAGTATAGACAACGGCAACGGAACCTATACCGCATTAACGAAAGCTACAGGACTGCAAGTGGCACCCGGATATATGAAGGATGCCTTCACAACGAAGGAATCGGTCGAGACTCCGTCGCTCAAAACTCTGGCTAAAAACGACTATGGCTATGTCATGATCCCGGAACCAGACTATGACCCGAGCAAAAGTAATACAGACGAAGGTCAGTCTGCGCTGAGACGCGCTTTGATAGAGCAGGCTATCACGAAATTAGGCCTTGACGGAGAGGCTGCTACCGCGCGCCGCGCGTTCATTAATGAAACGGGTAACGTGCGCACGTTTGACCAGGTGATGAATAATTATCTGCTCTTCGGCGGGGCTACGCCGCACGTCAAATCCTTTGTGAAAGAGGGAGATAATTGGGTTATCTACCTTGCTACACGTCTGCCGATTTCCGCTACGCAGAATAATACTTTCCGTGTAGGTATGGCTGTGATGAATGATCTTAAAGACAAACCGACCTTTACGGAAGAAGCATGTGCTACATTCCACATCTTCAAAATCAAACAAACAACGGCGCTCAACGTTAACGGCGCGCTGTGGACCAACCATCCTCGCTCGTGGTATGATGAAACGCCAGGTAAAGAACTGTTGGCGGCTAACGAAACATACCGTGCTTCAATTGCGCTTCAACTCGATGAAACCGTCCTCGGTCATAATACGGCTAACCCGCGTTGTAAGTTCGATCTCCTGCATGCAACAGAAAACGTACGTGCTAACGATGCCGCATTTGAAGCCAAATATGGTTGCACGCGTACACAGTTCAAGGACGATATGGAAGCTTTCCGTAACGATGATGAGGATAACCCCAACCGAGAACTGACAGATTGGACTCAAGTAACTTGGCAAAACTTCACCGGCACCGGACGTACCGAAGACGTCGCTAAAGCTATCTATAACCGCTTGAACCATTTGGTAACAAATGGGTTGCTGGAAATAGGACTGGACTATCGTGACATCTATATGGGCGATCGGGCGGATAGTTATTTCTATCTGATTCCTGTACCG
The DNA here is from genome assembly GCA_946617165.1 of uncultured Bacteroidales bacterium. Lineage (GTDB taxonomy): Bacteria > Bacteroidota > Bacteroidia > Bacteroidales > Paludibacteraceae > Colicola. The sequence goes on from CAMOJP010000016.1 coordinate 1,366, forward strand.
GCTACCGGACGTTACGAGTCGGTCCATGGTAACCATGATGCTTCCGCTGATACTACGATGCACGCATCGGTATGTAATGACACCCTCTGGCTGGAACTTCACTCACAGGAGCCTACCGCTAAACTCCGCTTCGGATATGACAGTCGTATAGGGGATACATATATCGTGCCTACTATCCGTGCTTCGAGGACAGATGCCAATGAGCATTTGAAGGTACGCGTGGCAGAGATATCTACGTCCTCCGATGCTGCAAGTGTGGTTATCGGATGGGAGAAAACGGAACTGATAGGTTCCAACGACCCCGACTGGAGTAATGTAAAGCAGTTTAAGTACACTCAGGACAAAGATATGCGCAATCATAAACCAAGGGAGACTGCATATTATACCAAAGGTGATGTGATTGAGTTTACGCCCGCTGCAGGCAATGAGATTACGCTCAAACCCGGCTATTGGTACCAGTTCAAGACTCCGTTCTATGCCGTATTGGCGGGGGATACCTATGTGGAAGATCCTGCTACTCCTACCGGTCACTCGCAGTTTATCCTCGCTATAGCTCCCGATACTGCAGTCTGGACTCCGGCGCATCTTGATGAAGCAAACTATTGGAACGATGACGCCAACTGGACTCCTAAAGGACCCGGACTCGATAAGGTGGATGTGATAGCGCGAGTACCGATGGGCGACACACGGGTTATCATTGAGCAAACAGAAGCTGGACAACTGCCTATCCTGTCTGATGAGGTGATCAATAAGATGGATACGCTCCACTATGGGTATGCCAAAAACACCTGCAAGCAGATTCTCTTTAAGAAGAACGCGCAACTGTTAGGGCAACAACTGCTCAACTACGAGAAAGCCTTTGTGGACCTCCTGCTCCTACAGGGACAGTGGCAGACCTTCTCTCCTGCACTCAATAATGTCTATTCGGGTGATATGTATATACCCGAAACGGTGGCTAACGACAAAGACTTCCTGCCCGAAGTATTTGCAACAGGTACACCATGGTCTAAGGACCATAACCGCACGTGGCCATATGCCTTCTACCAAGGGTTCTACAACACGACCGTGGATGTTGTCTTCCATAACACCGATATAGAGAACAACCCAATGCAAACAACCACGAAGTCCTCTGCTGACTGGGTGAAGACCAATATCTTGGACAAAGAATATCTGCCGGGCGAAGCCGTTATTTTGCTTGGCTTTGGTCCTGACGACGAAGCCGAAGGAACGGAACTCGTGGTACGTCTGCCTAAACAGGAGACCACATACCAGTACATCGGACAAAACGGTCAAGAGGGACAATCAGTAAAACTTGAAAGACCGGCATTTAGCGATATCAACAAGAACCTATACTACGACAAGGACAATCTTGGAGGCAAAGAAGGTATCACGAAGACCCTGAAAAACAAGACACCGTCGAAAGTATTCTTCTTCGGTAACTCCACGATGGCACCAGTAGATATATGGGAACTGTGCAACGACAATAAAGATGTGATCGAGGCGGGAGGCACACCTAACTCCTACCGATTCACCGCTTACTTGCTCGGCGACGGCTCGTCCTATTCCACACGTGTGGTCACAGGACCCGGACAGTTCTTTGTCGCTCCGCAACGCGCTGTTGGACTGATTGCTAAAAAGGCAGCTAATAGCATTAACATCATCCTTAAACCTTCTGCTATGGTTGGCTTGACAGCAGGTGGCGAAACCATCCACAACTCCGGCACATCCAAACGGGGCGTCATTAAGAAGAACCAAACACAGACCGGCGAATCGTGGCTCTATATCGCTGCGGCTAACATGACCGACGACGGATTAAGCAAAGCTTACTACACGCTCGGCTGCAATGCGACTGCCGCTCGCGGATACAAAGAAGGCGAAGATGCACTCAGCCTCGTTTCCGGACTGAACTACTACAATGCCGGCTCACTCGCTACTCCGCTTAGCATGTACTCCATCGCGGACAATAGACCGGTGATGCTCGACGTAAGAGATACCGTTTCGATGGTGCCACTGGCGTTTACGACACTCGATGAGCACTATTCGTACGACGAGGTGACTCTGCTCTCCTTCGCAACCAAGGGTGAATGGAATGGACCACTCTACCTCTATGACGCACTCACAGGAGACAGCGTGATGATTATCGACGGAATACAAGTGGCAATCCAAACTCCGGAGAATGACCAAGTGCGCTACTATATCAACCATAACATAGTACCAATCACTGAACCGGTTATTGACCCTGTCGATCCAATCACTACCTCCACAGCGGAAGTTAATAAGCAAAACGTTGCATCTAACTACGCCGAGGTATATGACCTGCTCGGACGCAGAGTTGCAGTAATGCAGAAGAATGAACTCATTCACCACCTCGGACTGCCAACCGGAGTCTATGTTATTCAAAGAGGTACAGAAGTAGAAAAGATTGTTGTACGCTAAAAAAAGAAAGTCTGTTAAATATGAAAATAACAAAGGTAATATTGATTATCGCGATGCTGATAATCTTCGCCCCAACCCGAGCAGTAGAACGTTGGGCGGATAATACCTATGCCTATCAGCCTGAACTGACGCATAGTAGTTACGATACTCGAAATATGTCAGCATCGCAAATGAGTGCACAAAATTTTGTTACACTCTCCGAACAAGGCGCAACCGCCACCTCCACAGGACCGCGTAAAGTGGGACGTCCTGACGAACCCGCTATCGGTGATGCCGATTTTCATTCTCCAATAGGAGATTCCTTCATTCCGCTACTCTTGTGTCTATTGGGGTATACGATCAAAAAGTGCAGAAAATATCACATTCTGCACTTTTTATTTGCGTATTTGCAAAAAAAGCATTACTTTTGCGCCCGAATTGTGAAAGTACCATGCTAAAACGCATTGCCGTTATACTATCCATTATCCTTGCTCTATGCTTCTTTAACGGAGCAGTATCTTCTGTGTCCGCACAGACGAATACCTTACCCGGCACGTATGGTAACGAGTTCTGGCTTGGCTTTATGATGAATGCCAATGTGCCGATTGAGAAGGAACCCAAACTCTATGTCTATGCCGTAGCGGAAGAGCAGATGACTGTTATCGTCGCTTTAGGCACTACAGGCGCCCAATTGGCTACTATCGAGATTCCTGCCGGCGGTGGAGTGGGCTTTACACCGGCCTTGACGGCTGCTGCTATCTACCCCAAGGCGGATGAGGCAGACCAAAATAAGTACAACCGAGGACTGCGTATCTACGCTACGGATAAGAAAAAGAAGTTTACCTGTTACGCCGTATCCGAGACGATGGCTAACACCGAGAACTCAACTCGTGATGCGACTATCCTTTTGCCTACGGAGGTATTAGGCAAGGAATATTTTGTACAGACGTACCCTGAGGACGGTGTGGCGACGGAGTTCCTCGTCGTCGCTACGGAAGACGCTACTGAAGTAACTGTCGTACCTACCGTCATGACCGAAGGTGACCATACAGCAGGTAACCCGTTCTCTATGACACTCAACAAGGGGCAGACCCTTATGGTCAAGAGTAAAGAGAAAGTGCAGACCTCGCTCTCTATGGACCTTAGCGGTACCTCCGTGTGTGCCGACAAACCTGTAGCCGTCTTTAACGGTAACGTCTTGACCAAAATACCTAACCGCGGTGCTTACTCGGCAAACCACACCTTTGAACAACTTCTTCCGCAGACCATGTGGGGCAAAGAGTTCTTCGTAACCCTTGCAGCCGGAACCAAGCGGAACATGGTGCAAGTGACTGCCTCTGTGGACGGAACACAAGTGACGGTTAATATGCCCGGAAGCGGTACGCAAACCATTACCCTTGACAGAGGCGAATCGCTTACGGACCCGCTTTTGTTGCAGAGTACATCCCCCATAGCTAAAATTACAGCTACCGAGCCTGTCGTGTGCTACCACTACCTCACTTGCGGTGCCGCTAACCAGGAAGATACAGGTACGGACCTCTTCGACTGGGGTAACCCGACGAACGCGCTCGTCATTCCCTGGACGCACCGCACCAAGGAAATGAGCTTCTACACCGCTAAAATCACCAACTATAACGAAGCTACTGCACGGCAGAAATACTACGTACAGGTTATTATCAACTCTGCCGATAAGAATAAGCTGAAGTTAGACGGATTGAACGTCTCACCGTCCCTGTTCACCAATTTTAGTAACGACGGCAGTAAAGCGTACGCCTGCATACCTGTTCCCACTCCTAACCCTTCCCAGCCGAACGTGAAGCACCGTTTGGAGACCACAGGAAGCGGATTTGTGGGCTATGTATATGGTATGACCTCCGAAGCGCGTGCGTATGAATATACCTTGGGCTTCAATCCGCCTACCTATCCGGACTCTCTCTTTGTGCGTGACCGCGATAACCCTAACGCTAATATCATGTCGCCTTACTCGTACGGTATTGACAGCGTGAAAGGAAAAGCGTGGTATCAGCGCCAGTTGGAAGAATGGCCTATAGGACAAGAACGACTGGATACGGCGTATATTTGTAATGGTACGTGGCTACGCTTCTTAGGGCAAATGGCACCCCAAAACAGCTCTGACTCCGTGATGTGGAAAATATACAAGTGCAACATGCGGGGTGTGCGCGAGAAAAACCCTGTCGCCGCCTTCCATACAGAGAATGCCGTCAACCACTTCTATCAATATCAGTTCTCGGTAGATAAACAGGAGGACAGAGCACCCGAACTGCGTGACCCGTTCCAAATCTATGCCGTTGATTGTGAGCGCTATAAAAAGCACCTCATCTGTACCGACCTGGACCCCGATTGCGATACTCTGAGAACGATGGTTAAAGTGTTGCGTGCCTATAACGATACAACGTGGCGCGTAGTGTGCGAGAACGATACGGTGCACTTCTTCAAACACAATGAGCATATGATAGGCCCCGGTCTTAACGACGAGACAATATTCCAATTCGACTACACCGGTTCTGACCCGAAAACAGTGCCGTTCTACAAGGGACATAATATCTGGACCAGACGATATACCACACCTAACGGTTGTGACTCAATCGTTACACTCTGTATCTTCGGTTGTGACACATCTTTCCAGAAAATAGATACAACCGTTTGCGAGAAGCAGTTGCAAAAAATGTCTAACGGTACCTATTCCATAATAATCCGGGATAAGAACAACCACAACCGTTCGTTCTTCCCGCTTACCGTTCACTCGCAGGCGGACTTGCTGGCAGAAGCGCGACAAGGCGGTATCATGCCTTATAGCCAGGATAAAGTGGCGGCTCAACGCATGATGACTTGTTTGGATGTGGCTAACGCTGCGGACGAGGAGGAGCGCAAACTTATCGAAGCCTACCGTACACACTGTCCTGACTTCCTTAATCCGAGGACAGGCGGATGTTGGGACTCGGTCAAACTGCATCTGACTATCATGCCGACTCTCTATTATCCGGCTTATGTGGGCGATACGGAAGAGCCCGAGCTTATTCCTTGGTGTACGGACGGAGACCCGAACGCGGTCTATGACTTATGGACCCGTGCTGACGGTACACCTATACGTACGATTAAGCAGACGGACCCGGAGTTTAATGACCCGAACCATCTCAATATAGGCTATTTCCGCGATACGGTTTGGCATGACCCGTGCCCCGATTGTCCGAATGGCAAGTGCCCTAAGGAAATCAACTCCCTTATTCTGCTTAAGGTGGATAACGAACCTCAGGTACACCCTGTTCATATTTGCCGCGACGAGACCTATACACACTCCGCTTTCATGGCGAAAGACCAGAAAGTGTTGAAAGGATGGGAGTTGTGGGAACAAGGCTATAACGAGACCAACTACTACGAGGAGACTCACGGCGTGGACGTAAAGGATGCACAAGGTGTAACCCGTTGCCAGTATATGGAGACACTTCAGCTCTATATCCATCCTTCTTATGAGAAGACCGGTAATTTTAACACGGAGTTGCAGTATAGAGATACAACTTGTATCGCTAAGGATCCGGCTACCGACCACTACGAGTGGTTAGGTCATGAAGGACAGCCGGGTGAGATACACTATGTGTGGGACGTGACGCGCCGTCAGCGCGTGGAGTGGAACAATATACCGACAGATAAAGCCGGTACCTTCGAATTTGTGGACTCGCTGAAGACGAAAACCTGTACAGAATGTCGTAATACGGAGGGCTGCGACTCTATCTGGCGACTGACGCTCATCGTCGGACCCGAGAAACATGACACAATGCCTTACGTCCTGTGCCGCAATAAGATGGTTTCCTATACGTGGCAAAACGAGACCTATTATTACTACGGTCATTTATATGAAGGACCTGAAAAAACTGACCCGAACGCCAAGGAGATTGACGATACCCAATACCTCAACACCTCTTGCTCGGGAGACAAGTACTTCTACGAGACCTTCTCCGGCAAAACACGCTACAGATGTGACTCTACGTGGACGGTGAAGATCCATCTTGACAGTACATATGTCCACTCAATAGATACTTTTATCTGCGAGGGAACAGAATACCACTTCTTTAACAAAACATATACCTGGACATACGATCATACTCCGGGAGCAACGAATATCCACGTTATAGATTCATTAGTTCAGACTCCAACTTGCGGCTGCGATAGCGGCGTAACGCACTACGTGCACGTGCGTCCTGTATATAATATAGCGGAAGCACCCGACACGACCTGCCAAGCGGAAGGGGCGTTCTACGAGTGGGTGAATCATCCCAAACCGGGTGATGCGCCAAGACAGATTTGGCTGACGGATATTTTACGCGGAGGAAAGAAACCTGTCATGTCCAATGCTATCCCGTTGGACGTAGCCGGCACTTTCTACCTCGAGGATTCGCTCAGAACTGTTACCTGTGACGAGTGCCACGGTAAGAACGGTTGTGACTCTGTGGTCTCTATCAAACTGGTTATTATTCCGACATACGATTCGGAACCGGTTAACAGACCGCTCTCCAGCGAGAGCTATTTCCTGTGGGACGATACGCTCTTTATGGGAAGTCCGACGGCAGAACCTCCTTCAGGAGTAACGTATAACTACTTAGTACGCGTCCCGGGAACGGCGGAATATACACACCATTATCATACAACGCAGACAGTAAATGGAAAGAGTGTAGGTACTTATGAGTGCGACTCGCTCTTTACCTATCGCATCGTAGTAGGTCAGGTCTTCCGTGACACGGCATATGCCGCTGTCTGCGAGAATTGTGAATACGAGTGGTTTATACAAGATCCTAAACAAAATTGTATCTGTGGTAAAACTATTATTATAACCGATGTCCCTGCCGCAGGTGAAACACGATGGTACTATGATTCGCTTAAGACCTCACTTGGCTTTGACTCTATCTATAACCTCCAACTGACAGGCTACCCGACTAAGTATAACTCCGAAGCGGCTGCTATCTGTCAGGGAGAACGCTTCGTTTGGGACGGTCACTCCAATAAGGGAGGCGAATATCTGTACCTTATTAATAACGGTGAGGTAACGCGTATTGATACGGCTACATTTAACCGCACTATCTCACAACAGTACGGCCATTATACCGTGCGTGACAGCCTGTTGACGGATACAACTTTTGTTGACCCGAAGACGAAGTTGGTTACTCCTATTCATTGTGACTCTATATGGGAACTTGAACTGGACGTTCATCCGACGTATAATAGTCACTATAACTACGACCGGGTACTCTTTACCAGAGACCTCTGCTCGAACGATACGCTACTATGGAACTTCCGTCTGTGGGTAGGATATGACTACGACTTGGCGGCGCATCCGATTGAACCGGTTTCTCCTACTACGCCGTACGACTCGATTATCTATATCCCGCGTGCGATGCAAACAGGCTTCTACGACTCCGTGCCCTCGCTAACCGGTACGCGTAACTTCCGATGTGATAGTATCAACTACTTGCAAATAGAAATATCGAAATACGATACAACGTGGGTAAGGGAGAATATCGGCGATAACGCAACCTCTTGGTACTTTGGCGGTAAGGGAGGTACGTTTAGATACAGAGATAACTTGGGTAATGTCAAGGACCGCGTAACCTGTGCTGACTTGCTGCGCGATATTCCGTTGCCTGAGGGCGCTGTGGTACGCGATACATTCCTTATTGATACCCTGCGTCTCAACGGCTGTGACTCTATCATATGGGATTCTATCTTTATCTACAAGACGTATGAGTTTACGAAGGACACCACTATCTGTTCCAATATCCCGTGGTCTTGGCGTCCAGAGTCTCCTAATGCCGAGCGCTTCCATAACATCAACTACAAGACGAGTGGCACATACTACGACTCGCTTAAGACCGTGAGCGGTGCGGCGGACTCCGTATATGTCCTGCATCTTGATATTCAGCCGGCTGCGCGCCATACGGTTGTGGACAGCTTGTGTAAAAACGATACTATTTCGTGGGAACACCAGACGGTGTATTACAAGCCGAGCGAGGTGGAAGTGGAAGTACACTATAGTACAGGTGCCAAGTGCGACTCTGTCATGGCGCTCCGTGCTTCGTGGTTCGATTATCATCACTTCAAGCCCGATACGATTGATACCATCTGCCGTTATGCCGATGTCGTGTGGATTACGCCGGGTGAGACAACGCCGCATACGATGGCGCTGCGTGGCGAGAAGGGAGAACGCTTTGACAAAGTGCCGACGGATACTATCATGACCGACCCGCGTACCGGTAAGGATATAGGCTTTTGGATGACTATCTACGACTCGCTGCGGACTGTTACTTGTAACTGCGACTCGACCTACACGCTGCGGTATTATGTACGTCCCGCTTATCACTTCCACGAGCAGGCGACTATTTGCTCCAGCGATACTTTCTATTGGCGTGGAATGGAACTCTTTAGTCCCGAGGCGGCTACCCTGGACACTGCTGACCGTTATATGATGCACGATGGTACGTGTGACTCTGTTTACTTCCTGACCCTGCATGTTAATCAGGCTTATGACAGTATCTTCTACGACACCATATGCGCTAACCAGCGCTCATTCGAGTGGCAAGGACATGTCCTGGACGACTGGCTCGCTGTGCATAAGAATGACACCTTGCCGGTTGATACTTTCCTGTGGCGTGACTTCGAGACTACGCTGGACTGTGACTCGCTCTATAAACTCTATCTGACCGTTTGGCCGATTATCACGGACACGATTAAAGATACCATCTGTGTCGGCGAAACCTATGACTTGAACGGCAGACCGCTCACGAAGTCCGGTATTTACTACGACGCACTGACCAATAAGTTCGGCTGTGACAGTTTCGTCGTCCTTTACTTGGAGGTCGTTCCTGTGACGCAGTTTAAGGTGGAACCGCTGATTGTCTGCGCAGACCAAGACCACTACGAGATGTCCTTTACCTTCGACTCGAATCAAGGTATCGCGCCGCATGAGGTGCGCATCGCATACGACTCACTCGCTAAAGCGTGGGGATTCCCGAAGGATACACTTGTCTTGCCGGTAGTCAATAACGCTACCTCTCTGGCATTAGAACTTCCGGGTAACGAGGGATCATATACCCGTCCGAACCACTATTCTGCGCGTATATTCTTTGATAACGGTACTTGCGAAGACCCAGAGAAACTGACCGTGGACTTTAAGTTCCAAGTCAGTTATCCCGACTGGATAGTAGAGCAACACTGGATGGATGCTATGGGTATTCTCAACGCGGATTATAATAACGGTGAGGGGAACGAAGGCTATACCTTCTCCTCTTATCAGTGGTATAAGAACGGTGAGGAACTGATTGGGCAGACTCGTCCGTATCTGTATCTGCCGCATCTCTTGGAGCCGGGAGCCGAGTATAGTGTCGGCTTGGTTCGTGAGGGCGAAGATGTGAGCGTGATGACTTGTCCCGTTACTGCTGTACAGCGAGATAACGACCTCTTGCCGCAGTTGCCGTACGTCAGTGTCGTGCCCACATATGTCGTGAAGGCTAATCCGGTCGTTAATATCCTCTGCAGCAAGCAGGGAGGTACCTATAAACTCTATAACCCGTTCGGTTCGCTTATTCAGAGCGGACGATTTGAACCCGGTGAGCATAACGCTTACGAAGTGAAGTTACCGGCACAGTCGGGCGTCTATATGTTCCAACTCAATCAGGACGAGGGAGAAGTAAGAACCGTTAAAGTGATTGTTAACTGATGAGGCGTTACTTGGTATATGGCTTGATGACTATGCTGCTGTTGGTGTCGCTGACGGCTGCGGCTCAGACGCGTGCTGTCAATGAACATTCGCGTAACGAACGCTTGAAGTCTTCCTCCGGCAAACATGTCAACGGCTCGGGCTTGCGTACCACAACCTACGACGGCGTGCATCATCTCGTAGGTGTACATGTGGACGGTGGGTACTCGAAGCTCTTTGGTAACATACCTAATACGTTCAATACTCCGGGCGGATATACGGTGGGATTAGGTCTCGACTATAGCTATACCGGTCGGGGACTGATATTACAGACAGGACTGGCACTACGCTGGCAGGATGTGCGTAATAACGTGCTCAATGACTCACTCGTCATAGACCCTTTTACCGACTCCCAAGGTACGGACTATAGGTTGCGGTATGACTTGACAGACCGCGTTGATATGTCACGTAACCTGTATTTACAAGTACCGGTTTTGGCTGGTACGTATTTCTACGGAGCTTATTTCCTCGCGGGTGTAAAGCTGAACGTCCAGCTACTCGGTAATACCCGCACGAAGTTGAACGTAACGACTACTGCCACCTACGACCGCTATATCGGAACGTGGGAGGAAATGGACAACCACGGTATCCGTAAGGAGGTGGAGCAGGTGCGGGACGGAGCTAAGTTAGGGCTTAAGTTTGACTTCATGGCTACCGCGGAAATAGGTTATGAGTGGTCACTGGGGAACTATGGTAAGAAAGGCTACCGCAAGCAGTCTGCCAAAGACTATCGTGTCCGTTTGGGAGCCTTCGTGGAGTGCGGCTTATTGGATATAATGCCCAAGGGCGATAAACTGTCTTATGTTATCCCCGAGAGCTCACGCTTCGATTTCAGCACATTTGAATTCAATCACATGTTCTCCACTTCCGAAGCCTCTAAATACCACGTTCGTAATCTCTTCGCCGGTGTGAGACTGTCCTTCTTCTTCTTCGGCAAGCAGTCTTCCGAGAAGTGTATCCTTTGTGGTCCGTTAGGCGACGAAATAAAAATGCGTTAAGCTTCCGCCTAACGCACTTTTTTCTTTCAACTTTTAACTTTCGACTTTCAACTACTTCTTCACAACCGTCACGCGTTGTTGTGGTTTGCAGTATTGTCTCATAGCGATACGGCCGCCTATCTTCTGCAGGTAGTCTACTACTGCCTGTACATCGGTACGGTTACCGCAGGTCGCGCACGGTATCTTCTTGGCAAAATTGAATACACCTTCTGCGCCTTTGTGCATAAGCATATAGCTTTGTCCGCCTACTGTGTAGGATTTATCAAGGTCAAGCGGCTCCCATTCACCGGTCTCTTTGTTGCGTACTTCTACGGAGGTCACGCGGCGAGTGCTCTCCACGCCGATGAACATATTGTGGTTGTCATACTTGACGGAAGACGGAATAGACGGGTCGTAGGTGTAGCGCATGCCGCTTACTTGCATGAAGCTACCGCTTTCTTCAGGCTCAAGGGATACGCCTAACTCCAGGGCATCAAGAATCTGTTGGCCGGTGCACTCAACCATGCACAGGGTGTTGTTAAACGGCATAACGGAGTATATCTCCCCGAAGGTTATGTCACCTTTGTCTATCTGGTTACGGATACCGCCGCCGTTCATCATGGCTACGTCGGCGCCGGTCTCGGCTAAAAAGGCGTCCGTCAGGAAGTCTGCAAGGTTGGTCTCGCCGCGCCGCACTTCGCGTTCGTTAAAGCGCATCATCGTCAGAGGCACCTCGCTGTAGCCTACTACTGCGTTGATGCGGTCATTGAGCTGGACGCGGATATCCTCGATAGTTTTTGCTACTGCTTCGTTCTTGCCTTCGTAGTTAGCTGTCTTAATGAGTTCAACGGATATCTCACCTTCGGTGTTGATAGTGAGCTTGCCCATACGCAGGAACGCTGTTCCGGTAGAAGCTAAGATGATTGGTTTGCCTTTGGAGTTATTGATGCGTTGGTTGATGATATGGTGTTGGTGACCGTCTAAGACTGCGTCAATGCCGCTGGTCGCTTTAATCATATCAACGCTGTTGTCTAATTCGGTGTCGTCTCCAAGGTGTGATAGTACGATGACGTAGTCTGCGCCTTGGCTACGGGCGTCTTTGGCAGCGCGCTCGATACGTTTGAAGCAGTCTTCGGCATGGAAGGAGTACATCAGATTACCTTTGGAGTCCTCGAAATAGGTTGGGGTGGAGGAGGTGAAGGTGGTCGGTGTAGCGGCACCTACAAACGCTACTTTCACGTCGCCGTAACTCTTAATCGTGTACGGTTGGAAAAGCAGGTTATCGCTCAGGTCCGTGAAGTTACAGCATACCACTTCCGCTTTCAGTTCGGACATGAGGTGCTTCATTTGGTCGATACCGTAGTCGAACTCGTGGTTACCGATAGTCGTAACGTCGTATCCTACGGCGTTCATGATTTGGATAATACTCTCGCCTTTGGTGATACTGCCCATTGCAGCACCTTGTACGTAGTCGCCGGCACTCACTACTGATACGTAGGGGGTCTGGGATTGCATCTCGCTCTTGAGTGCTGCGAATTTGGTGTAACCGTCGAGTGCGCAGTGCACATCGTTCTCGAACAGGATGACGATGTCGTGATCCGGTTTCTTGGCGCTTTGGCATGAAACAAGGCATAGAGCCAATACGCTCATTAGGAAAATGGAGACTTTTTTCATGGTGTTAGATGTTTGTATTATTGTCTAAAATTTATAGCCTAACATGATTTGCAGCCGCTGTTTGTAGGTCCGCGGTGCAGAGTCGGATGCAATGTCGAGGGTAAAACCTTTGTATTCCATTCCGATGGTTGCTATATGGCGTAGTTCTTGTATGCGGAACGAGTAGCCTATGTGTGCGTATTTCCAGAAGTTCAGGTCTAATCCTAACTCCGCGTTGACGGAGTGTTGACCGTAGTAGAAAAGCAGGTGTGGAGAGAGCATGACGTTCTTTTGCTTGTCTAAGTAGAAGTCGTAGCTCACGTTGGCGTACATACGTCTTTCGTAGATGATGAGTGCAGTATAGTTGGCGGCGGAGCTACCGGCTAAGTTCATTACGCTCAGACCTAAGTGCAAACCGCGCAGACGGTATTCGATACCTAAGTCTATATCCGGCGTCATCTGGAATGACTTGAGCCACTCGGTCTGCATGCTCAGCTTGGAGGGCATGATATCGCAGAAGTTTATCTGCACGCGTCCCCCGACAGCCAAACGGTGTTTCTCTTTGATAACGAACTCATAGCCGTAGCTGAAGTTCACCGTGTGTTGGTGGAAGAACGAGTAGCCGTCGTAGTGGTACGAAGCCGAGAATATATGGTGATTTATACGTCCCTGATAGCGCGCACCAACATCTACGTCCTCATATGGCTCCATCTTGTAATGGGTTCGGAAATCTTTCGGAGCAAAGGCAATATGGGACCATACTTGGGTGTAGTGGTGGTAGTCGTCGGTTACGTTTGATACGGCAGGATTATAGAATGACACATCGTTGTACTGGTCGTACAATATTTGGTTCTGTCCCTTTACCGGTAGCAGTACCATCCAGCTTATCGCCAAAACAATTATGTACCTATAATCCTTCAAATTGTAAAATTGCTAAATTGTAAATTCTTTCACCTTTACCTTCCCCAGTCGTTGAGTGTATGGTTCATATAGTGGAAGGTGATATCGAAGTGTCCTTTACCCTCGTAGGAGTACAGGGTGATATCGCCGCCTTCTTTCGTCAGGCCTTCGAACGCATCAGTGGTGTTGAAATAGGGCACAATAGGATCTTTTGTCCCGTGGTGCAGGTACACTTTGCCTGTCGGCGTCCAGCCCTTGTGGTAGGAGTTCTTGTCGCTGGCGGCTATCCATTCCGTATCGGTGCCGTTGAGTACGCCTTGGGTGAAGTACGGACGGAAGCAGTCCCAAACGCTCCCTACGAAATTCATCATCGCGGACACTTGGTCGGTTACCGTGAATGTATAAATCTGGTCGGGGTTACGGTGTACGGCAAAGCGGTTCAGTACATAGACCGACCATGTGCATAGTGCCGTCGGAGGAGTGAGACCTGTCGTGTCACGAAGCACACCTTCGAACTGACCGGAGTAGTTATACGGTCCGGACAGACAGGATGAGCTCAGTACGGTAAACTCTTTATTATACTCGCTTTGTATATAATAGTGCAGACTCAGGGCGGCTCCTCCGCCTTGGCTCCAGCCTGCAAGCCACACATCCTGGTTGCCTTCTAACTTCAGGTAGTTCTTGAGTGCCCGCAGGGCGTCGATGTTGGCGTGACGTAACTCAGGGTAGTAGATAAACGGGTGTTCTTTGTCCGCTGTCTCTCCGAAGCCGATATAATCGGGCATCACCACTGCCATTCCTGACGAGGCTAACGGAATACCGCATGTCGCTACTTCGCCGCCGCTCTGACGCCTGCCGTTGCTGAAGTAGTTGGATGGCATCTTCTGCTGTGCCGCTAATTTCTCAAGAGGCCAGTTTGTCCCGTGCATATACTCGCACAGCGCAAAGTCTGCGGTGTCGTTCTCCGGCAGCAGCATCAGGGCTGTGGTTGTTATCGGCTCGTCTTCATAGACACTGCTGTAGGTCAGTCTGAAGCAGCGTACAGGGTAGTGCAGATAGCTCTTGTCGATGGAGTCGGTAGCTAATTTGGCTACTTCGTCAATTGTTAGATACCGCAGCGTGTCCACTTTCAGTATCTCGCCGCGTTGGGTAGTAGCTTCCGGCACGTTCTTGTCGTTGCAGCCAATCAACCCGACCATGCACAACCATAATGCTATTATTAATAGGTATCTTTTATATCTCATTATACCTCATCTTTTAATTTCCGTGCAAAGTTACAACAAAAAATGCATATACACAAATAAAAAAAGTTTTTTTTAGACAAAAGTAGCGATATTTCGCTCGTAAGGAGGTATTTTAGCGTTGTCTGTACTTGCACAAGTAGCGCTAAGAGACCTCCTTACGTAGTGGGCATAAGTCCACATTTTGTCTAAAGAAACCTTTTTACTGGTGTATATCCCGCAGGACGCGACCGTACTTTCGGAGTGGATACCCACCCAAAATTTATTTTAGGGAAGGGGCGTGCCGAAGGTACTACTTTTTTTGCATATATGCAAATAAAAAGTGTAAGTTTTATGAAAAATGTGCAAAGAATGATGTGAAAGAAGTGTGCAAAACAGGAAAAGTATCTGCCGCTGCTGTAAGTGAGTAAATGAAAAGGATTATGTGAAGTATAGGCCTTTTTCCAAAAAAAGTGAGCCAATAATTTGTGCATGTCGGAAAAAAAGTAGAAAGTTTTATACAAGCTGATAGGTATGCGATTTATTATTAATGAGTTATAGAGTTGGTTGTTGGGAAACTTGTATAAAAATGCAAATAGAAATTTATACAAGCTATATCGTATATGGTTTATTATTAGGCTGTTACGGCGTGACTTGTATAAAAATATTGGTAAGAAATTTATACAAGCTATAAGAAGCGAAAGGGAACAAGCTAAGCGGAAAGAGGTGATGGTAAGGTGCAGGTTTTTGACGAAACTTGCACTTTTTTTTGTATATGTCGGAAAAAAAAGCAGTACCTTTCCCACCAAACTCAAAAAAAAGACGAAAAAAGGACGAAAAAAACTCGAAAAAAGGACGAAAAGAACTCGAAAAAAACACGAAAACGATTCGAGAGACCACCGAGGTTCTAAAATGACTTCATAAAATGACTAAACTCCGAAAATGGGCAGAAAATACAACATTCTGCACTTTTTATTTGCATATATGTAAAAAAAGCACTACCTTTGTCGCCGAATTCTACGCTGGAGGGTAGTGTCTCTCATTATCAGGGTGGATTCAGACATATTGAATAGCGTTTATTGGCGCTTTGTATTTGACCAACTGAAACTTCGCAACTTTCGGAATTAAAAGTCAGAATCAAAGTAGCAATAGATGCCTATGGGTATGATGTATATGTCCGTGTTTTTCTAACGCGGCACAAATCATATCGGCGTAGGTTTCCTGTTGTTTATTTGACTTTTAAGGTAATGCGAAGACCTCAGTTGGTGAGTAATCAACAGCGAGGTCTGCGCTTTTTCGTGTATGTGTTTAATATATAACGACAATGGCTTGTAAACTTATGCATATTAAAGAACTGAAAGAATTGACCCAAATCCTCTATTTCGAAGGAGACTACGCTCTTTTTCGCGCCACAGACGGGAAAGGACTCTACCATGGAGTAATCAATCGAAAAGGAGAAATCGTTTGGAATGACCAATGGCGGCATATTGTTTTGCGTGTGCATGAGTATCCGAATATCTTCAGAACACACAATGATGAGAATCCTCCTAAGACGATTTTTTATGATGTTGAAAAACATGCTTTTGTGAAGCCGCCGGTTTGCAAGCAGGAACTCTCTCAAGCACAAAGAATTGTCGAAAATGCGCAGCATATACCCTTCATTAAGGATATTCCAGACTTCTTTAACTATCCGTCCTTGTGCTATCTGTCAGAAGAATACATCGGATTCTCGCCGGAGAATTACAATTGGGGAGTACAAGATCTGGAGGGAAATATTGTCCTGCCGGTGCAATTTGACAGCATTGGAAGTGGAGGCGAACCAAATCATTTTGCAGTCTCAAAAGATAATAAAGCAGGTGTTATCAACGATAAGGGAAAATGGGTTATACCTCCTGTCTATGACTCTATACATTGGAGACGGGCTTATTATGTAGCCTATATTAAGGAGCCGCGTAGGAAAAAGAAAGCAGGACTTCTTGATAAATTTGGAAACGTTCTTGTTCCTTTTGAGTATGATTTTCTCGACCCTGCATACACAGAGGATGTCATCTCCGCAAAGAAAAGAGGCAGGTTCCTCTTTATTAACTCTCACAATGAGAAAATTAAATTGTTCTAAATTAACTATATTACGAACAATATTAATAGAAATATGGGAACGGAGAATGCCGAAAAAACATAATTGACAAAAATTAAACAAACAATCAAATTATAACAAAATGAAACACAAGTTACTTGTTCTATTATCTTTATTTGTGCTAATGCCCATTTACACTAAAGCACAAGAAGCCCCACAACATCGTGTGGTTTATTTATGGGATGTAACGTATTCGACACATGGTTTCAAAGATGGGAAAGAAACTGTAGTAGTTAAGGTGGCTGGTAAAGATATGCCAGTAAAGTGTTATAACAAGAAATACGACATCTATGACAAACTCATAAATGCTCTCATCGAAAGTATTAAACTACAAAGTCCAGAGTCTGAGATTATTGTTGTTCCTTTTGATGATAAAGTATTAGACACTTGGCGTGCAATGGGAACACAAGAGGGGAAGCAGTTTCTCATAGAAAAAATAAATACGTATTATAATAAAGAGCAGAAATACACTAATATTCACGCGGCTTTTGAATACGCAAAGAACAATCTTTTTGTTCCCAAGGCTCAATATTATAGTGATTTGTATGTATTAACTGACGGAGGGCATACAGATGAACAATGGCCACCTATACCTTTACGTTCGGTTTTTCATGATATGCTGAGAAATTGGTGTGATTTTGCGGAGCCAAATAATATCAATGGCTATTATTATCTATTAACAGATGCTGTGTACGAGCAAGATCCCAAGTTAAGAGAAATTCTAAACGAAAGTAAGTGCATTCAACCTTTTTTCGGTATTCCTAAAGGAGGTTTTGTGGCTCCTACTAATAGATTTGTAATCAAAGGACCTAAAAATGTTTCGCTCAAGGAGCAATATAGTCAACCGATTAAGTTAAATGTTGTCCTTAATGATGCAGAACGTCCGATTCAGGGAACTGAGAAAGTTCACGTTTATACATCATCTAATCCGTATTTTGAATTAGACGAAACCATAACTATTGACGGAAAAGCGACAGTAGAAGTTACTCTTAAACCAAAAATGTCTTTAGCAGAACTCCAACGCAGTATGCCGACAGATGAGAATACGGTTATAGTATTGAACTTTGATCAAGAAAAGAAAGAAACTCCTGTTAATGAGTTGGTTAATAAGTCGTGCGAATTACGATATGTTAACAAACCGCAAAAAACACTAACAATTTCTATTAAGCAATGAGACATATGAAGAAAATTTGTAATTTTTTCCTTATTGCCGTAATGGCACTCTGCTTTGCATCGTGTGGTTCAAACGATGGTCAAGGATTCTACATCGGAAAATCTAAAGGTTATTCAGATTTTCTTTGGAGTAAATATAATTGGGATCAAGTGGTGCTACCAACGCAATCACTCCAGCTTGACATGGGCGATATTGCATTTACCCAACCAATAAAGTTACAAGTAGTATATCTTGATGAAAATGGTAACTATTCGCCTGTAAATAGTTCCAAAGGACGTTATATTTCTGTATTGCGAGACGGTAAAGTCATTGAAGGAAGCGATATTACGATTAGTCCTTCGGATAAAAAAATAGACTTGCAGTTCCGTTTTAATAAAGTAGCCATTCCTGGAACATATAGATTATTTATGAAGATTTTGGATTGTGGCGATTTGGATCAAATCAATGGTGAGGAAGCAAAGGTAGGTAACATTATTAGTACCGGACTGGAGTGGCAGGTAAAATATGAATATGGATTAAATCCTCTGTTGGTTGGTTTAATTTGGATGTGTATTGCGATTGCAACACTTCTTGCTCTTTGGTTTGCACTTATACGTTGGATTGTATTCCCGACATTCGCATTTGATAATCTACAAGTGACGTATTTCGATGGTGAAACTCGTAAGGGACGTGAGGATTGTAGTTTGCATGGCGCAAGAAAAATTATATGCTCGGCATCTCCCCAAAGCCAGGGTGGATTAAACAAGTTATTCTGCGGGCGAATAGAGTATCTGACTAATACTTTTTGGACTACGCCTGTCGAGATGACCCCATGCGGCTCTGATGGTATTGCTGTAAATGAGGACATAAAAGCAGGAGAAGCAGCTACTTATCGTATGACATCAATGATAACTCCGCAAAATGGTCCACGGCGTCCATTTATTGTCAAACGAGTTAGATCTGAGATGACGGCAAGTGTCTCTATCGGATAATTAGAAAATAATTTAATAAAAAATAATCTTAAATTTATCAGTCATTATGGCAACAAAACTTAGACGCAGCCTTTTTATCGGCTTGGGCGGTACGGGAATGAAGACCATTCTCAAAACCAAATCAGTACTTCTTGACAACTACGGACAGGATGGCGAATTGCCTCCATTATTTGCCTTTTTAGGTATTGATACGGATAGTAATGAATATGAACTGCCTACGGCTAGTAAGAAAAATAGTAACCTTACATTGAGTGCGCGAGAACGTTTTAGTATAAGCGTAAACAACCCGAAAGCATATTTCGAAAATAGCAAGCGTGATATGCAATGGATGCCTCATCAAAACCAAATATTTATTAATACGCTCAATCGCGGAGCTGGTCAGGTACGTTCCAATGGTCGATTGGCATTTATGTACAATCGTGAGCGTTTAAAAGAGCGATTACGCGTTGCATTAACAGACGTACGTTCTTCGGAAAGCTATTCTGCTAAATGGAAAAACTATCAGGCATTGGAGAGCGGAGATGATGGTAATGCTTGTACGGAGGTACATATTGTATTTTCGCTTAGTGGAGGTACGGGCTGCGGTACATTCATTGATGTGGCGTATTTGATGCGTGAAATAGCCCGTGAGAACAATGCGGACATCACGATCAATGGTTATGGTGTAATGCCGGGCGTATTTATGGAAGAAATCAAAGCTCCTGCCGCTAGAAGTCGTGTGCAACCTAACGCATATGGTGCACTCCGCGATTTGGACTACCTTATGAGTGTTTCGACGGATGAAAGATTAGTGAAAATTTCATGGCAAAGTCAGGAAACGGACGAAATGCCTTTTGATAGCCTAGTGCTAATTGATAACAAGAATACCGAGGGTATTTGCTATAAGAAAATCTCCGATCTAACTGAGATGATATCTTTAGCACTCCTTGCTACAACTGGTCAAATTGGTAGTCAAAGTAAGAGTGTGGGCGATAATGTCAAAAACGACATGATAAACAAGGCATTCAACGTAGAGGATAAGTGTGCGTGGGTATCTGCGATTGGAACAGCATCAATAATCTACGATAGTGAGCATGTGGCTAAAGTCTATGAACTGAAGGCACAAAACAAACTCGTTCGTGAGCTGCTTACGCATACGCAGGATACCAACGTTATAGCTAATAACTGGATTGATAATGTGCGGATACGCGAAAACGAGGGTAAGGATCAAGTGATTGATCGCCTGTACGATATATCACAAGTCACCGCACCGTCTCTTACAGACAAAGATTTTGATAAACGAACGGTAGAAGCTAAGATTACTAATAAAATGGATTTATATAATCAAGGCTTCCAACCATCTCCTGAAGAATGGAATAAAAAAGTTGACGATTTTTATGCTGAAGTGGCAGCAAAACTGGTTGAGAAAGAGAAAGAATTATGCCAGATATCTCTTGGTTTATCTAATGACTTCTTAAATGAAGTAAAAAGACAAATCAACGATATTTTTGTCGTTATGATGCGAACGGAACTCAAGGAGCAAGAAGACGACCGCAAAAATGCAGAAACAGACTTTAAGTCACAAATTGAGCAATTGGATAGTTATCTAAATCATGGTTTGTTCCATGGGAAAACAGATAACTATATATCGCTCATTAAAACATATGCACAAAATTATCTGATTGCCGATCTAGAAGCGAAACGTCGTTCATATGCAGTTCAATTCTATGCAAAAGTCATAGAACTGATTGAAAAAGAATTGATCAATCTGCAAGAGTCTATTAAGAAATTTACCTCTATAATCGAAGATAACGATGCTTCTATCCGTGAATTACAAAATCACTATGGCAATAGCCGCAATGTCGTTATCGACCTAGCAGAGGATAAGATTAAGAATGTGGAGGTGAAAAAAGACGAAAATGTCCTTGTGAGCGGTCTGATAGATAAAATGCCGGGCAAGACGTTATATGCTCCCGCTACTAAAGAAACGTATAAGGCTATTTTGGATGATTATACCGCAAATCTTAAGGAGTGTGAAGTGCTTCGTGCTCAGACCATTGATGATATCTTGAATGAAATGAGTAAAGAAGAGTTTGAAGATATTATTCGTCGCGCAGCCAACCATTCACTCCCATTCCTTAATATTGATGACCATGGTCTCTTATTGAAAAGTACAGGAAGAACTGTTGGTCAGGAAGAGCAGTTCTATATTTGTGTTCCGGACGTGGCTACATGCCGTCTAACTAAAGGCGAATACTATAGGGATATTATCCGTTCAGAGATAGCGGAGACGGTTAGCACAGGACTTACAGATCGTATTATTATTTATCGTCAAAAACGTCCTATTCCTGCTCTTGCTATCGGTGGCTTGGAGACTTTGAAGTTGCCCTACGACAAAGATCAAGAGCGTGTATCCTTCCATATAGATGAACAATTACAGCAACGTATGGATGAGGAAGAGTATTCGTTCCAACCGAAGAAAGCCAATCAAGATGAAGCGATTATGGCGTGGACAATGGGTTGTATATTGGATCTCATCAAATTTGACCAAGGCGTATATTGGTACAAAGATGATACAATTCCTGTGATTGCCGGTCCTGAAGATCAGTGGGTTAATACACGTTCTGCTTATCGTGACCGTGCGTTCGAGAAATTCTGCCAAAATGACCATGTCACCAAACAGTATTTTGCTAAGTTCCGTGAGCATATGGATGCGATTGGAAAGAAGGCAACAGCTGAATTACAGGCTGATGTAATGGAAAATTACTTTACAAAGTATTCACATTGCCAACTTACTATTAACACCATCAAGACCGGTCGCGGGTACGAAGAAACAAACAAACTTATTACTGCAGAAAACAAGTGTAGAGAATCTATATTCAAAATCTAATCATGCGACACTCAATACACATCATGTTCGGCAGAGCTTCAAAAGAAGCTCTGCTTGAACTGCGCCGCTATATTGCGATGTATGCTGATGATGCAATCAGCCCGTATTTCACAGCTTTACATTATGAAGAGGATTCTAATGGACACGTGTCCATTAACAAGGCAATAAAAAAAGAAGAGGAAAAACTAACTTTCACTTCTCATCTTAAAGACCAGTGGGTTCCAGAATATACTCCGGAATTCGATGCCGATAAGAAATCACTAAATGAATCTCTTAAGGTGTATATAAAGAAACTATGGCAACAACGTATTAATACAAATTACACAGGTAATGATAACCTGCATATTTGTCTATATGTGCAACTTTATGTACCCGTAATATGGCAGCAAGTGGAAAATTTCATCAATTGCGCGAAAGAGCAATTGGGCAATAAGGTGGATATTGATATTGTCGGCTTATGTGGTGATCTTGCCGAGGTGTTTGATCCGAATAAGACTGAATACCTTGCGCAAAAAGCAGAGGAGCTAAACCAAAAGACAAAAGAAACAATCGATAAGATTATTTCTATGCGCCGCAAGGAGTCTACGGCTCACCACATTGCGCATTTTACGATTATTCAAAATCAAACCACAACTCGTGCTTTGGAATTAACACAAGAGTCAATAATCAGTATTGCTGGCGAGTTTGCTCTAATATGTATTGAGAATTATGATGCTGCATTTGGAGGTATAAATGTAGATGGAAAAGATGTTCAGGGCATTGGTATTTCTATGTTAGGTTTTGACCAGTACTATTTCCAGGAATATATCTTACAGGACTCCTTCATAAAAATTCTCGAGAAAGAACGTATTCATGAAGGAGAGGTGGATATTACCTGGGCGGCCCGAGAGATAGATCTACTACTCCAACCTCATCTGAAAATGATGAGTGAATTCTATCATCTAGAGATTGCAACTCGAAGAGAACGGGGCGATGCAATGACAGATATAATGCCCGCGATCCTTCCTAAACTAAAAGAAAAATTTGAGGCTTTAAACAAAGTATTATTAGAGAAAATTCTCCAAAACGAAACTTTATCTTTGCCGCAAAAGAAGGGGCTGCTATCTATCTTGTTGGGACAGGATGATGAACTCTTTTCGCATGGCACTTTGATCAATTCAGAGCAAATGATTCTGATTGACCTAGAGCGTGAATGCGTTAATTTTTTCGTAAACGAGAATAACGAACTTCTTGACAAAGAAGAAACAAAAGACGAGATAATACTTCCGCCCTATAGCTTGTTAGTGGGCGAAAAAGCACTATCAGAAGAAGGTAAAGTAAGCAAAAAGGCAAAATTACCTATAGATGAACTCAAGGAATTGCGTTTCCGTCAGCGTAATTATATCGCTAATATACGCGAAATGCAGGATGAACTTGCAGAACTAAAGAAGAATCTCACACAACTTGATGAATCCAAGAAATGTCTGATTGAAGGTGGTAAGATTATCTTTGAGAAGGAGGAATTCCAACTCTTACACCATGATGATGATATCGTACCGTTGGAAGATAACTATGAACCTCATCCTGTAACAACGAAAAATATTGACATCTCGAATGGATTCACAGAGATCAAAAATCAGGGGCAGCAAGGTGCGTGTATGTCTTTCTCGATGGTCAGTGTATTTGAGTATTTCCTTAAGAAAAACCGTGTGCAATTTCCTGACCTAAGTGAACAATTCCTTTATTACAACGCGCGCAAGCGTACGGGAAGAGAACAGTTTGACGAGGGGTCTAATTCTGTTGCTTCTATCCAAACTTTATCGGAAGAAGGTATCTGTTCGGAGCAAGCGTGGCCGTACAAAGTTGGAGGCTTTGCGGAAACCCCTTCTGCGCAAGCATATGAGGAGGCGAAATTACGCAAAGTGAAACGCGCGGTGATGGTTGAGAAAAAGATTGAAACCTTAAAATCTGCTTTGGATGACGGACTGCCGGTTGTTTTTGCTGTGGATTTATTCCCCTCGTTTGGACAAGGGGTAAATGGATTTATTTCCATGCCCTCTGATGAGGAAGTTCAACAGTTGAAAGAATCAGGAGAAAACCATGCCCATGCGATGGTATTATGCGGATTTAATGAGGAACAGAGAGTTTTCAAAGTACGTAATTCCTGGGGAATGGATTTCGGTGATAGAGGGTATTGCTATTTGTCGTACGACTACATAATGCAATATGGCTACTGGGATTGTGTGGCCATTCAGGAAATTGCAGTGGAGCAAGAAACGGAAAGTAATGAGGAAGGAAAAATTGTAGAAAAAATAGAGGATACAGTTTTTACCATTAAGCAAACTGATAGACCGCAACTCAATTTCTCTGAAACGGATTTAACGGTCCGCTATGCACTCCGTAAAAATTTCATGGATCGGCTTATTTCCGAACTGAAAGAATTGCAGAAATACGATACGAAACTGCAGGAGTATTATGAGGCTGTCAAACTACCACTCCGCGACCGAAATAAACGGGATAGATTCTATCGCGCCGCAAAACATCGTAAGGAACTTCAAATTGAAGATCTCGAAACGGCAAAAATAGAAAATGAAAAAGAAAAAAATTCTACTATAAGCAATTTCAAGAAAGCCACAATCAAAACATCATGGGCTTATCTCGGAACTATTGGTACGCTTTCTGCATTCTGCGGTACGTGTGATGCTATTATTGGAAAGTTGAATATCATTCCCGGAGCTTTGGATTGGATACCAATGGATATTTTTAATGTATTCATAGATACGAATTCTACATGGGGGAAAGTATTGGGATTTTTATTAGGAAATAAAAATGGCATTGGCTCCACCTTGCAAGCATTACAAGGGTGGCTCCGCTTCATCTGGATTATTGGTATAATTGCCATAATCGCATTTGTAATATTCTATATATGGCGGCGCATAGAGAAACGTAAGGATTTAGAGTTGCATTATCAGCGAATAAACAGAGAACTGAATGCGGAAATTTCTGACATGGAAGAGAATGTCGAAATGCTCGAATCGCGGTTCCATTTGTCTGGCGAAATGATTGCTCAACTTTTTGCGTTATCTACTAAATTCCAGCAACGCCATTCGGCAATATCGCATTATCTGTTAAATCTCCGAGAATGGTATAATACGACGAAGGAATGTCATGCAAAGATGCACGCGGAAGCCAGAGCTCCATTTGTGTCTTTAATTCGGAATGATATCCTTGATGAGTATTTTAAAGCGAAAGAAGAATCCATAATAGAAGAGAATAATGTCTGGCGATTCATAGACTCGTATGAGCCAAGCGAAGATGGTATCATCCGTGTGCAACAAAATATTAAACAGGATCTATTACAAAAAATTACAACTCATTATGAGAAATTTAGTCTTGCAGATTACCTTATTAATCTCAAAGACAAAAAGTTATACCAGTATCTTGTACATGATTTTGATGATATTTGTGAATTATTTAATAATTTAAACCGCAAATCGGATATCTTCTTGCAATACAATATTGAAGATGAAGGTCGTGATGCCCGTCAGGTAATGTTTGTGCATACCGATAATGAGGAACAACGTGACCGTCTGGAAAAAGAGTTAAGGGATGCAGTAGATAACATAACATTTGTTTCAATCTCATCCCCGTATAAGATTATTTTCTTCAGGAAACTGGAACTGGAGAAGAATCAAATTGAATTTTGAATGTAAAACTTTTAATCTTTATCAACAATGAAAAGAAAAATCTTTTATGTATGTTTAGCAGTCGTGCTGGGCTGCGTAACCATGTTATCAACATCGTGCTCTGAGAAAGCAACGGCTCTCCATAACCTGGAAGAACTTGCAGAGGATGTTGAAAAGAATGGTCAGTCGTACGGCCTTACCGAATGGCAGGATGTGTTCCGTCAATATCAGTCAATAACCGCGATTATTGACAAGCATTATGGCGAATATTCTCAAAAACAGCGTAATCGAATCAATCATGCCAAATCAACTATCAAGCAGGCGGCATGGGATAAGATTAACAATTCCCTTGATCTGTTCCCCGGATTAAAACAAACGCTTATTGATTGGTACAATAAATTTTTTAAAGGTTCAACGGGTGGAGAAAATCCGGCATCCCTTGAAGAATAGTAAGTTTACATGGTTTATGCCTGTTATGATGGCAGGCATAAACCATATATATAAGGCTAAACCTGCGAAGCCGTAAAAGCAGGAGAAAAATATTAATATATTATGAAACTCAAAAAGCTTGATAACATTCTGGATCGATTATTATGGGTCCTGTTTTTCGTATTGGTAATACTTTCATTTTACGTGACATGGTCTATCAAGGCCCCTAAATTAGAGTACGTGGAGTCTGTAAAGATACCGTATGTGTATACGTCCAATAGTGGAGAAAAATATAATTCTTACTATTTGTTGGCATGGCAACATAAAGCATTCTCACGTCCTCAACCGGTGGCAGCAGATCCTAATAACGGGAATGTGATGACCATCAAAACAGAGTATATAGAAGAATTTAAGGCAAAAATGCCGGAAAGTAAGTACCCATTCTATACACGGTTGACATGGTTGTGGTTCGGACTTTTGGTTATAATATCAGCATTGCTCACATATCTTGGAGGAGGAGCTACGCGAGATTTGATACTATATCTTAAGCTCAAATCTCATGCGAACTTTGAAGACTGCGCATATTTTCTGCACGAAGACAGGATTGCGTTCAAAGAGTCGGTTAAGCGTCTTATTGCATACAATGTCGGAGAATACGTAAAAAAGAAATCGGATGAAATAAAAACTAAATATCGTCCGGATTTTGCAAACCTTTTGATAAAAATTCTAAAAGACGTCGCTATAAATTCTGATACAGTAGTCCCTTATTATCTGACATATCGGAATAATACAAAGGATCAAAAGAGTTACCTAGCAGAACTTCGCAGTTTTTGGGATAAGAGAGTAGGCAAAGACCCTAAATCCGAAGACATAATCCGTAATATCAACACACTATTGGAGAATAAATACCTTTCAATTAATCTATTGCTGTCCGAAAGCGATGTAGCAACTGCTGTCAGTAGGCAATTAGATAAACTATTCGTAGAGATATTGGGAGGTGAGGTGTTAAAGTTTGAAAGCTATACCCTAGGAAAGCATAATATTTTTAAACCAGAGGGAAAATTGTTTATCGACATTAATGTCACGAACCATTCGAATTTTTTCACGTGGAATGGTAACGCAGTATCAAAAGGGACGTGTATTCCCGGTGTACAAGTAGAATTCAAAATATATCATTATGTCAATCAGAATCAAACAATATTGTGGAATAAATATCTAGTACCACGTTGCCACTATACTGCAAAAGATTCAGAATTCTCTACTTCTGAGTTGTATAAAGATATGGTTATTTCCACAATAGATTCATTTAATGACAAAATATGAAAAAAAGTTATATTATTTCCATATTGATAGTTCTGAGTTCGGTTGTCGTATTAGCACAAGATAATGTTGTCTTCACAGATAGCCTAACGGGGGTACAACTATGTTTCCCACAAGGAACTAATGTGAAAAAAACAAATGGGTTTAAAAGAGCAGAAGCAGACTTGGGAACATCCTATGTGTCACTTTATGCAATGAAAAACGCAGATGGCAAACAATTTTCATGGAGCCGAATAAATGAATTTGATAGAGATGATAAGTTCGGCTCGCTCCTTAAGAGTGAACGAGTGTCGGATGATGTGGATGGATGGGTGAGATACTACCAAACGCGTGGTAAAAGGAAAGACTATATATCATGTGTTACCCTCATAAGAGGGAAAGAGTATGCATTCTATATATTAGAAACAGCTTACCAGCAAGAAAATCTCCAAACACCCATTATTCTCCAAACCGCTCAGTTCCCTAAAGCTCCGGCTCCGTTAACAGGAATCAGTTATCTGATAGTGTGGATCGTAGCCGGTGCACTATTCTTATTCCCGCTAATATTTTTCCCATGGTTAAAAAAACTATCAAACAAAGTATATCTAATTTTGGCAATTCTTGAAATAGCTGTGTTTTGCATATGGTGTGTGACAATGATGGATTTCGGCTGGATTACCATATTGCTCGCTGGGGGGCCTTTCGTTGGCTTCTTGTTGGTGTCCCTGACTGATTCTTGGTGGGAGGCAATATCTAAGTTTTTTGAAAACTTGTCCACTTAACGAAACTTTATTAATACTATTCAGCTATGATTAAACCAAGTATTTTTATAGGGTTAGGAGGAGTCGGAATTCAAACTATACTTAAGACTAAAGCGTTATTTCTGGATAATATTGAATTTCAGGAAATACTTTCTCCCTATATTTTTTTTGTGGGAATTGACACAGATGAATATGATTTGTCTATGCAAATATCAAGCAAAAATCAATTAAAGGTTTCCTTAGAATATAAAGAAATATGTAACATTGCAGTGCCCCCCAAAAAAATATATGAATTCGTCCAATATCATAGGCGTAATATAGATTGGTTGCCTCAACAAAATAGGTATTTCATGACACCCCTTAATCATAGTCCCAGGATGGTTCGCAGTGATGGTCGTTTAGCATTTATATACAAAATAGCAGCCCTAAAAAATTATCTACTAACAATTCTAACAGAAATGCACAATTCCATCAGTACTGCAAAAAATGGAGTAAATAACATAGAGACAGATAAGATTGACGGCATAAGTAGTATTGACATAAATATTGTCTTCTCATTATGTGGATCCACCGGTAGCGGTATATTCCTTGATATTGCATATTTATTACAGGAAATAAGACAAGAAACTAATATTAAAATTACGCTTAATGGTTATGGTATATTACCTAGCACATTAATTAATTCATTATCTCAACACGCAACATCGACCAATTCAACACTAAGAACTTACTTGTTTGGTAACTCTTATGCTGCTATATCGGAGTTGGATTATTTAATGAAGTTAAAGAAAAACAAATTGTCCGTACAACTGCCATGGAAAGAGGAAAAACAAAGCGAGCCTCCATTCGAAAAGGTCACCTTAATTGACAATAATGGTTCTGTAGAACAATATAAATTATCTCAGTTGACGGATATATTATCTCGTGCGTTGTACATGCGCGTAATTGATCTGGAACATATCAGTAAAAGCTTGGGTGATAGTTCTGCGAAACCAGCGGACGATAGCTGTGGTGTTGAAGATATATGTACCTGGCTTTGGAATATGGGTGTATCCACTCTTGTTTACGATAGTGAGTATGTGGCTAAAGTCTATGAACTTAAAACGCAGAACAAACAGATAATAGAGGAACTTGATAAAATGAAATTGTTCTATAATAATAGTGCTGTTCATACATCATTTCATATAGATCAAAACATAGTTCAACAAATGAACCAGATCAGTTATTCATTATGTCTTCAATCGGCACTTAATGAAGAATTATAATAACCTGGGTAATGAAACGAATATGGTAATCCATTCGATACAAAGAATAATTATAATTTGTAATTCATATGAGTGATTTTTGGAAAAAAATGAAAGCATCCAAGGCGATGCAATTTGTTAAAATTATTTCAGAATCGGCTTCTTTTGCACTCTTCGTTTCAATCATATTTTTTGCGTATGAGATGGTAGAGAATATGCAGGAGTCTAAAGAAATGACGGATAATCTAGTTAAGATCCAAAACTCCTTAACGACTAAACATTTGGGAATCTTTCCTAATTATCTGCCTGCGATAAACAATTTGTTCGGAGAAGCCACTCCTGGAGATTCAATTATAATCTTTGAAGATGTACTTTACTACGGATTCCGTAGCAAACCTGACGAGTTTAAGAGCTATAATCGACATCTTCTGGAACTTAGAAATGGAGGAAGCCACGTTATTGTAGCGTACTATGATCCTAAAGGAATTGCATTCCATCAGATGGTTCAAGAGAATCGATTTGGAAGCCAATTGGCAGCATTTCAACATGAAAAAAAAATCCTATTCGATTCGTTAAGGCTACTGGTCCAAAATAATGTTACAGTAAATATCGCACGAGAAGACTCAATCTTGTCTGAAAAATATTTTGAATTGGAAAGAGCTGCTAATCCCAAAAAGTTCGAGCGCGTTGTACGCGCTTATTTGAAGCCGATAGCCACAGAAAACGATACTCAAGAGCGTCGTTCGGATCAAGATATTTATAGCACATGCTGCAAAATAGATGCAATTAAAGAAGCATATCTTAATAAAAAAATGGAGGAAATAACATTTTTTGATTTTGAGAATATGTTTGCGGAAATTACAAAAGAAATAGAAATTTTGTATTTAAAATATGGTTTTGAGTGTATCCCGCTGAATGATAATCTGATTATGAGTTGTTGGATGAGTGGTGAAAAGATAATCTTTGCATTCCCCAGTAAATACAATACAGATGAAATCGGCTTCTCTTCGCAAGATCCAGCATTCTCCAAATATATCCGAACAATGCTAATTGGAGTAAGGCAATAAGAGCCGGTTGGGAAAACGATGATTTGCTCAATTAAGTCCTAATGCATATGGATTGATAACAGATTTGGGAGTAGATTATTATTACGGAAGTGGCAAAATGCCATTGGATTATAATAAATCTTTTCCAATCTTTGAACTTGCCACTGAATATTGTAAATTGTATATTAAAAAGTCGTGCAAACTTTGCGCGACTTTTTTTATAAAAAAAATGTTGTGTATGTGGAAAAATAGTATTATCTTTGCTCCGAAATGGGTTGTTCCTTTTTGGACGTGGAAGGGAACAAGCTAAGCGGAGAGAG
>CAMOJP010000017.1 GCA_946617165.1 uncultured Bacteroidales bacterium
TCATTATGAGTATGGTCGCAACGACAGTCCTGCCCTGAAGATCTATACATCATCCACATACAATACCAAGCCGTATTTCGTGCTGCCGGAGCTCAACTGCAGCTTCGATACGATGATGATAGAGTTCTATGCACGCTGCTTCGCTAACTACGATGATACATACACCACTCCTGCCAGCATCGGCAATATGGTTGGAACAACCTATCTTGGTGCAAGCTACTGCAAGTCAATCATAGTCGGTACACTCACTGACCCGAATGACTTCAGTACATTGGAGATCATTGATACGCTGACATACAATGCTTATACTTCTACTACCGCAGTCAAAGTAGATACCGATCCGAACGGATTGCGTTATTGGCAGAAGATGCAGTTGCCGTTGACGGAAGCTAAGGGCAAGTATATCGTGCTCTACCAACCTGCTTATGGTCTCTTCTTCCTCGATGACCTCAGCATCAAGCCGATTGGCGACAACCTCTTCGCACCGGGACATGCTGTTACGGGGGACATCACTACCACCACAGCTGACTTCTCTTGGGAGGTTAAACACACCAACATCCAGTCTGTAGTAGTTGTGCTCAACCAAGATGGTAATCAGGAGATTCTCCGTGATACCGTTCCAGGGACACAGACTACCTACACCGCTACCGGACTGAACCCGAAAACCGGCTACCAGTGGTACATGTACCAGACTAACGGTACTATCAATACGGCGAAAACTCCAGCAGAGGATTTCTATACCCAATGTGAAACCATCACGCCGGATTATGCTACGGGCTTTGAGTTGGAGGACGGCTGGCGTATCCTGCCCGCACAGACCTCTGCTACTTATAAGCAGACCATGTGCTGGACATATGAGAACGCTGGGACATCCGCTGTAGGTACGAATACCTATAACTATGTCAATGCAACCTCAATGTATAGCCACTCCGGCTCATATGCAGCAAAACTGTATGCGTATAGCACTACGGTGCAGACATATTTGGCAATGCCGGAGATTGAGGATGTAGCCGCTTATGATACCCTGCAGCTCAACTTCTGGATGCGTCCGGGATACCTGACTACATCTACCGGTAAGGTTTCTACTCAGTACACTTACGGAACCTCCGCTTCAACAGCTGAGTACTACTATGCAAAATCTGTCATAGTGGGTACAATGACGGATCCGATGGATGCTACTACATTTGTTCCTATTGATACGATTACCTATGATGGGACATTCACAACGTCAGATTATGGTACCCCTGCTAATGACTTCCTCTACCAGAAGAAGAAAGTAATCCTCACCGGAGCAACAGGTAAATACGTTGCTTTCATGTCCACACTCTACTCAAAGGGAGAAACTCGGAAATCTACCTACGACCATGTATGGATTGACGACGTATCATTCTCACCTATCCAACACTGCAATGCACCTACTGACTTGGCAACAAGCGATGTTACAGCCAATAGCGCAACGCTCAGTTGGACGGCTCCTGAAGATGCAGAGAAGTACGTGCTACAAGTTTCTACCGACTACAACTTTGCAGAAGATACAGCGCTCGTATTTAACGACACCGTATATACTACAACACAAGTAGTTAATAACTTGAGCAAATACACAACCTACGCATGGCGTGTAATGACTATCTGCGGGGAAGACCTCGGAGAAAGTGAATTCTCACAGAACGCTACCTTCACTACTGTACGCACACCGTTCTACGGAGAAGACTTCAGCGCTGCTACTTTAGACGCGGATTGGAAATTCGGCACGAACCCTGCACTCCTCGTCATTGACAGTGCGGATGTTCAGTTCAATGGTACATCAAGCACGTCATATGGTTGGAGACGTATCACCAATAGCTATGGATTGTACGGTGCACACTATGCTGCTCCATTCTACTCCAACTCTACGGTTACTTCAACCGCGTATGATTATTACTGGATGGTAACTCCGCAGGTATATCTCAACGACGATGACTCTGCTCATTTGACAATGAATGTTGCATTGACAGGATCAAGTATCACTACACCAAACGGCAATCAGGTAACGGAGACGAATATGGCGGATGACTTCATCTTCATTATCGCTCTCTCACAAGATGGTGGTAAGACATGGCTCAAGGAGGACATCCTCGGTATATGGTCTAACGCACTGCCTGCTGGCAATCAACTGCGCAACATTCCATATACAGGGGCTTCGCTTCGTGCTAACCTAAGCAAGTACGCTGGTAAGAATATCTGTATCGGCTTCTACCGTGAGGCTACTACTTATCTTGCTTCTACTTGTGCTATCCACATTGGTAATATCCGTATCGCAAACTACGATGAAGCAAAGCAAGAGGCAGAAGCTTGCCAATACGAGGATATTGACCAGAACGGATTCTTTATCGACGGTGACAAAGTCACAGCAGGTGAACACACTTACACTCGCTACGACTTGGCAAGCACTAACGAAGCTAACGCCGGTGCACGTGATACTATCTATACCCTCAATGCTACTATACATGAGGCTGTAGAGACTATCATCTACGACACCATCTGTGAAGGTGAGACATACTCCAACCACGACTTTAGCGGTAAGACAACTACAGGACTTTACAAACGTAAACTCCAGGGTGTTAACCACTGCGATAGCTTGGCTTGCTTACATCTCTATGTTAACCCAAGAGCACATACGAACCTCTCGTATAAGATCTGTCAAGGCGAAAAACTCACCTTCGATGATAAGTTCATCGGACAGAAACTCGACCGTACAGGAGTTTACTATGATACGCTCAGCTGTGTAACAGGGTGTGATAGTGTCCTCATTCTATCACTCACCGTAATGCAACCGGCTACATCTGAATTCAGTGCAACGGCTTGTGAGACGGAGGGTTACTTCTGGCCTGCTGTAGCTAAGACCTACACCAAGTCCGGAGACTACACTGAAGTCCTCAAGACGGTTGATGGCTGCGATAGTACAGTTACCTTGCATCTCACTATTGCTAAACTCTACCAAGAGGAAGTCCAAGCCGAGATTAACGAAGGCGAAACATACACCTTCTTCGGCAACGAATACTCCGAGTCCGGTACTTACACCGTCGTTGTACCGGGGCAAGGTGGTGAGTGCGACAGTACACATGTATTGGTTCTCACAGTTATTACCGCTATTGATAACGTAGCCGCCGGTAACCTTAACCTCACGCCTAACATTATCCGTGCAGGTCAAAGCGTAACCGCTAAGGGTAACTTCAACGGTACAATACACGTCGAGGTTTATGACATCGTAGGACGTATGGTTCTTAAACAAGACCAACCTGCTGCGCATAACAGAATTGTTATCAACGCATTCGATAACTCCGGCGTCTATACCGTTCGCATCTCAGATAAACTCAACGAACAGTTCGTTGGACGCGTAATCGTTCAATAAACCGTTATTGACATATCTCTCCAAAGGAGTCGCTTGGCAATAATCCAAGCGACTCCTTTGCTAACCAAATAGTACGAAAAAGAAAGAAAATGTATCATTTTTGTAAAAAAAATGAATGAATATTTGCACATATGACATAATTTTCGTACCTTTGCGCGATTTTTTGCTATTATTAGTCATGAGGTACAAGAAATCACTCATATTGTTGCTCTTTTTAGCCTCTTCGGGTATGGGGTTTGCATTCACGCGCCTCAATGCGGAGACCGAGCATTATGTCACGTTAAATGGTAACCTCGGATACGCAAATCTTTTTAATTCTATTAAGGGGCAAGCCGCTACACCGGGATTGGAGACTGAATTGGGCGCGGGGTATCGCATCTTCCATAACGATTTCCTCTTTACTACCGGACTTGGATTCTCCTATAACTTCTACTCAGGTTCGCAGCCTATCGTTATTACCGATATTAACATGATAGATACGGAAGGAGAGCCTTTCAATATGCATGTGTACGTATCTCACCAACAGGACTTTACACATGCCGTCAATCTTAACATTCCTCTTCTCGTAGGGGGAGAATGGGGACGTTTCAATTTCTTAGTCGGACCTAAAATCGCATATACCCTGTATGGTGCTACTTCCGCAAAAGCTCTCTGCACCACATCGGGGATTTATACCCGCTTCTACGATTCATTTTCTGATATGCCTAACCACAGCTTCGAGACAGAGCAGGAGATTACCAACGGCGGTTATCAGAAACTGAAATGGAATATCAATCTCATTGCACACGCTGAAATCGGATGGCGCGTCGGCGGAGAACAACTCGCTAAAAAATACAATGTTCAACCTGAAAAAGTAACCTACTTTATTTCACTATATGCAGACTACGGACTACTGAACTTGAACTCCGTGCCTGCCGATGCTGAAAATACTTTCTACTACAAGCAAACAGACGAGGGCGTCAAGTACTACGTTTCTCCACTTTTGCTTAGCAAACCGGCTTATAACGCAAGATTCAACAACTTTAATATAGGCGTAAAATTTACCGTATTGCTCCAGTTACCTGTTGCTCCTAAGCAATATATCTACGACGGTACCAAAAATACTGTTAACTGGAAACGCGGTGGTACACAAGCTATAAAGAACTAATATGAAAAAACTCACTTACATACTGTTACTCGTATTTACGTTTTCCATAGGTGCTCCTATAATGGATATCACCTTCGGTACTGATATAACCGTCCTTGTTGCTGCAGACAATAAGGATAAAGCCCGTGAAAAGGCTGCTAAAGAGCGCGAAAAAGCTAAAGCCAAAAAGGCTAAAGAGCGTGAAAAGGCAGCCAAGGCGCGTGAGAAAGAGAAGGCTAAAAAGGCAAAAGAAGCCGCTAAGAGAAAGGCGCAACAGCAAAAAGCACAACAACAGCGCGCCCAAGCTCAACAGAAAACGCAATCGTCCAATACCTCCGACAAAGCTGCTCCTACCAAGCCGCAGCCCAATAACCTCTCTGCTGCGGAAGAAAAAGCCCTCTATATGGAACAGACGGAGTCCATCAATCGCGCTAATGCCAAAGCAGAAGTGTACAACAACCGTGATATCGCCCATCGGCTGGGGCTATGGGGACAAATAGGCTATAGTAATCTCTTCACCTCTAACATAGCCTTTGACAATAACGCGAACACCGGCTTCCTCAATACCGATAAGGGATACGTAGGTGGTGGAGCCGGTATCGGGTACCAACTACGATACAAACGTGCACTGGTCACAACCGGATTGGAATTTATGACCTATAACTCCGTAATGGATTTTTATGGAGCAGACAAAGGACCGCTGGTACGTCCTTTCCAATACGATCCGGAGCTGTCTGTAACATACGACATGACTTACACCTATACCTTTAGCCAATTGCAAGACAAACTCATAGGTGGATTTATCCAATTGCCTATTATGGCAGGTATGGAGCATCGCAATGTACCTGTTTTCTGGCAAGCCGGCTTGAAATTAGGAATAGGAGTAATAGGCAAATCAACGATTAACGGTGTTCGCACTACAACTATTAAAGATAATGAACTTTATGAGGACTTGGCGAATATCTATTCGCACGATTTGGTGACTAATGAACCGTTTGAAGCACCAACGACTAAAGTATCCTTAGGCTTCAACTTGGCGGCAACGGCAGAAGTAGGTGTTAACTTAGACCAATGGATTACAGGACCTGTTAGATTACGTGCCTCACTGTTTGTTGATTACGGACTACTTAACGTATCTTCCTATAAGGCTGCTGACGGTGCGCAAGACCTGCCTATGCAACTTGCGCGTCCTAATACCCCGCTTTTAGACTATCCTATTAACTCGACATTAAATACGATTTCTGCTGCTAATGCGAACGTTAACCCTTTCCTTGTAGGAGCTAAGTTCGCGCTGTGGTTTGACCTTCCGCGTCATAACAAACCATTACAAAAACTGCCGAAGGAGCCGAACCCGCGTTTGGGCGTTTATCTATACGACAACGAGTCTGCTACCGCTTTGGGTGGCGTATCAGTTGAGATTGCGTCTGCCGAAACCGGTAAGATCCAAACACGTACTACCAATAAACAAGGTCTTGTACAAGGTCGTTTCGCTACCGGACGTTATACCATTGCTGCTACAAAGAATGGGTACTTCCCGTCGGATACACTGGTACGGGATATCGAGTCCTTTACGTTCGACACCCTTCGTCTAGCCCTTACACGTGTGCCGGAGCCTGTACTGCCGACACTCTGTCTCAATATCTACGATACTGAAACAAAACAACCTGTGGAGGCTTTTGCCCGCTTAACAACACTGACAGATACGACTACGCTCTTCTCCGCAGAGTCATCCGATGACGGATTTATTGAGACTACACTCCTTGCAGGAGATTACCTCGCACACGTAACGGCAATGGGTTATATGTCTAAGGACGACACACTACATTTCGTTCAAGACACACTTGATATCTATCTTACGCGCATTAAAGAGGGTATAAAAGTGAAGATTAACAACCTCTTCTTCGCTACTAATAAGACACGAATCCTGCCTATGTCCGAACAGTCACTGAGCGATTTGGCACAGTTCTTATTGGAAAACCCGACTGTTTCCATCCTTATCACCGGTCACACCGATGCGGTGGGCTCGGATGAGGCAAACCAAAAACTATCCGAGGGACGTGCTAATGCCGTACGTGAAGACCTTATCAAACGTGGCGTAGCCGCTGAACGACTCGCCTCGGAAGGTAAAGGCGAAACACAACCTGTGGACACAAACGACACCGAAGAAGGCCGTCAGAACAACCGCCGCGTTGAGTTCGTCATCACAGGTACGGATGGAGAAGATATACAACAAGTCTATTAATCCTCCTACTACACACAATGAAACGACTACAACACATATTATTATACTTTGTTGCGCTCATACTCCCTACGTACGTATCGGCGCAAGCAACAGGCATACCATACACTTGCAGTTTTGAAGAAACTGAAGATCTCTCCAATTGGGTGCTTAATTATAACACCCCGTCAACGGCAGACCAATGGATAATAGGGACGGCTGCACATAGCGAGGGCAAACGCTCATTATATATCTCTGCCGACGGCAAGAGCTCGGGATACGGACATTCCCCAAACATAGTTGTGTCCTATTTGAGATATAAGTTCCCTACAGCTACCTCACAGAAGAACTATGACATCAGTTTTGACTGGAGAGGCGTGGGTGATACTACTAATTCCCACCTTTACGTCATGGTATGCCCGGAAACGATGCTTACCAATACGGCTAACAACAACTACTATAATTTAGACCGTATCGTATCCTCCACGAATGGCATCTTATCTAACAATGTGATTAATCAGGCATGCCAACAATTAGGTGAGTCAAAAGGCCGATTCCTTTGCGGACGTCAGCAGTGGACGAATGTATCATTATCCAACGAGATACGGGTAAGCAGTAATAACTCACAATACACCTTTGCTATCGTCTTTATTTGGGTCAACAATAACCGCAGTGAAGATATCCAGCGTTCCGGTATATGTATTGATAACCTCCAAATCGGTTCTGCCACTTACAAGAAACCGCAGAATATGGATGTTGTTTCTGTCTGTGAAGACTCCACCTTCCTCGTTTCGTGGGAAAGCGGTGCTCCGCTTACGTGGGAGATACAGTATCGTCAAGTAGGTTTTGATACATGGCGGCGTATAGACGGACTATCGGATAATGTGGATGGCTTTGAACGTACTGATGGTATTAATTGTTCCTACAGAATTCAGCGGGTTCGGGAAGGCACATACGATATTCGCGTACGCGGCGTAGCTGCTGACGGACAAGTGACAAACTTTGTTTACAAAAACCAAGTTATTGTTTATTGCCCACAGAACCATTGTGTAAACTTCCTTGATTTTGATGATCCTAACGTAGAATGTACCTATGGCTTCAATCCGGGAGCTTCTAATCATGCCGGAGAAACGCCCTATTCCTATAAAGGTTATATTGACTTTGGACCGGACGCAGAAGAAAGCCGTCATACTCGCCATACGGATCCGACAGAAACAGATCCACGTACTGACAATGAGTTATTCACCGTGCCGAGAGGAGCCACAGCTTCGGTTCGGTTAGGGAACTGGCATACGCAGTACGAAGCCGAAGCGATTACTTATAACATCCTCGTCGATTCTGCTAACCAAGGCGTATTGATTGTCAAATATGCGGTAGTACTCAATAATCCGGGGCATACCGGTGAACCGGAATTCTACATGGAGGTGTTGGACGAAGATGGTAATTTAATAGATGAATCTTGCGGACAAGCAAAATTTGCATATTCAGATGCAGTAGGTTCAGGATGGCATATGTCTAAAGACGAGAAAGTAGCATGGAAGGATTGGACAACTGTTGGTGTCAACTTACAACCATATGACGGACAAAATATTAAGGTACGTTTCACCACTTTGGACTGTACAGCAGGTGGTCACTACGGCTATGCCTACTTTACTGTAGATTGTGCTTCTGCGTATATCGAGACGGAGAACTGCGGTAACGATGCCCGTATTACGTGTCAGGCTCCGGAAGGTTTCTCATACGCTTGGAGAGATGAGACCGGAACACAAATCAGTACAGACCAAACACTGGATGTAGATGCCGGAATGCACACCTATACTTGCCGTCTGAGCTTTATAGAAGATCCGGATTGCTACTTTGAAGTAAGTACTATATCGGCTCCACGTTTCCCGGTTCCCGCATTTGATT
Source organism: uncultured Bacteroidales bacterium (assembly GCA_946617165.1). Classification (GTDB taxonomy): domain Bacteria; phylum Bacteroidota; class Bacteroidia; order Bacteroidales; family Paludibacteraceae; genus Colicola. Next base: position 8,644 of record CAMOJP010000017.1, read on the forward strand.
ATACGATTAGTCCACGTAACTGTAACAATTACATCCGCTTTACAGATAAGTCCCATGTCATGAACAAATACGAGGGATACGAGAAACACACATCTGAAGCGTGTCAAGACCAATTGTGGCGCTTCACACGTTATAGCGATGGTACAACAACGGAAACAACCAATCCTAATGCAGTATTTACTGCCCTGCAAGAGGGAGATACTATTTTGGTGCGCTTAACGGCATATATAGGAGAAAATAACGCCTGCGACAGTACATTGGATAGCATTATTATCGTGCCGACTATCATCGAGCGCGATAGTGCAGAATATCTCACGCTCTGCCAGGACGATCCGTATTACTTCGACAACAGATGGTATAGTGCCGAGAAAACAGACACGTTAGAAGTGACCTATCCTAACTTTGCCGGCTGCGATTCCACTTACACACTCTACTTGAAAGTCAATCCGAAGACTCCGGAAGAGTTCCGCAAAGATTCTATCTGCTCCGACTCACTCATTGTTATCGGTACAGACACCTTCAATACAGCGGGACAATATACGGTCTTTATGGTCAATCAATATGGGTGTGACAGCGTTATAACGACAGACCTTTGGGTAAATCAGCATTTGAACATGTCATTGGATAACGATGGACAATTTGCAGTCTGCGGGGATGAGGGTTCACTCAATATTGACTATACCATCATGGAGGGACAATTTGATACGGCTCACATCATTTTCTCACCGGAAGCGAAAGCAGTAGGATTTAAGGATCTCTACGTTACCGATCCGACGATAACATCCCTATCCGTACCTTATCCTCCGACAACGCTGCCGGGACATTATTCTGCTCTCGTTGAGTTTATACAAGCATGCTGTCCCGCTACGCGGTATAACATCGCCTTTGATGTCAACTATGCATCAGCAGTTGTTGAGCAGAAGTGGAACGATGTACTTACTGTGCTTAGTCCGCAATATAACGGAGGCTATTCGTTCATTGCATTCCAATGGTATAAGAATGGCGAACGGATTGAAGGGGCAACGACTTCGTATCTCTATGAACCGCTTGATACGACTGCTTACTACCATGTTGTGCTCACGCGTTCAGACAGTATAGCCGTGGCTACTTGCCCTATTACGCCGGTTGCACGTCAGACTGTTTCGAAGTTCCCGACTCTGGCAGAGACATCCCAGCAGATACCGGCTAAACTGCAATCAGCATCACGTATCCGCATCGTTTCGGCTACCGGTATGACTTATCAGCAAAGTCAATATCCTGCCGGCGATATATATATTACTGCACCGGCTATCCCCGGCGTTTATGTAGTAGAAATAACACCTAATGAAGGCGAACGGACCGCCCAACAACTTATTGTGCAATAATTAAATAACATCCTATGAAATACTGTCGTTTATTAACCATCCTCATAACGTTTTCAATCACGCTTTCAGTGCAAGCTGTGAACGGATATTCATGTGACTTTGAGAATGCCGAAGACCGTGCCCGTTGGACTATCAATCCAACCGCCAATCAATCAACATACGATAAGCTGACGAACAAATGGTATATCGGTTTGCCCGGCAATAACGATATGTCCGGTAGTTATGGTCTTTATATATCCGACAACAACGGAGTTAGTGCTCATTACACTAATAATGGTTGTTGGAACTTTGCTTACGATACCATAGCCTTAGACCACCTCTCCACAGATGATGACTATACCATCGTCTTCGATTACTGCGGTATGGGTAATGTCTCCAATAACTTCGACGGTATTTATCTTCTCTGGATACCGATGACTGAATATAATCAAATAACCCACAAAGACGACTCTGTTAAAGTCTTTTCCAACGCCACATCGAGTGGTACAATTCCTCCAAATTACGTGAATTATATCATTCCGTTGCAACCAAAAGCAAATATGGATTTTATCGGAGGAACACAGACATGGAAACAATGTGTAGCAACTATTCCTAACGAGGACTGTGATGGTAAGCTGCACTATCTCGCTTTTGTGTGGACAAATACATCTTCTATGGCACAACAGCCGAGTGGCATGATTGATAATATCGCCATAATGGATACGCGTCCATGCGACGAACCTACTAATCTAAATTTGGATATTCAGGGAAATATATCAACTCTCTCTTGGAACGGGACGGCTTCTCAATACGAAGTACGCGCTTATTCATACGAAACAAAAACGTGGTACGGACCTAATCTCGTGGACGGCACCAGTACTTCCTTCGCCAATCTGCCCATCGGTCAGACCGATTTTGTCGTGCGTGCCAAGTGTAACGAAGACTTGTACAGTATTAAAACCAGTATCTCCAAGTTAGTCTATTATCCCGACGAGATGTGTGTGGATTATCTCAGCTTGGAGAAAGCCAAATGCTATACCGGTACGGGATTCTCCTCGTCTAATAATTTCAACAATTATGTTTTAGGGGCTCCTGTAGATAACGGACCAGCTAACTCCTCCAGCCGACATACCGTACATTTCGACAAAGATGAACGCGATATACATACCGAAGGGCTCTTGCCCACCATTCCGGAAGGCGAGTTAGCTTCCGTGCGGCTCGGAAACTGGGAGAGTGGTAATGGTACGGAACGGATTGAATATTCGTTCAATGTGGACACCATTGATCATTCTGTCCTCTTGCTCAAATATGCTCCTGTTTTTGAAAACGGTACTGGACATAGTGATGATATCCAATCCCGCTTCAAACTGGATATTCTTATCGGTAACACATCCATTGGCGACTGCGGTAAAGCGGATTTCAATGTTAACTCGGCATATGCTAATGGAGCTTTAAAACCCGGTGCTGCAGAGCAAGGGTGGCATCTCACACCGGCTGCTAAGTCTAACCTGCGTAACTCCGACATCGTCTGGAAAGAGTGGACAACAGTCGGCGTCAATCTCAAGAAACCGCAATATCAAGGCAAAAAACTGACTATCAGGCTCACTACCTTCGACTGTGCACAAACCGCACACGCAGGCTATGCGTACTTCACTCTATCTTGCTCTGACGGTCAACTCAAAGGGATGAAGTGCGATGCTATCAACCCGGAATTTGAAGCTCCTGACGGATTCGTATATCGATGGATGTATGCCTATAACGAAAAGTTCCGCAAAGCGGATGGCTCTGTTGACGAGAAATATATTTTAGGACGTAATCAAAAGTATGAAGCCGGTTATCACGATGACAGCCTCTATGTCGTGGATTGTATGTTCGTACAAGACACCACATGCTACTTCTCGCTCTATGCTTCTACACTCGCTACGAATCCGGTTCCGGTTTCGAAGTTCATGATGACTAACATGAATTGCGATAACAACACATATGACATTCACTTTGATGCAACTAAGAGTTATATCCAAGAGATTGATCACGTAACCGGCGAAACCAAGATCTCTACGCGTCATCGGATTGAATCCGTAGAATGGGACTTCGGCGATGGACAAAAGTCGTATGATTTCACGCCTACACACAATTTCAAAGCGGCTGAAGACAAAGACACCACCTATATTGTAACCCTCACCACACGTTATATGACGTGCGAAGAGTCCATCCCTGTAGAGATTGTGCTCAAGCCCGTTGAACACTACTCAGATTCAACCATTGCTTATCTGTGTGATGCAGATAAGGCATCCGGAAAAGGATATACTTGGCGTGGCAAGACCTATAACGATTATAAGGATTTGGACTCCGTCGTAATCACTTCTACTACCGCATGCGATACCATTCATTATTTCTCACTCAGAGAGCCGGTTCGTGATACGGTTAACGCATTGATTTTCGACTACGAAACCTATAATTTCCATGGCACCGAATATAATGAAAAAGGCGTTTACTACTATATCTCCGAGGCGTGTGATACGGCTGCCGTCTTGAATCTGTCTATCTATGAAACATTAGACGCCAAAATACTGACGACCAACTATATCGCATGTCAAGGCGATCCTTCCATTGCTATGGACGTACAAATCACCAAAGGGCATTCACGTATTTTTACCAACGTATTTGAGGACTCTACCCTTATTCCGTCTATACATAAAGAGGAGATTGACTATGCAGGTCTCACGCCTAATATCGTTATTCCTATTCCGACGGACCTGTATCCTAATATTTATAAGGGAACACTCACATTACATGATACGCTTCCCGAACAGGATGTGAAGATGCCATACACCTTGGAGTTGCGCTATCCGGCGACGGTACTCGCACAGCGGTGGAATGACGTATTGGCGGTTAAAAACAGCGACCATAACGATATCTATAACCCGGGAGAAGGATATAACTTCACGGAGTTCCAATGGTATAAGAATGGCGAACCCATTTTGGGCGCTACGCTATCCTTCCTGTTTATAGAAGGCGGACTTGACTTCTCTGCTGTTTACTCGGCAGAAATAACCCGCACAGACGGCCGGAAGCTTATGACGTGTAACTTCACACCGGAAAAAGTAGAGCAAATAGCTAAGATTCCGTCTCTTCTGCCTATTGGTACTGCCATCCAAGTTGAGGGGGCAGGAAAAGCCCGTTGGCTCTCTCCACTCGGACTGTCTGTTTCTGAACAGGACTACAACAACTCGTCTATCATGGCGCCTAATGTTGCAGGTACCTATCTTCTGCAGTTAGACGCAGCCGGGAAAAAAACGTCATCTAAGGTTTATCGTATTGTAGTCTTTTAACCGATGAGACAACGCCGCCTCATACCGGTCATTTTATATCTTGCGCTCGCCTTTACGGTGAGCGCAATTACGCCTCAACGCTATGTGTTACGCAGTGAGGGTAGCCGTTTACCGGCAGTACTCGGTTATGCGGATTCGGTCTCGGAGCAGGATTTCGAGTTACCTCCCGCGCTTGTTGAATGGATGAGCCAGTATGATGCCTCCGAACCGCTCGTACCACCGGTTTGCAATGACTCCGTCAAACCCTTACTGCAGTCCAGATGGGCACAGTCCGTACCCTTTAACGACTCTGTACCGACCTATGACGGCGTTCATCGGTGCCCGTCGGGTTGCGTAGCAACGGCTATGGCACAAATCATGTATTTCTACCGATATCCGGAAACCGGAACAGGAGAATACGGCTACCGGTGGTATAACGCCGACTCTACGCGTACAGACTCGCTCTATGCGCACTTCGGCAGTACCCGCTACCTATGGAACCAGATGCGCAACTCCTATAAGTCCGTCTCGCCTGTTTACAGACCTCCTATTGCCCAATTACTCTACCACTGCGGTGTCTCAGTCGATATGCAATATGACTCGTCTTCCAAGCATCAGAGCAGTGCCTATACCAAACGTGCACCCCAAGCAATGGCACAATACTTTGGCTATGACACTAACTACCAGTGCCTGAACAAATCCATCTACTCATACGACAGTCTTGCCGCACTCTTACGGGAAGAGTTAAAGCGCAACCATCCTATTCTCATTAACGCCTCCAACGGTACAACAGGACATGCTTTCATCTGCGACGGCTATAACGCAGAAGGATATTTTCATATCAACTGGGGCTGGGGCGGCGATGCGGACGGCTATTATCTACTGCCTAATCTCAAGCCCTCTGTCAACCCCGAAGACAACAACAGCGCCGTATATAACAAGTCCCTTGCTTTCTACGTAGGTATTCAACCGCCGAATGAGCAGGCGCATATCTTTTCCTACCAGATGGGAGCAGATTCGCTTACGCTGACCCGGAGCCAATGGGCTGTCAGGGACACGTTCTCCCTTATCGTGAACAGAATGCAGAATTTCGGTATGCACAACTACTCCGGAGCCTATGGGGCAGCACTGCTTACAGGCGACAGCCTATACCTGTTAGACACGGCGAAAGTATCCCTTAAATCAGGGTTCTACAAGACCGGACTGATGAAGCGCGACAGCCTTGTTCTCCCCGCTCTTGCAGACGGTGAATACCAACTCGTAGCCGCTTACCATGACTATGACGCATGGCGGCAGTTCCCGTGCCGTTACGCCGAACCATATTGCACAATATATGTGTGTGGAGATTCAGTTTATACCACTCCGCAAGAGCGATGCTCCTCACCGCTTCCTGTGAGCGATATTGCACAAGAAGAGGAAGTTGTAAGCAAAACCTTACTCATGACTTTCGGAACAATGAATCTATACCTCATCGAGACCCGACGAGGCAATACTATCACCCGCACCAAGTTGCTCTCACCGCAGCAATAGATTCCGACCTTTTGCCAACTCTCTTGATTGCATGTCAGGACATGGTCCCGTGATGGTCACGTTCTTGGCTGCACTTTTTCCGACTTTTTGTATAATTCATTTTGCAACTTGGCGGTCCTACATTTTGAGAAAAATAAAATAATAGTTATTTTATTCCCAAATTATTTGCCTATGTCAGCATTTTGTTGTACTTTTGCGCGCTAATTATGTGATTGAACGTATATTACTATCAAAATGGGACATTTTAACGAATACAAACAACTCAATTTACCGGAACTCAGCCGCGATGTGCTGGCGATGTGGGACAAAGAAGACCTCTTTCACCAAAGTATAACTACCCGCGAGGGACTTAAACCCTTCTATTTCTTTGAAGGTCCTCCTTCCGCGAACGGCAAACCGGGTATTCACCACGTACTTGCACGAACCATCAAAGATACATTCTGCCGATACAAGACGATGCAGGGCTTCCAAGTGCACCGCAAAGCCGGATGGGACACCCACGGACTGCCCGTCGAATTAGGCGTGGAGAAGATGCTCGGTATCACAAAAGAGGATATCGGCAAGAAGATTTCCGTAGATGAGTACAACGCTGCATGCCGGCGTGAGGTGATGAAATATACTGCCGAATGGACAGAACTCACCCGACAAATGGGCTACTGGGTGGACCTTGAGCACCCGTATATCACGTACGACAACAAATATATTGAGACGCTATGGTACCTGCTCAAAGAACTATACAAGAAAGGCTATCTCTATAAGGGTTACACTATTCAACCCTACTCTCCCGCGGCAGGAACAGGACTCAGTTCGCACGAACTCAATCAACCGGGTTGTTATCGTGACGTAAAGGACCTCACCTGCACGGCGAAGTTCCATCTTAAAGATGGTAGATACATCATCGCATGGACCACAACGCCTTGGACACTGCCAAGTAACACCGCCCTCTGCGTCGGACCGAAAATAGACTACGTGGAGGTAAAAGTAGGTGATGACCATATCATCCTCGCCGAAGCACGAATGGCGGCTTATGCTAAAGAATTAGGCGAAACGCCCGAAATAGTAGCGCGCTACAAAGGCACAGACCTCGTCGGACTCGAATACGAACCGCTTTTCCCATGGGTGAAACTACAAAACGCTTGGCGCGTTATCCAAGGTGATTATGTAACTACCGACGACGGAACAGGAATCGTTCATATCGCTCCTACTTTCGGAGCAGACGATAAACGCGTAGCGGATGCTGCCGGAGTTCCCGGACTTTATATGCAAACCAAAAACAACGGACCCCGACCGATGGTGGACTTTACCGGCAAGTACTGGAAAGTCGAAGACCTCGACCCGGAATGGTATCAAGCCAACGTCAACGATGCACTATATAGCCGTTACGCAGGACGTTTCGTTAAAAACGCGTACGACCCGACACTCACAGACAAGGACGAAACACTTGACTTACATCTCTGCTTGGAGATGAAAGCCGACGGACGACTCTTCAAAACCGAGAAACATGTCCACTCCTATCCGCATTGCTGGCGTACCGACAAACCGGTTCTCTATTATCCTTTGGATAGCTGGTTCATCAAATCGACCATGGCGCGCGACGAGATGATTGCCCTCAACAAAACCATCAACTGGCAGCCTGAATCAACCGGCACGGGACGCTTCGGACAATGGCTCAATAACCTCAATGACTGGAACCTCTCACGTTCACGCTATTGGGGAACACCGCTGCCTATTTGGAGAACCGAAGACGGACAAGAAGAAATCTGCATCGGCTCTATCAAAGAACTCTTCGACGAGATAGATAAATCAATTAAAGCCGGTTTCATGACCGCTAACCCGTGGCCTAAACATATTGCTGGCGACTACAGCGAAGCGAACTATGCTCCCGATATTATCGATCTCCATCGCCCGTATGTGGATAGCATCATTCTTGTCTCACCATCCGGCAAACCTATGAAGCGCGAACTCGACCTCATTGATGTATGGTTCGACTCAGGCGCAATGCCGTATGCACAAAACCACTACCCGTTCGAAAATGCTGACGCACAACGTACTGCTGACTTTATCTCCGAAGGTGTGGACCAAACGCGCGGATGGTTCTTCACTCTACATGCTATTCACACCATGATAGAAGGAACCGTGGCTTATAAAAACGTCATTTCCAATGGTCTTGTTCTCGATAAGAATGGTAACAAAATGTCCAAACGTCTCGGTAATGCCGTAGATCCGTTCGAGGCATTAAGCAAGTACGGAGCAGACCCTGTCAGATGGTATATGCTCACCAACTCCAGCCCATGGGAGAACCTGAAATTCGACCCGGAAGGAGTAGATGAGATACGCCGTAAGTTCTTCGGTACACTCTACAACACATACGGATTCTTTGCACTATATGCAAATGTGGACGGATGGTCCAACCGAGAGATGACCGAGAGACAACCGAGAGATGACCGAGAGATGAAAATGACCGAAATCGACCGCTGGATACTCTCGAAACTCAACTCACTCATTCAAGAGGTAACCGAAGCATACGAATCCTACGAACCTACCAAAGCAGGACGCGCTATCTCAGACTTCGTGCAAGATGACCTCAGTAACTGGTACGTACGACTCAACCGCAAACGTTTCTGGGGAGGAGAAATGAACGCCGACAAACAAGCGGCGTATTACACCCTCTATACCTGCCTCAAGACCATTGCGCAACTCATGGCACCTAATGCTCCGTTCTATGCCGACCGACTCTATCGCGACTTAACCGGTAAAACGGTGCATCTGAGCGAGTGGCCCGTAGCCGATGAGAAGGCTATCGACAAAGACTTGGAGCACTCTATGGCACTTGCACAACAAGCCACATCCATGATTCTCAGCCTGCGCAAACGGGCGGAGAAAAACGTACGGCAACCGCTCCAAAAAGCCGTTATACCAACATCGGATGAACAAACGAAAGAGGCGCTCATACATGCAAGCAACCTCATCAAATCCGAAGTGAACATCAAAGAACTGCTTATCGTCGGAACGGAAGACAGTGAGGTCAAATTAGTTAAACGTATCAAACCGAACTTCAAGGTGCTCGGTAAAAAAGTCGGAGCCAACATGAAAGCCGTAGCGGCTGAAATAGCTTCGATGAACCAAGAGCAAATAGCAGCAATGGAAAGTGCCGGCGTTTATCAACTCACCTCTGTTGACTACCAACTAATTGCCGAAGACGTAGAAATCGCAACCGAAGATATGCCGGGATGGCTCGTCATGAATGAAGGACTGTTGACCATCGCACTGGATATCGAACTAACTGACGAACTCATCGAAGAAGGTATCGCACGCGAACTCATCAACCGCATACAGAACCTGCGTAAGTCCTCCGGACTCGAGATAACGGACCGAATCATTATTGAACTGCAAGACCGACCGGAGATTCACAATGCCGTTCTCCATTTCAACGATTATATCGCATCACAAGTCCTTGCTACCGAATTGAAACTTTCGACTTTCGACTTGGAGCAAAGCGGTCTTTCGACTATCGAAATGGATAACTATAACGTGATTATTAACATCAAAAAAGCATAAATTATGAGAAAAACTTTTATCCGTATGGCGTTCATCGCCATCGTTGCTGGCTTTGCAGCCTGTACCCCAAAAATCACTTTTACCGAAAGCGACCTGCACGGAAAATGGCAGGAAGAGGACAAAAACGCATATGTGGTCTTTACCGTTGAACTGGACACCTTGACAGACCTCAAAGAAAACGGTTATCACTGGGGGTACGAGTGGGATGAAAGCGAAGCCGTTTATGAACAGGACGTAATGGCGGAGAAATATGGTAACGGATGGTTCCTTTATACCCTTGAAGGAGCAAAACTGACCGAGTATCATATGATGTCTAATAAAGGTGCGTATATTCCTAAATATTACACCGTTTCAGTCTTGACGAATTCAGACCTCAATTATCAAGACGAAGAGAAAGTAGCTCATTCCTATAAAAAAGTAAAATAATGAAACGTGCATTAAAGATTTGTGGTATCACCTTGGCATCCATCATTGGCGTAGTGCTTATCGTGGTAAGCATTCTATGCTACGTGGTTTTCACACCCAAGCGCTTGACACCTATCGTTAACCAGGTTGCTGACTCGTTACTCACCTGCCCGCATGAACTCGAAGAAGTGAACCTCACTTTCTTCCGCACTTTCCCGAACTTCGGACTTGCTGTCAAAGGACTCTATATCATCAATCCTAAGGAAGGCGCACAGAGTGATACACTCCTTGCCGCACCCGAAGTGGTGGCTTCCGTTCAACTGTTCAAAGCCATCAAAGGCGATATCTATATAAACCAGTGCTATATCAATAATGCAGAGGCAAATATCTTTATCGCTGACGACGGAACCAATAACTTTGACATACTCAAACTCTCTACCGACACGATTGAAGAAGATACCGTTTCGGGAGGATGGACGTTGAACTCTATCGGGTGGGACGAGGACATCACTATCAAGGCGCGCAAACTCACTTTCGTAGATAAAAAAGATACGATTACTGCCGCGTTAAGCAATGTGAATCTAAGTGTTGCTGCGCTGGAGAAAAATGATATGCAAGGTGCGTGTCTGAGCCTGCAAGCTAACCATATTAACGTCAACTTCAAGGGTGAACAATATACAGATTCATTAGAACTGAAGTTGAAACTACCGGCTCTGCTTGCTGAAGGAACAGAACGCGTCATCATAGATGGTACACAACTGCAAATCAACCAGTTCAAGCTGACGTTAGACGGCGAAGTTGGTACACCATGCTTTAGCAGCAATATCTACAATTGCAACTTAACACTTAAGACCGATGATTGGCAAATCCAACCACTTCTCGCTCTTGTACCAAAGCAATTTACTTCCGCGCTCAAAGATATTGATATAGACGGTCAAGTGCAACTACAGGCAAACGCACAAGGCACATATAGCGATTCTCTGATGCCGGTTATCACCGCACACCTCGAGCTCGACAAAGGCGAAGGACAATATAAGCCGCTGCCATATAAATTGCAAAACATCGCTTTGAATGCGGATGCTACGCTTGACCTTAATGACGAGAAAGCTTCCGCTGTTAAGATTAATAATCTCAAAGCAAAAACCAAGAATACAACTATTTCTGCTAAAGGACAAGTCACAGAATTGTTGGCAGATATGCTCCTGAATATCCAAGCAACTGTCAATGCCAACATTCCGGACTTCGACTACTTCATTCCGGATGGCATGCAAGTTACCGGACACGCGAAAGGTGATGTGAAAGCCAAGATTCGCCTGTCTGACCTAACAAACATGCGCCTTGAGAAAGGACTCATCACCGGTGATCTTAAACTTGACAATATCCATTACACACAAGATAGTATGGATGTAGACCTGCCGGCTAATAAACTGACTTTCCGCATCCCGAATGCCAAACCAACATGGCGTAAACTCACATGGCTGGATATGAAGATGGAGATGAATAAAATGGCATTCCGACAACCGGGCTTGGCTACTGTCGATTTAGGAGCATCGGACTTGAGAATTGAATTAGGCGACGTGATGAAAACGATGCCTATCATCTACGCCAACGTAGAACTGACTTCCTCGCAGCGACTCGTAGCGGATATGGATACTATTAAGGCGAATATTCAGGCTCCGAACATTTCTGCATACGTGGAATATGATACAAAAGATACCACCAATATTCCTATTGTCAACGCAAAAATGAACTTTGACGACCTGCAAGCCAACTTCAATGATATCAATGCACACTTGCGCAAATCAGGGCTCCAAGCTACACTCAGCGGTTCTGCAAGGCTCAAATCCGCTCCAAGACTCACTGCTGCTATCAACTCCGAGGCAATGAACGCCAATGTAGGAAAAGATGTCACTATGACTACCGATAAGTTCTCTATCTCGGCAAGAGCTTCCTATAACCCGAAAGCTAAACAACAGGACGAAAATATCCTCCTGCAATGGTCACCAAGCCTCCACTTCGACATGAACCAAGCCGAAGTGGATATTGCCTCTTTTCCGCAACATGTATCGGTGCCACAAGTCACCTTCGACTACTCCAACCGAAAGTTCAAAATTGAGACCTCTAAAATCAAGTTAGGTGACTCAGACTTCTCACTTACTGGCGAGGTACGTAATATAGGCAAATGGTTGCAGAAACAAGACACACTGTTGGGAGAACTGAATTTCGTATCCGACCATACGGATGTCAACCAACTCATGGAACTCTTCTCTGCTGACTCCGGATCGGAAGAAACGCCTGCTCAGGCAGCAACCGAAGCTCCTGAAGACAACAGTAACGGTCCCTTCCTTGTGCCGCAACGAGTGGATCTCGTACTGAACACCAGCATCAAAGAAGCTAAAGTATTCAAAGAAACGGCGTATAACCTCGGAGGACGGGTCTATGTACGTAACGGGGCACTCGTTCTCGAAGAAATGGGATTTGTGTGCAATGCCGCTAAACTGCAACTCACTGCTATGTACCGCACACCCAGACGCAACCACCTCTACCTGGGACTGGACTACCACATGCTCGATATTGATATAGAAGCACTCATCGGCATGATCCCGCAAATAGACTCTATGATCCCCATGCTTAAATCATTCAAGGGGAATGCGGAGTTCCACCTCGCTGGAGAGACTTTCCTCAATCAAAACTACCAACTCAAGACTTCTACCCTCAGAGGCGCTTGCTCTATCTTCGGTAAAGATTTGGTGGTCTTAGACTCCGAGACCTTTGACAAAATAGCAAAACTGCTCCTGTTCAAGAAAAAAACAGAGAACAAAGTGGATAGCATATCAGCGGAAGTAACGCTCTATAAAAAAGAAGTGGATATCTATCCGTTCGTCGTCAGCATGGACAACTATATGGTTGCACTCGGAGGACGGCACAACTTGGATATGACCTTTGACTACCATGTCAACGTCCTCTCCCCTATCTACTTGGGGGTAGATGTAACCGGCACATTTGACGACCTGAGCATCAAACTCGGCAAGTGTATCTACGCCAAAGACTTCCGGCCTATCTTCCATAATTCCGTAGACACACAGTCGGCGGAACTGCGCGCTATCATTCGCGAATCAATGCGTAAAAACGTTAAAATAAAATAATATGAAGAAAACCATTATTTGCCTTACGGCTACGTTAGCGCTTATGGCATGCACACAACAAAACCCATTACTCAATCAACAGGAAACACCCTATGGCGTTCCGGCATTCGACCAAGTACAACTCAAACATTATATGCCTGCTTTCAAAGAGGCTATCAGACTCTACCAGGCAGAAATAGATGCTATCGTAAATAATCCGGAACAACCTACTTTCGACAACACTTTGGCTGCATTGGACCGCAGCGGTGCTGTTTTAGAGCGGGTAGAGGGAGTGTTCTATAATGTATTGGAGGCGGACGGAAACGAACAGATGGACGCTATCGCTAACGAAGTAGCACCTATCCTGTCGGATTTCCAAAACGGCATCATCCTTAACGAGGGACTTTTTGCACGCATCAAAGCGGTCTATGAACAACGGGATGCACTTAATCTCAATCCCGAGCAGATGCGATATCTTACGGAGACATATAAATCCTTTGTCAATAATGGAGCCAACCTGCCGGCGGACAAAAAAGAGCGGCTCAAACAGATTAACCAGCAGTTGGCGTTACTCTCGCTCCGGTTCGGTCAGAACGTAGTAGCTGAGACCAACGCTCCTGAAGTACAACGTTTCATCACGGACGAAGCTCTTTTAGAGGGACTGCCGGAGTCTGCCAAAGCCGCTGCTAAAGAAGAAGCCGCAGCTGCAGGTCGCCCGGACGCGTGGCTTTTCACTCCTAAACGCACGTCCTTCACACCCGTACTGCAATACTGCAAGAATCGCGACCTGCGCAAGCAACTGCTCATGGATTACACAACACGCGGTAATCATGATAACGCCAATGACAACAAGTCCGTTATCAATCAGACCATGCGTCTGCGGCTTGAGAAAGCGCAACTCTTCGGATATGACAACGCGGCGGATTATATCTTAGCCGACTGTATGGCTAAAGACCACCAAACCGTAGATGCTTTCCTCCAATCCGTTTGGGAACCCAGCTTAGCCGCAGCCAAACGCGAAGCCGCTGCACTACAGGAACTGCTCGAACAAGACCTGCCCGGAGAAAAACTGCAACCATGGGACTGGTGGTACTATGCAGAAAAACTACGTAAAGCAAAATATGACTTGGACGAGGAGGCTATCAAACCCTACTTTGAACTGAGTAATGTACGTCGTGGGGCTTTCCAACTGGCGCATAACCTGTATGGACTGAACTTCGAGCAACTGGAAAACATGCCCGTTTATAACCCCGAAGTGGAAGTCTTTAAAGTAACGGAAGCGGACGGCTCACTCGTCGGTATCCTATATACCGACTATTTCCCGCGTGCCGGCAAACGGCCGGGAGCATGGATGAACAATATCCTTCCGCAATATAAAGATGCCCAAGGTGTGGACCACAGACCGGTTATCATTAATGTGGGTAACTTCAACAAACCGACTCAAGGCAATCCGTCCTTACTCTCTTTAGACGACGTAGAAACACTCTTCCATGAGTTCGGCCACGCTTTACACGGCCTGATGTCTAAAGCCACATACAAGACCTTATCCGGAACAAATACTCCACGTGACTTTGTGGAATTACCTTCACAGTTCATGGAGAACTACTGCTACGAACCCGAGATTCTTAAGACCTATGCCTTCCATTATCAGACCGGAGAACTCATGCCTCAAGAGTTAATTGACAAGATTAACGCGGCGAAGAAGTTCAACCAGGGATTTGTGGAGACCGAATTGCTCTCTGCCTCCATATTGGACATGGACTATCATGAGTTAACCAACTGTGATACCATTGATGTCAATGCTTTCGAGGCGGCTTCGATGGCTAAGATGCACATGATTCCTGAGATTATCGTGCGCTATCGCTCTACTTTCTATAACCATATTTTCACAACAGGTTATGAGGCAGGTTACTACTCCTATACATGGGCTGCCGTACTCGATGCCGATGCTTTTGCGGCATTTAAAGAGACCGGAGATATCCTCAATCCCGAAGTAGCCAAGCGCTTCCGTCACCTCTTGGAACAAGGGGGTACGCGCGATGCACAGGAACTCTATCTGGAGTTCCGCGGAAAAAAAGCAGATCCCAAATACCTGCTCCAACGCAAGGGATTTATTGACTGATGACCTATAATCAACGCATATTATTACGCCGCCTGCTGCCCGTAGCCTTCTGGCTACTGGCTTTAGGCGGCACAATTGCGTTGCCGCTTCTTATCCACGCTAACCTACCGGCTAATTACTGGCTTGGATTTATTCCCGCGGCGATAATGCTCATCGCAATTGTCATTGCCAAGTCCATTGACCGCCATGAGTCCTACGTCAACCGGATGTTCCGCATTACAATGTGGATGGGAATAGCATCCTATTGGCTTCCCACGATTCTATTTCTTATCCTTGTCTTTTGGGGATATGCGATATGGAAAGCAACTGCCAGTTTCAAGGCGTTTCTGGCAATAATTATTGCCTTGGCGATGGATGCAATCTATGCTTCCATCTTTATCTACTTGGGATGGATTAATAACACTTGGGCGCATTTCTTTGAGCCCGACTTTCAATGGGGATGGATTCCGGTGGCGGCTATAGCCTCAGCATGGCTCGCTTCTACCATTGTACGCGAATTCCTCCGTGAACGTTGATTCCCGCTTGAGCGTAATACCACGGACTATAATAACGGGAGCCGTCTTCAAACTGGCACATCCAATTACCACCATTCGATTCGTACTTGCTGTCAAACAGGTTATTCACTTGTGCTATAAGGCTTATATCCGGCCACTTCTTAGGAAGCGGCAAACTATATTGCACTGTGAGGTTGGTTACCGTATATGGTTTTAGAACAGCTTCCTCGGACTTCGTATTGTCAAGATATTGTTTGCTAACGGCAATTGTCTGAATATCAGCACGCAGACCGGCGTAACTGAACGTAAACATATTGCTGAATGTCACATCCGGAGAGAATGCTGTAGTGACGGTACCAAAGTTTATCTCGTCCTGACGGATCTCTTCCCAATTCTCATCGTAGATAGATACCCAGTCTGTATAATCAGGTATCCAGCTATGTCCGATAGTCAGCGAGGTCTGCCATTCAAACCACGACACAGGTTTGCATCCGCCTGTTAACTCTATACCGGAACGATAACTCTTAGGTACGTTACGCGTCAGGTAGGCACCTGTACTTGAGTATTTGCCGGTCAGCACTAACTGGTTTTTATAATCCATGAAGTACAGATTGGCGCCGATATGCCATTTGCGCGCCGTATAGGTATAACCTAACTCATAGTCAAATAATTGCTCCGGAAGCGGCACATCGTGTTCACCTGCTTCCGTGAAGTTTTTACGAGTCGGCTCCCTATTAGCCATAGCGAAATTGAAATAGACCTGATGACCATGATCATCGTAGGTGATACCTGCCTTCGGATTAAAGAAATGATAATGGCGAGTCACGTCCAAGGTCTCAAGGTCCTCGTCATTCACACCGTTAATGCGGTAATAGATATAGCGGTATTGCAGGTCTCCATACAAGGTGAGCCGGCGTTGCGCTTGATTAATAACGCGCCAATTGGCCTTTGCATAGATGTTACCCTCCGCCTTGGTGCCGCGGTTGCGGTAATACTCCTCGCCGATAACACTCTCGTAGGTATCATCCGTCACCTGTCCCCAGTGCTTACCTATATAATGGTTACCGGATACGCCGATAGCCACATCCGCAGGTTCCGAACGATAGTTAACAGCCACTATACCTCCGTAGTAATGGTTGTCCAAGTTCTTAATCCTTACAAAATTGGAACGCTTGACATACGTCGTATCGTTCAATTTATAATCCGGCAGACCGAACGACTTATACTTCTTATCACCTTTCATCTGCTCGTAATTACCGCCTCCATGGGTATAATGCAGGGTAGCATCTAATTTCCAGTTAGCAGTAAGGCGTTGAGCCAAATGGAGTTGAAAATGTTGTTGCTTATAGTAATCGTTCTGATTGGGGTAGAATTGCTGATTGCCATTTTGGTCTATATATAGTCCGGCGGGATTATATCGTCTGTCACGTATCAAATCATCACGCGTTACTCCGTCCCAAGCCATATAAGTCTTCTCTGCTCCGCCGAAAGCAGAAAGAGACACTTGGGTTTTATCGCCATAGTAACCGATAGCACCATGATAGGAGAACAAGTCGGATGAGGCACGATACAAGTATCCGTCCGAATTGACCTTACTCAGTCGAGCCTCAATGCGCCAGTTTTTAGGTAACTTCACTTGGGCGCTTACCATCTCGCGGAAGGTGTTATACATACCACCGTTGAACTGCACGGACACATGCGCAGGAGCCGTATCATTGAGCATGGTGCGAGTAGGAAGGGTATTCATATTGATGGACGCACCGAACGAAGCAGAACCGTTGGTCGAAGTACCTACACCACGTTGTACATTAACGCTGTTCAGGCTTGACGACATATCCGTCATATTGACCCAGAACACAGTCTGACTCTCCGCATCATTGAGCGGCACATCGTTCACAGTCATATTGATACGGGTATGATCCGTACCACGTACGCGGAAATAGGTGTACCCCACTCCTAAGCCGTCATCGCTCGTTACGATAAGGGACGGAGTCTGTTGCAGCATATACGGCAGGTTCTGACCCGTATTACTTTGGTTAAGCACTTCGCCCGAAAGCTCTTGGTGCGTAGAAGTAGGTTGTTCTACGCGGGCAGTTACACTAATCTCCTGAATGTCACGACCGATAATGGTCAACGTGTCTCCTTTCGCTCCGAAAGCAGACAAGAACAGGGCGCATGCGCCAACTAATAAGATGGATTTTTTCATTTTCTTTAGCAGCATTACCTGCTCAAGTTCAATGGGTATTATCTCAGCCTTGCGGCACCCCAAATGAAGATGAGAAGAAATTATTATTTGATTTTATAACTGAAAGTAACGAACCAGCCCCATTGCCACATGTGCTGATTATCTATCACTTTCTTGCGGACCATATTATTGAGACCGAATTGATATCCGGCTTGCAGTCTATATCTGTCCCACTCAAATCCACCCCCGACAGCCCATTGGATATTAAAGCGGCTTACCTCATTATTCAGACGGTCATATTCCTCCGTCTTATAGCCTTTATCCTGCAACCACGTCTCAACTTTGCTACTGATATGCGGCTTTAAGAAGTCATGCTCCGTCAAACCGACCGCAATCTGAGGACCCGTGAAGAAGAACATATTGAGTTGCTTCCACAATCCTATATTATAGTACGCGCGTACGGGTATAGTCAGGTAAGATTGCAAAATACGATGCTGCACATACTCCTCTTGGACCGATGGCGCATCCATACTGCGCCAGTGTTCCTGACGTTGACCATATGTCAAGTCTATTAGCAGTCCGGTCTGAAGCGAGAAGTGCATCGGCAGCATGAAGTCAAACGTAGCACCTATGCGCCCTCCATGGAAATACATATCCATGAAGTTCTCATTACGGGACCATTGGTAATTCTGCGCATAGCCTATCTCTATACGATACTCCATGCTAAAGGCATAGTCATCCTGCTTCACCTCCTTACGGGTAGGATCGAATATCTCGCCGTCGGAAGTCTGAAGGTCGGGACGCCTAATCGGTTCCTGCGCAAACGTACATACAAATATACAAGCGACGCACAATAATAAGACTATTTTCCGCATCTTGCTTCTATTTTAGGCTGCAAAAGTACTATTTTTTGCTGATATATACAATTTTTTGCATAAAAATTCACTTTTTTTACAAAAAAATTTGTGTAGTTCAAACTTTTGTTGTACTTTTGCACCCGCTTTTGGAGAAAAAGCATCCCGACGAGGCCTATTCGTCTATCGGCTAGGACGACAGATTTTCATTCTGTAAAGAGCAGTTCGACTCTGCTATAGGCTACGAATTAACTGAAAAAACAATTTTTATAAACTAATTACGAAAGATGGCAAATCATAAATCATCTTTGAAACGTATCCGCCAAACTGCTACACGCAAGGCTCACAACCACTACTACGCAAAAACTGCACGCAACGCTGTTCGTGACTTGCGCGCTACTACCGAAAAGGCTGCTGCCGTTGAGGCATTACCGAAGGTAAGTTCATTGTTGGACAAACTGGCTAAACGCAACATTATTCATAAGAATAAAGCTGCTAATTTGAAGTCCAAATTGGCTGTTTACGTTAATAAGCTCGCTTAAGTATTAGCTTAGCTCATAAAACAAGGGGCTACCGTTTGGTAGCCCCGTTTTTTTGTGTCTGCTTATTTCTTTTCGCACTTGCCTTCGCAAGTAATAAGTTTATAGCACCAGCCCGCTAATGCAGCACCTACTAACGGAGCAACAATGAACAGCCAGAGTTGAGGCAGAGCAAGAGCGTTCTCCGAGAAGATAGCCTGTGAAATAGAACGAGCCGGGTTAACGGAAGTGTTCGTCAATGGAATAGAAATGAGGTGAATAAGGGTCAGCGTCAAGCCGATTGCCAAGCCACCGAAAGCACCATTATTGTGCTTTGAATCGGTAACACCCAAGATAACCATGAGGAATACAAATGTCAGTACACACTCCGTTACGAAAGCTCCGCATACATTGGTACGAAGATAACCGCCGGCAACATCAGCATCGCTGAAGAAGTCACCATAACCATTGGCTGCAAATGTACCGATTTCCATTCCTGCAGATTTGGCAATGCCGAATAGGATTGCGGCAGCGCAGATAGCGCCTAAAATCTGTGCACACCAGTAGCTTAACATCTCTTGCCATGTCATACGTCCGTTAACAAAAACTCCCAGACTGACAGCCGGATTGAGATGTGCACCGCTGATATGTCCGATACCATAAGCAGCTGCTACGATTGTTAAACCAAAAGCGATAGCTACGCCTAAAAAACCTACGTGTCCGAACAGTGCTGTACCGCAACCGCCTAACACTAACACTGCTGTTCCGAAGAACTCTGCAGCC
The DNA here is from genome assembly GCA_946617165.1 of uncultured Bacteroidales bacterium. Taxonomy (GTDB): domain Bacteria; phylum Bacteroidota; class Bacteroidia; order Bacteroidales; family Paludibacteraceae; genus Colicola. The sequence goes on from CAMOJP010000017.1 coordinate 28,872, forward strand.
ATTTTGTTACATAATTTCATAATCGTTTGTTTGTTAGTTTATTATATCATGGGGTTATTCCCATTGATTTTCTCGTCTATTAAACATTGACATGCGCCTTGAGGTATTCAATGATTTCCACATCTGCGGGTAACCATCGTACCGAGTTCAGTTCTTCCGGCCTGAGCCATTTGGCATCTTCATGCTCAATGAGTGTCACCGATCCCTTTAACCGGCATTGGTAACAATGCATAGTCAAGTGGAAGTCCGGGTAGTCATATTCTATTGTCCGAAGCAGTTTCCCGACCTCAACGGACGCATTTAGCTCCTCTTTAATCTCGCGTTGGAGTGCCTCTTGCGGTGTTTCTCCCTTCTCTATTTTACCGCCCGGGAACTCCCACCAGTCTTTCCATGTTCCATATCCTCGTTGGGTTGCGAGGAGCCGTCCTTGCTCGTCCAATATCACCGCTGCAACTACTTCCATGTGCAATTTGTATGTTTTGGGGTGCAAAATTAGTATATTTTTGTGGATTAGACAAGAAAAAAGATGCAAAGAGACAAAAAAAATTTGCATAATTCATTTTTTTGGCGTACCTTTGCACGCAAATTTGTATTATACATCATCGGGGTATTAGCTCATCTGGCTAGAGCGCGACACTGGCAGTGTCGAGGTGGGGAGTTCGAGTCTCCCATGCTCCACATAGGAGACTGCGGTTCTTAGCCCCACGAGGGGGCACGAACTATATTAAAAAAGTTAATTTTTATGCAAAAGTTGATACATATCC
>CAMOJP010000018.1 GCA_946617165.1 uncultured Bacteroidales bacterium
GTCATCAAAGAAGACAAACTCGGACTTGACAAAATTTACGTACAAGCAAAACGCTGGAATAATTGCGTGGGACAACCTGAAATCCAGAAATTCGTCGGTGCGTTAGTTGGTCAAGGAGCCAAGAAAGGAGTATTCATAACAACATCTTATTTCTCCAAAGAAGCACGCCAATTCCAACCGAAAGGAGACGTTAAAGTTGTTTTGATAGACGGTAAGGAATTAGCTAATTATATGATTGAATGTGGCGTTGGTGTCTCGCTGAAGCAATCATATCAAATCAAACGCATAGACACCGATTATTTTGAGGAATAACAGATAAGGGAAATCGAAGTGGCGCGAGAGTGGCTTGAGACTGGCTGATTGACCGCTGAGTTATCGCGAATAGCTATCTTCTCGAATCCGTCTCGTATGCCGCTCGTAAGCCGGTAAGAGAAAAAACAATAAATTGATTATAATAACAACTATATAAAATTATGGACAACGAAAACGAAAAAGATTTAGAGCAATTGAATGCTCAGTCCGAAGGACTGAATGTGGAAGGTCTGGACATGACTGAACACGACAAGATTATTCCCGTCAAGATTGACGAGGAAATGAGAAAGTCGTATATCGACTACTCGATGAGTGTAATCGTCAGCCGTGCGCTGCCCGATGTGCGAGATGGCTTCAAACCCGTGCAACGCCGCGTACTGTTCGGCATGAACGAGTTAGGCGTAAGCAGCGACAAACCGACTAAGAAATCAGCACGTATCGTCGGTGACGTTATGGGTAAATATCACCCGCATGGTGATAGTAGTATCTACGGCACCTTGGTGCGCCTCGCACAACCGTGGAACATGCGTTATTGCCTGGTTGATGGACAAGGTAACTTCGGTAACGTGGACGGTGATGGTGCTGCGGCTATGCGTTATACCGAAGCACGCCTCTCCAAACTCGCAGAAGAGATGCTCCGAGATATCGAGAAAGATACTGTGGATATGGTGCCTAACTTCGACGATAGCTTGCGTGAACCGGCTGTGCTGCCTTGCAGATTCCCGAACCTCCTCGTGAACGGTGGTACAGGTATCGCCGTCGGTATGGCTACTAACATGGCTACACATAACTTGGGCGAAGTGATTGACGGATGCGTTGCTTTCGTTAATAACCGAAAAGCCCGTATCGCGGACCCCACTGTCGAAGAGATTACGATTGAGAACCTCATGGAGTATGTAAAAGCGCCTGACTTCCCGACTGGAGGTACTATCTACGGATATCAAGGCGTCAAAGATGCGTTTGAGACAGGACGAGGCCGTATCGTCATTCGATCGAACGCGGACATCGAAACCGAACCAAACGGACGCGAGAAAATAGTGGTGACCGAATTGCCATACGGCGTCGTTAAATCGGACCTCGTTAAGAAAATAGGCGACCTCGTCAGCGATAAGAAAATTGAGGGAATCTCCGACATCAGCGACCTCTCTACACGCGATATCCGTATCGTCATCGAAGTGAAACGGGACGCTAATGCTCAGGTAGTCCTTAATAAATTATATAAATATACCGAACTCCAGTCTTCGTTCAGCGTGAATAATATCGCATTGGTACACGGACGCCCGATGCTCCTCAATCTCAAAGACCTCATCGCTAACTTCGTTGACCACCGTATGGATGTCGTTACACGTCGTACACGCTACGAACTGCGCAAAGCGGAAGAACGAGCACATATCTTGGAAGGCTTGATTATTGCCGTAGATAACATCGACGAGGTCGTTCGTATCATACGCGCAAGCCGTACTCCGGCTGACGCACAAACCAACCTCGAAGCACGCTTCAATCTGGATAACCTGCAATCAAAAGCAATCGTGGATATGCGTCTCAGCGCTCTTACCGGACTGCGTATCGACGAACTCAAAAATGAGTACCAGGAACTTGAAAAACTCATTGCCCACTTGAATGAGTTACTCGCAAGCGAAGTAATGCGCTATGATGTAATCAATGAAGAACTTATCGAAATTAAAGATAAGTACGCCGACGAGCGCCGTACGCAAATCGTGAAGATGGCTACCGAGTTCAATCCAGAGGATATGTACGCTGACGACGATATGGTTATTACCATTTCGCACCTCGGCTATATCAAACGTACTCCGCTGACTGAGTTCCGTCAGCAATCACGTGGCGGTATAGGCTCAAAAGCCGGATCCGCTCGTGATACAGACTTCATCGAGAAAGTTTATCAGGCTTCTATGCACTCCACAATGATGTTCTTCACCGAGATGGGACGCCTCTATTGGCTCAAGGTCTATGACCTGCCCGAAGGAAACAAACAATCCAAAGGACGGGCTATACAGAACATGATTAACATCCAGAAGGAGGATAAAGTTCGTACATGTATCAATGTCAAAGGCTTGAACGATGCGGATTATGTTCAGAACCACTTCCTCATCTTCGTGACCAAAAACGGCTTGATGAAGAAAACGACTCTCGAAGCATATTCACGTCCTCGCACCAACGGAATTATCGCACTCGGACTGCGTGACGGAGACGAACTCATCGGCGTTACGCTCACCGACGGACAAAGCGAAATGCTTGTCGCTTCATACAACGGTAAAGTCGTTCGCTTCAACGAAGGAGGCGTCCGTCCTATGGGACGTGGAGCAAGCGGCGTCAAAGCTATTACTTTGGAAAATGACGGCGAAGATCGCGTGATTGGCACACTTTGTGTAGAGAAAGGTACAGACAAAACTATTCTCGTCATCTCAGAGAACGGTTTTGGTAAACGCACACCGGTGGACGACGAGAACGGAGAACCGATTTATCGTATCACTAACCGCGGAGGTAAAGGCGTGAAGACCATTGAAATAACCGAGAAAACAGGACACCTCGTCGGAATAGAAGCCGTAACGGATGAAGACGACCTCATGCTCATGACGAAATCAGGAACGGCTATCCGTATGGACATCTCTACTATCCGGCAAACGGGACGGGCCGCACAAGGCGTTAAACTCATCGAACTCCAAAAACGTAACGACACACTCGTTAGCGGATGTATCGTTCCTAAAGAAGAGGAAAATGAGAATGGCGAAGAAGTAAATGATGAAACAAACAACGAAAATCAAGAACAATAATGAATTATCTTATGAAAAAGACTTTATTGATGGCAGTATTAGTGCTGATAAGCGCTGGCTGCATGGCACAAAAAGCCAACGTAAACAAAGCAAAAAGCTTAATCATGAGTGAGGAGGCTGATTACGAACAAGCGCGTCAACTCATCGGCGCTGCTTTGGCTAATGACGAAACGAAGAACCAAGCTAATACTTGGTTCGTCGCAGGTCTCATCGGTTACCAACAAAACGCACAAGCTAATAAAATGGCTTTAATCAATCAACCTGTGGACCAAGACAAAGTAGGACAGGGATTGATGGAGAGTTACGACTATTGGCTTAAAGCTGACGAAATAGCGATGACACCCGTGCTCGATAAAAAAGGCAGAGAAGTAGTAGATACTAAAACGCGTGCTAATATCGCTAAACGTATGCTTGAGTACTACAAAAACCAAGACTTCATCAAATACGGAGTTCACCTCAACGAACAACGTGACTTCAAAGGTGCGTATAACGTATTCATGCGCCATCTTACTATGAGCGACCTGCCGATGATGCAAGATGAGAAAATCCTGGCGCAAATGCCTAAGGATACTATCTATCAGCAATATGAGTACTATGCTGCGCTCTTCGCTATCCAAGCACAAATGCACCCGGAAGCTATCGCTGTTCTTGAAAAACTCAAAAACGGTGAGTTCGAGGCTATCGCGGTGAACCAGTTCCTCTATCAAGAATACGTCGAAGTCAAAGATACGGCTGCTTACGTAAAGGTCCTGCAAGATGCAATGGTCCGCTTCCCGCAAGAACCCTGGTTCCTGCAAAACCTCATCAACTACTACATCTTCTCCAAACAAGAACAACAAGCTATCGACTACTTGGCACAAGCTATCGAACGGGAACCGAATGTCGCTGAGTACCACCTTATCAAAGGTAATCTTGACGCTAACCAAAATAATGTAGAAGCTGCCTTGGAGGACTACGATCGAGCTATCGCTATCAATCCGCAACTCGCCGACGCTTATGCCGGTAAAGGACGTGTACACTACAATATGGCAAGTAAAATCATCGAAGATGCTGCTTATATCCAGGACGCCAAAGCCTATAAAGCCGCACTCAACGAGGCAAGCAATAAACTCAAAGAGTCCATGCCTTTCTTCGAAAAAGCACTGGAAGTGGCACCGGACAACCGTGAGTATATGGTTATTCTGAAAGGCATCTATTACCGTCTGCATATGGACGATAAATACGAGGCTATGCAGGATATGCTCAATAACTAATGGGCAGAATACTGGCAATAGACTACGGTCAGAAACGTACAGGGTTAGCCGTTACGGATATCCTCCGTATAACGGCTAATCCCTTGCTCACTGTCGAAACAAGTTCGCTGAAAGAATGGCTGAATACGGAATTGGCTAAAGGGGAAATAGATACCGTTATTATTGGACATCCTACCAAACTTAACGGAGAGGAAAGTGATTCCATGAGATATATACAACCTTTCATGGGCTGGTTCAAAAATCACTTCCCTGATATGCCGCTCATCCCCTACGACGAACGTTTTACCTCTACAATCGCACACAAAGCGATGATTGCAGGGGGAATGAAGAAAAAAAATCGGCGTGACAAGGCTGTAGTGGATAAACTCGCCGCATGTATTTTGTTAGAAGACTATTTGACTACAATATGATACTCCCTATTTATTTATATGGTCAAGCCGTACTACGCAAACCTACGGAAGAAATAGAGCAGGGTACACTTGACGTGAAACAACTCATCAGCGATATGCAGGAGACACTTACTGCCGCGGAAGGATGCGGACTCGCTGCACCGCAAGTGGGTAAGTCTATCCGCCTCTTTATTGTCGATGGCTCGGAACTGGGGGAAGACTATCCCGAGTGCGTTGACTTTAAACAGGCATTCATAAATCCTCAGATAATAGAAGCTTCGGATGAAACAGCTACCTATAGCGAAGGATGCCTCTCCTTACCCGGTATCTCCGAGAACGTGGTGCGCCCTAAAACCATCACTATACGCTACCAAGATGCCGATTTCAATTGGCACGAAGATACCTTTACGGATTTCAAAGCCCGTATCGTACAACATGAATACGACCACCTCGAAGCACATGTCTTCACAGATCGTATCTCACCTATTCGGAAACAGTTTGTTAAAGGCAAACTGACTAATATCGCGAAAGGTAAAACAGTTTCACGCTACAAATACAAAAACTAATGGACTGGATTACAATTCTGTTGATGGCTGTCGGACTGGCGATGGATTGCTTCGCTGTGAGCGTCGCACAAGGCTTGGACGGTGAACAAAACGCGAAAAGGGTTGAACACCAAATGAGGTCGGGAGTGTGGCTGATGGCGCTACTATTCGGGCTCTTTCAGGGAATAATGCCACTTATCGGCTATTACGGGGGGAGTCTGTTTACTGCGTTCTTCGAACGATTTGCACCATGGGTCGCGCTGATACTGCTGACTATCATCGGCGGAAAAATGATCCTTGATTCGGTGACGGAGAAAAAGAATAATAAACAGCATCACGCCAACTGGACAGTTCCACATCTGTTACTGATGGCGGCTGCTACCTCTATCGACGCACTCGCAACAGGAATCGTCTTTATCCCTTATCCCGACTATCTCTGGGGAGGAATAATTCTGATTGCTTTGGTTAGCTTCGGATTGTCGTTGTTGGGATATTATATGGCATATGAGGTAACAAAATATATTCGTATAGACACCGGATTAATCGGTGGACTGATACTCATCGCTATAGGATTGAAGATATTCATCGAAGGTATATGTTTTTGATACAGAATACATTAGTAAGCCTTGATGTCTTGGAGAAAGAGTTCTGCTGCGACCTTGATAAATGTCGTGGATGTTGCTGTATCGAAGGCGACGCCGGGGCGCCTATTTCCGATGAGGAGGTCAAACAAGTGGAGCAGATCCTTCCGCTTCTATTACCCGATATGACTAAACAGGCACGTGAAGTCGTTGCTAAACAAGGTATCTCCTATCTAGACCCCTCTGGAGAACGCGTGACATCTATCGTGAATGACAAAGACTGTGTCTTTGCACGCACCGACCATAACGGATGGTGCTACTGTCTCATCGAAAAAGCATACAATGACGGCAGAATTCCGTTTAAGAAACCAATCTCATGTCACCTCTATCCAATTAGACTCACTAAAGTCGGTAACTATACCGGAGTTGAGTATCATCGTTGGGATATATGTCACTGTGCAAGACAGTTAGGGAAAAAAATACATACACCTTTATATCAATTCCTACGCGAACCGCTCATTCGCAGATTTGGACAAGAGTGGTACAACGAACTGGAATTGACGGCTAATGAATGGAAAAAACAATGCGAGCAGAAATAATTACCATAGGAGACGAACTGCTAATCGGCCAGGTAGTGGATACCAACTCCGCTTTTATGGCGCAGATACTTAACAAAAACGGAATAGAGATCTATCAGGTAACTTCCGTTCATGACGATGGAGAGCATATCCTTCGAGCTGTTGCCGAGGCTCTCTCAAGAGTCGATATCGTCATCACAACCGGCGGCTTAGGTCCGACAAAAGACGACATCACTAAACATGTCTTGTGTGACTTCTTCGGTGCTACCTTAATTCCGTCTGTTCAGGTGGAACAACATGTACGTAAACTCTATGCTGACCGTCCGGACGTGCTGAACCGGCTTACTGAAACCCAGTGGCTCGTGCCGGATAAATGTACCGTGCTGGCTAACAGGGTAGGGTCGGCACCATTAATGGCTTTCGAGAAAGACGGTAAACTCCTCTTCTCTCTGCCTGGCGTGCCTTATGAAATGGAGATTGCTATGCGCGAACAAGTAATGCCTTTTATCGCAGCTAAAAGGCCGACGAACGAGACGATTATTCACCGGACAATCCAAGTCGCAGGCATTCCGGAATCCGCACTGGCTATTCATATTGAGGACTGGGAAAACGCGCTGCCGCCCGCTATTCACTTGGCGTACCTGCCCAAAGACGGTATCATTCGTCTGCGGCTAAGCGGCTACTTCGATAAAAACGATACATCCGCTCAACTCGCTATAGATGAGCAGATAAAACAATTGGAAAAACTGGTTGATGAATGGCTCGTAGTTACGGAGGATAAACCTTTTGAAGTGGTCGTCGGGGAACTGCTTAAAGCAAAACATGCCACTATCGCTACTGCCGAGAGCTGTACCGGAGGCAAACTCGCCTCTTTGCTTAACAAACACGCAGGGAGCTCCGACTTCTATAAAGGTAGTGTCGTCGCTTATTCCAACGAAGTGAAAGAAAAGGTCTTGAACGTTAGCAAAACGAACTTGGAACTGTTTGGCGCAGTGAGCGAACAAGTCGTATCGCAAATGGCGGAAGGGGTTAGAAAACTGATGAATACAGATTACGCCTTAGCTACATCCGGAGTCGCCGGACCCGGAGGAGGTACACCGCAAAAACCGGTCGGAACGGTATGGATTGCGATTGCTACACCGCAAAAAATATTTACAGAACTACTGCACCTCAAAGGGGAAAGAGAGCAGATTACTGACCGCGCATGCACAAAAGTGCTAACAAAATTGATAAAATATTTGCAGGATTGAAAAATTATTCATACTTTTGCACGCTAAATTGATTTATTATGGCTACTAAAGGAAAAATTATCGGCTGGACAACCGCCATTATCCTGATCGTTCTGGCAGGATTTATTTACATTAAGTTTTGTTTCGTCTATAGCGAAGGTATTAACGAGGGAGACATAAACTACTTCCAAAAAGAGGGCTTTATCTTTAAGACCTATGAGGGGAAAATGATTCAAACCGGATATAACTCCAAGAACTCGAATGCTACCATTCAGTCTAATGAGTTTAAGTTCTCCGTCGCTGACGATGCTGTCGCTGAGGAAATTGATACGCGCTCCGGACGCCAAATTAAACTGCACTGGAAACGTTACCTCGGTACTTTGCCTTGGCGCGGGAATAGCCAATTTATTGTAGATAAAGTGATTCCTGTCGAGAATACAAGTAAACCTCAAACTGAAGATAATCTATTAGACTTACCCGTACAATAATGATTAAAGAGAATTTTATTGACACCTTACGCAACTCAATTGTTGACAACTGGAACGATGTTGCTTTTACCGATTACGGTACAACTAATTCAATGACTTATGGTGATGTGGCTTGCCAAATTGAAAAGCTGCACATCCTTTTCCGTACATGTGGCGTAGAAAAAAATGACCGAATCTCCCTCATGGGGAAAAATACCAGCAGTTGGGTAACTGTTTACCTCGCTTCTGTTACATATGGTGCTATTATCGTACCTATCTTGCAGGATTTCCGGGCAAATGATGCAATTCATATCATCAACCACTCTGAATCCAAACTGCTTTTCATCGCAGATGCACTATACGAAAATATGGATATCACCCAAATGGAGCAAGTGCAGGCGGTATTTTCACTCAATGACTATGAACCCTTAGCCTCTGTTCCGGCTATCGATCATAATAAAATTACCGTAAGTGCTGTCTTGGAGGAGTACAAACACTTACACCCGAAAGGACTTAAACAGGACGAAATTAAATACACCGATAAAACAAATAAGGATATCGCATCCTTTAACTATACTTCCGGTACTACTGGCTTCTCCAAAGGTGTGGTAACTTCACTCAACGCACTCGCCGGAAACGTGAAGTTCTGTTGCGACAAACATGTCACATTCAAGGGGTGCCGACAAGTGGTATTCCTCCCACTGGCTCACTCTTTCGGGTGCGCTTTCGACTTCCTGAGCACTTTCTGTGCTGGCGGTCACGCTTGGTTGATGGGAAAAACACCGTCGCCTAAAGTGCTCCTGCAAGCCTTCGCCGAGGTTAAACCAACCTGCGTGCTGACGGTTCCGCTTATCCTTGAGAAAATATATAAGAACAAAATCGTTCCGCAAATATCCAAACCACCGGTAAGTTGGGTAATGCGTGTGCCTTTCTTGGACGAGGTCGTCCTTTCTAAACTGCGCCAAGCTTTGATGGATGCCTTTGGCGGATGCATTGAACAAGTCATCATCGGCGGTGCACCGCTTAACAACGAAGTAGATGCTTTCCTCAAACGTATCCGCTTCCCTTATACTGTCGGTTATGGTATGACCGAGTGCGCTCCCCTAATCTCATACGTTAGTTGGAAAGACTATAAACTCCAGAGCTGCGGATATGCCCTTGACGGATTGATGGAAGTGCGTGTCGCTGATAAAAACGAACAAGGTATCGGAGAACTGCAAGTACGCGGTGAGCACCTCATGGAGGGATACTATAAAAACGAAGAAGCTACGCGTCTTATCTTCACCAAAGATGGGTGGCTCAAAACAGGTGACCTCGGCTACCTCGATGAGGACGGACTTATCTATATCAAAGGACGTGATAAAAATATGATTCTTGGACCCTCAGGACAAAATATCTTCCCCGAGGAAATAGAGTCCATACTCAATAACATGCCTTACGTGATGGAGTCTATCGTTATTCAGCGCGACGGACAACTCGTGGCACTCGTTTGCCCCGACTTCGCAGCATGTGATGCAGACCACCTGACACAAGAAATGGTAGAGGCTGCTATGGAGACTAACCGACGTAACCTCAATGCCCAAATAGCTGCCTACGAGCAAGTCGCTAAAGTTGAACTCTATCCCCATGAGTTTGAGAAAACACCTAAGAAATCAATTAAGCGTTTCCTCTATACACGATAAAATCTTAACACTATGTTGACATCAGAACAAGACAATTTCATAAAAATGTATCAGCGTTCGTTCCAAAACAACTGGGACAGAGAAGCTATTACCGATTATGGTACTACTAATACGCTGAAATACAGCCAACTGGCTGCTCAGATTGCGCGCCTGCACATCCTCTTCAAACAGTATCGTATTAAAAAGGATGAGAAAATTGCCGTTATGGGCAAAAATAACTGCAATTGGGTCACTGTCTATCTCGCTACAGTTACTTACGGAGCTATTATTGTACCTATATTACAGGACTTTAAGGCTAATGATGCTCAACATATCATTAATCACTCAGGGGCCAAATTGTTGTTCGTTTCCGACCTCATCTGGGAGGGAATGGATTTGGACCAACTAGAGGAAATAAAGGCTGTATATTCGCTCGCAAACTTCAAACTTCTTGCACGTACACACAAGGAGTTCACTTGGGGGGATGTGGAGGACCTCTTCGTAAAGCAGTATCCTAACGGCTTCAGCAAGGAGGATGTCGTCTATGACGAACGCGACAACGGCGAAGTGGCGTCTATTAACTATACTTCCGGTACTACGGGCTTCTCCAAAGGTGTTATCACACCGTGTAATGCGCTGGCTGCACAGGTTAAGTTCTTCGGTGAGTCCGGTTATCAGTATCCCGGATGCCGGCACGTCGCTTTCCTCCCCCTCGCTCATGCCTACGGATGTATCGTGGACTTCCTTGGAGCGCTCGCACATGGAGGACATACGTACTTCATCGGACGTACTCCTTCTCCTAAACTCCTCTTGCAGGCTTTTGCAGAAGTGAAACCTACCGCTATTGTCTCGGTGCCGCTCATCGTGGAGAAAATCTATAAAAAACAGATTGCACCGCAAATAGCTAAACCGCCTGTAAGTTGGGTCATGAAAGTTCCCTTCCTCGATGAGGTGGTGCTTGGTAAAATACGACAGCAACTCATCAACGCTTTCGGTGGGGAGTTTAAACAACTTATCTTGGGTGGAGCGCCGCTTAACTCCGAAGTGGAAGCGTTCTTCCGACGTATTAAGTTCCCGCTCACCGTCGGATACGGTATGACAGAGTGCGCTCCGCTCATTACGGTTTCCTTCTATCCGGAAGTTCGTACCTACTCTTGCGGTAAAATATTGGAGGGATATATGGAGATGCGTATCGCCGACCCCAACGAAGAGGGAATCGGAGAAATTCAAGTTCGGGGAGAGAACCTTATGTACGGATATTACAGAAACGCACAAGCCACTGCCGATACCTTTACACAAGACGGATGGCTCAAAACAGGCGACCTCGGATATATTGATAAGGACGGGTTCCTCTTTATTAAAGGACGGAATAAATCAATGCTGCTTGGAGCTAACGGACAGAATATCTATCCCGAGGAGATTGAAACAAAACTCAATAACATGCCTTATGTGCTCGAATCGCTCGTTATTCAGCAGAAAGATGGCTCACTCGTCGCCCTCGTTTGCCCTGATTACGATGCAGTCGATGCCGTCGGACTTGACCACGAAGCATTGGACGAAGCAATGGAGAAAAATAGGCGCGATCTCAATGGACAAATAGCTGCTTATGAGCAGATTAACAAAATTAAACTCTTCCCGCACGAGTTCGAGAAAACACCTAAAAAATCCATCAAACGTTTCCTCTATACTTCCTTGGAAGAGGCGTAATGTCTTTGAGCGCAGCGGTCTTTTGACTTCCGACTAATATGAACCTCACTATTGACCAAGGTAACTCGCGCACCAAAGTCGCACTCTTTAACGACGAGGGACGCATTGTGAAGAACTTTATCTACAAGTCCTTCGCTGCCTCGGATATAGAAAAACTATTTGCTCTTTATCCTATTTCTGATAGTATCATCTCGTCGGTAGTAAATATAGAGCCGGCTGTGGTTAATGCACTCAATCGTCTTTCGAAGCACTTTGTGCTTTTTGACCATTTTACGCCAGTTCCCATCCGCAACGGATATAACTCTCCCGAGACACTCGGCCAAGACCGTCTTGCTGCGGCTGTGGGTGCTGCATATCTTTGCCCGAAACAGAATATTCTGATTATTGATGCTGGTTCGGCTATTACCTATGATTTTGTTTCGGATGAGGGCGAATTTGTTGGTGGTAATATAGCTCCTGGTATTAAGATGCGGCTAACCATGTTGCATCGCATGACAAAGAAGCTGCCTCAGGTTGAAGTGGAAGAGAATGAACTGCTTCCGCTTTTTGGCAAGACAACCCGCGACGCTATAGCTGCTGGAGTCATCCGCGGTATTGTTTACGAAGTAAAAGGGTATATTCGTTCCCTTAATGCCCAACTGAAACAACTAACGGTCATGCTTACCGGTGGCAATGCACCTTTTATAGCTAATAACAGTCGCAATACCTCTTTTCACTTAGAGAAGAATCTCGTTCTCATCGGTCTTAACCAAATCCTTGAATACAACAAGAAATAGTACGTTTGTTACGGTAGGCTCTCGGTGAGCATACATTGAGCATACATTGAGCATACATTGAGCATATATTCAGCATACATTGAGCATACATTGGGATCTGGTGGCAAGTGTAGGGGAAATGTAAAGGAAGAGGAAGGTAAAATAATAATAAAAAGTGCAGAAAAATGAAAAATCTGCACTTTTTTTGTGCAAATGTTTGCATTTATGCAAAAAAAGCACTACCTTTGCAGGCTGAAAATAAATGCACCGTTTTTTGCGTTACATATTACTGTCGCTATCTGTGTTTTTGATGCTGCCTCTTGTTGCGCAGAATAACACTTCTTCACCTTTCTCATGCTATGGGTTGGGAGATATCAACGATAATGTCCCTAATAGCTATCGCGCCATGGGAAGTGTCGGTATAGGTATGCGTAACCGTAAGGTTATCTGCCCTTCACAACCCGCTTCTATTACCGCATGTGATAGCCTGACGTTTATGTTCGATATCGCTGCAGACGTGATGTGGACACATTACGGTGATGCGGTCGGGAAGAAAAACAAAGCAAACGGTAACCTCGACTATATTACACTCCAGTTCCCGATTTATAAGCGTTGGGTCGCTTTCAGCGCAGGACTCATGCCCTTTAGTAGCGTCGGATATAATATCTCTATGCGGGACTCCATCAAATCCGATTACCACTACAATACCGTCTTCTTTGGTAATGGTGGTATTAGTGAGGTCTACGGCGGATTGAGCGTCAACCTCTTTGATTGGGTATCCCTTGGCGCTAATGTTTATTATATGTTCGGCGATGTGTCTAACTCGCGTACTGTCACTTTTGATGAGGCGGAAGTCAACTCTGTCGTTCAGGCTTCTGAAACAAGCGTGAGCAGCGTGCGCTTCCGTGAGGGATTACAGCTCTTCCATACCTTCGGCAAGCACTCTTTCGTCTTGGGAGGCATCTTTGAGAACAAACGCACCCTCCGTTGCGATTATGTTATTGCAGAATCAACCCAATTGGATACCGTCTGGACTGCGGAGAACATCGCACAAGTACCTATGATGTTCGGAGTAGGGGCGTCTTATACATGGGATAACAGATTAACTGTGGGATTTGATTTCTCACGCTCATATTGGTCCCAAACCAAGAATATAACCGGATTTGACGAGCTCCAAGACAGAAATAAATACGCCTTCGGTATGGAGTACAGACATAATCCTATTGGTCGTAATTATGCAGAACGGATGTTCTGGAGAGTTGGTTGCAATATCTCCGATAATTATGTCAAAAAGATTACTGCACCGGATTATATGGTTAGTATCGGCTTCGGATTCCCTTTGCGTAATGCCGGAACCGTCTTTAACGCAACACTCGAATATGGACATAGAGGCTCTCCCGCTATGCTCCAGGAGAATTACTTGCGCTTGACAATCAATGCCTCCATCTGCGAAAACTGGTTCTTCAAACGCAGATTATAGTTTGGCACACTTTTTGCTAAAGTAGATAACAAAAACAATAAAATATTACGATTATGAAACTCAAATCATTACTTATCATCGCGCTTTGTGCTGCTCTGCCTGCACTCGCTTGCGCTAAAAAACCGAAAGTAGAGAACTCTTCAGCGGCTCCGGAACCCGAAGTCGTGGAGGAGGAAGAACCTGTTATTACCGAAGAGTGCTTGATGAATATTTCTCTCTTCAACGAGAGCGTTAAAAATAAACAGTATCAGGACGCATATACCCCTTGGTGGTCGGTATATACTACATGCCCGAACGCGAACAAGGTCATATACACTAAAGGTGCTGATATCGTCGAGTTCATGTACAACCAGGCTACCGATCCCGCCGAGAAAGACAAATTCCGTAAACTCGCTTTGGAACTTTGCGACAAACGTATCAAGTATTTTGGGGACGACCCCCGGTATCCTAAAGCTTATATCTTGGGGCAAAAGGGCGTAGAGTACTGCAAGTACTTCACGGAAGACGAAACAAAAGAGAAAGCATATCCTTGGCTCAAAGAGTCCGTAAATGGTATGGGAGCAAAGTCACAAGTCTCCGTTCTTACCAAACTCGCCGAGGTTAGTTATGCAATGTACAAGGCTGATCCTAATAAATACGGTGAGCAGTTCATGGCAGACTATTCGCTCGTTACGGACTTGCTGCAGACTATTTCTAAAGACCCGACAAACAAAAGTGCTTCGGTTGCCGGACAACAGAAGGATTATGTGGATAACCTCTTCGCTATCTCAGGTGCTGCTGACTGCTCTAAATTGGATGAAATTTATGCTGATGTGGTTAAGGCTAATACCGGCAACCTCGAAGAAATGCTGAAGTATGTACGACTCTATAAACGCGTTAACTGCACGGAGTCTGACGTCTATTTTGCTGCATCCGAAGCTGCACATAAACTGCAACCTACCGAGGAATCTGCTGCCGGATGTGCACGCATGTGCATGAAGAAAGAGGATTGGAGAGGAGCTATCGCTTACTACAACGAAGCACTTAACATTGACGACGAGTCAATTGAAGATGATGGACCTGAAGATAACGCCGACTATCTGTTCAACATCGCATATATCTACTTCGATAAACTTAAAAACTACTCCGAGGCGCGCTCTTACTGCCGTCGTAGTTTGGAAGTCCTGCCTAACCAGGGACGGTGCTATATCCTTATCGGTTCATGCTATGCTGCAGCTAAACCCTATTCAACAAGCGACTATCCGGCTGCTAAGGCTGCCATCCTCAACAAAACAGTCTTCTGGGCTGCGGTTGATCAGTTCCATAAAGCAAAACAAGTTGATCCTACCGTCGCCGGTGATGCGGATAAACTGATCGCTATGTATAGCAAGTATTTCCCCACTAAAGAGGAAATCTTCGACTTACCCAACGAATTGGGAGGAACAACATTTATTGTTGGTGGTTGGATAAATGAAAAAACAGTTTGTCGTCCTGCTAAGTAGTTTATTCCTGCTCACTGGGTGTCCAAGGGATAACAAAATGACTGCTGATGCCGTCCAGGACCGGGCTTCTATTCCCGGTCTGGACGCGTCTTCTGTTACTACACTTATCTCGGATTCCGGAATAACACGCTATCGCATCTCTACGCCAACTTGGCAAGTCTATGACAAAGCTGAACCCGTCTATTGGGAGTTCCCTGACGGAATCTTTATGGAGAAGTTCAATATCGACTTAGAGGTGGATACATGGTTGCGCTCTGACTATGCTCATTATGACGAAAGCCTGCAAATCTGGGAATTGAAGGGACATGTACAATCAATGAATGCTGATAGTGAGTTCTTCGAAACACCGCAACTCTTCTGGAACCAAAAAACGGAACGTATCTATTCGGATTCTGCTATCACTATCACCAGAGAAACATCTATTATTAAAGGAGTCGGATTTGACTCAAACCAAGAATTAACTAAATACACAATACTTAATCCAACGGGAGTCTTCCCGATAAAAGACGAATAACACTTATGTTACTACAAGGTAAATTATTAGAAGGCAAGACGGCTGTCATTACAGGTGCCGCTCGAGGTATAGGCCGTGCTATTGCACTTCAATTCGCCGCGCAAGGGTGTAATATCGCATTTACGGACTTGGAGTTTAAAGAGCAAACTGCCAAAACTTTGCACGACATCGAGCAATACGGAGTTCATTGCCGTGCCTATGCATCGGATGCTGCTGATTTCGAGGCTGCACATAAGTTAGCCACTGATGTATTGCAGGAGTTCGGAAAAATAGATATCCTTGTCAATAACGCGGGGATAACCCGTGATACACTCATGATGCGTATGACTGAGCAGCAGTGGGATGAAGTCCTTGATGTCAATCTCAAGTCTGCATTTAATAATATTCATGCAGTAACGCCCATTATGGTACGCCAACGATCGGGAGTTATTATCTCACTTTCGTCTGTCGTCGGAATTAATGGTAATGCCGGGCAGGCTAATTATGCCGCTTCTAAGGCTGGTATTATTGCACTTACCAAATCTACTGCTAAAGAGTTGGGTAGCAGGGGAATAAGAGTTAATGCCATCGCTCCCGGTTTTATCCTGACACGTATGACTGAGTCTCTACCGGAAGAGACAATACAGGAGTTCGTAAAGAGCGTACCCTTGCATCGTGGAGGCAAACCTGAAGAAGTGGCTAATGTGGCACTTTTCCTCGCTTCTGAACTCAGCTCATATGTCAGTGGACAGGTAATTCAAGTTAATGGAGCAATGATTTGATGGATTATGGAGAAACAAGAACTACGCAAACTTATAGCACTTTGGTTTGAAGAGGATATACGGGATGGTGACCACACATCACTCAGCTGTATTCCCCCTACGCAAATGGGGTGCCAACAACTCATCGTTAAGGACACCGGAATTATAGCAGGAATAGAAGTAGCTAAAGAAATAATCAATTACTTCGACCCCGATTGTCGTATTGAACAATTCTTGCACGATGGAGACGCCGTCAAACCCGGGGATATCGCTTTCCGTGTCTATGGGAAGGAGTTAAGCCTTCTGCAGATAGAGCGCACGATGCTCAATATTATGCAGCGTATGTCAGGTGTTGCTACTACGGCTCATAAGTATCAGTCACTCATTGCCGATACTGGATGTCATGTTCTGGACACACGCAAAACAACACCCGGATTGCGTTACCTGGAGAAAGAGGCTGTCGCTATGGGAGGGGGAATGAATCATCGTATTGGGCTCTTCGACATGATTCTCCTTAAGGATAATCACGTGGACTTTGCAGGAGGTATAACTAATGCTTTAACGCGCGCTAAAGATTATTGCAAAACAAATAACAAACCCCTTCGCATCGAAATAGAGGTGCGTAATATGACTGAAATAGATCAGGCTTTAGCAACTGGTATACCGGACCGTATTATGCTGGATAACTTCTCGCCGGAACGCACGAAAGAGGCGGTACAGCATATTAGACAATGGGAAAAAACTGCCGGTCGGCATATGGAAATAGAGTCTTCGGGAGGTATCACAATAGATACTTTGCGTGACTACGCGCTCTGTGGGGTGGATTTTATTTCGGTCGGCGCCTTGACCCATTCCGTGAAATCTCTTGATATGTCCTTTAAGGCGGTTAAGTAAATTATAAATAGAAGTCTTTCGTCAGCGCAGCATATTCATCGCTCCGGGGAGACGACTCTGATTCAATATAGAAATGGCTTTGCTCCAAAGGCAAGTCATTTCTTTTCGTAAGCGCAATCAGAATACGCTTCATCGGCTTGCCGGGCTTTGAATAGACGTGTACCAAGCGAGTGGGGGAGAAGCCTGATTGGTTAGCGAGATCTATAAAATCTTTTTCCGTCTCGGCCGGTAAAATGAGTGATAGCACACCTTCGGCTTTCAGCAATCGTTCGCAGGCTTGTAATAACTCCTTATAACTCAGCGTGTCGGTATGCCGAGCTGTCTGACGTTGCTTGTCGGGATTCTTAAGTGAGTTGTTGAAATAAGGAGGATTACTCACAATAGCATCATAATAATGCTCTCTGCCGGATAATTCTTGTACAGCTATCTGCTTGCATGTTAATCGATTGCTCCAAGGGGAATTGGTGAAGTTCTCTGTGGCTTGGCTCACTGCATCAGAATCAATATCAATAGCGTCTATGACTGCCTTCGCGTAGCGTTGTGCCATCATCAGGGCTATCAGACCGCTACCTGTTCCCACATCTAAAATGTGGGTATCATCAGATTTGGTAGAGGCTCCGGACTCCGCCCACGCACCGAGAAGAACACCGTCTGTTCCTACTTTCATCGCGCACCGGCGGTGGCATACAACGAACTGCTTAAATCGAAAACTATCACAAGACATGCTCCAACAGAATGTGTACTCCTAAATAGATACCGTACCCTAAAAATAGGGTGGCACAAACATAACGGAACCATTTCTCGAAATGTTTCACCTTAGTCGTCAGTACTTGGGTGTTAACTGCGCTGTAGCATATTACCCACGCTAAGATTAGAATAGGCAAACCCGTTCCTAAACCGAATACGATGGGTAACAGCCAATTTAACGGAGTGGACATCGTGATAGCCATTTCAACCATCGTAAAGAAATATATCAACCGGTGAGGACAGAAAGCGATAGCGAAGAATATTCCTAACATAAACGCCCACAACCAACTTGAGCGGTCATCTACATCTTGAAGCCACTTGCTCATTCCGTGGTCATGATTGTGATGGTGATGCCCTACAACGAGCAGTAATATACCGCACAATAGCATAAATACGCACAAAAGCGGTTCGCCCAAGTGTTCAAGGAGATGATGTATTCTATCTGTCTGAGCACCCATAATAAATGGTACGGACAATAGAAAGTAAGTCACTAATTTCCCTAACACGAACATGATTCCGGTTGTCAGTACGCGACGACGGTTTTGCATCTCGCGGTCAATATAACTTATCGCTGCGATGCTCGTAAATAGCGTACACGGGTCCAATATCATTAAAAAACCAAGTAATAATGCAGTAAAAAGTGCCATCATATGACAAAAAAATTCAAAATCGCTTGCAAAGGTACAATATTTTTTGTAATTTTGCA
Source organism: uncultured Bacteroidales bacterium (assembly GCA_946617165.1). Lineage (GTDB taxonomy): Bacteria > Bacteroidota > Bacteroidia > Bacteroidales > Paludibacteraceae > Colicola. Next base: position 18,832 of record CAMOJP010000018.1, read on the forward strand.
AGCTAAAATGAAAAAAGTTTGTCAAATACTGTTATTTATCCTTCTTTTTATCCTTGCCGGATGCTCCCAGAGTCATCAGTTGAGGCTTAAGGAGGAGCGCGCGGAGCGTGAACTGGAAGAGCTGCAAGCTGCTTTAATTAATGGCAATGCGGATTCCGTGTGGATGATTAGTCAGCAATCCGATGATATACATTATATTATTTCTCATGCCGGTAAGGTTATCTTCTGGTCGGACAATACGCTTACTGCACCTAATATTTACGTACCTAAATATAACGAATGGTATGATTTCCAATTCACGAATGCTATTTGTCGGTGTATGTGGAGGCGGGTTGATGATTACCAGATTGAAGCCATTATTCCGATTAAGTGGGAACTGAGTGAGGAGGCGAAACGGGAAATTGGTAATAGTTTCTCGTACAGACCGCTTTTGCAGGAGTCTAATGAGGCGGATAATAAACCGCATATGTCTTCTCGGGCGCAGGTTAGATTGTATTTTATTCTCACACTCCTTGCTTTCCTCGCGATTATCTTATGGGGAATCATCTTGATTATTCGGGCACGGGGCTATCGGAATCTTAGGCTTACATATAAGATCCAGTTCACCACTTTATTTGTGATGCTAATAGGTTATATTAGCGTCTTTGTCGTGGCGGAGATGTATATCCGTAATCACTATCGTAACCGACAGGAACAGGAACTGAAGCAAAAGTGTCTCTTTATTCAAACGGCGCTACAGAACCTTTATTTCTGGGACTTCTCTTTGTCTTCTGTCAATACGGAGGGATTGAATGCGGACTTGCGGGACTTGGCATATGTATACGGCACGGATATTCATGTCTATGGTTTGGACGGAAGGCTCATCGGCTCGTCTACGCCATCACTCTTCCAATACCGTTTCCTGTCCTTCTATCTTGCGCCGGAGGTCATGTTTTCCGATAAGCACACGATGACTTCATATACAAGGATGGGAGATATGCGATACCTCTCAGCCTACTCCGACTTCGTCAACGGTAGTTATATCCAGCTTGGATATATAGCTGTTCCTTCTTTTATCTCTGAGCGTGAAGTGGCGCAGGAAGTAGATGCTTTCCTGGCTCGGCTGTTGCCTCTCTTTATCTTGGCACTCTTGGCGGCCGTAATCTTCTCATTAGGATTGTCGCATGCGATTGTAGCGCCTATTAAGGCGGTTGCCGACCAGATGAGTAACCTCTCGTTTAAAGACCCTAATGCGCATGTCTCATATAAGGATAACGACGAGATAGGACAACTCGTCTCTAAGTATAATCATATGGTGGACGAGTTGGCACTCTCTTCACGTAAACTGGCGCAATCAGAGCGGGAAATGGCGTGGAGAACTATGGCGAGGCAGATAGCGCACGAAATCAATAATCCGCTTACTCCTATGAAACTCACAGTCCAGCAGCTGCAGAGACTTAAGGGAACAGATAAATTCGATACGCAGTTCGATAAGGCATCAGATATGCTCATTGAGCAAATTGATAACCTTTCGCGTATTGCCACCTCATTCTCCACTTTCGCTAAGCAACCGCAAGTGCAAATAGGGGAAGTCGATATCGCACAGAAACTGACAGCGTCGGTCGCACTATGTGCTAATAATCCGCAGCAAATACCTATACGCTATTTCGGACAGGAACAGGGACTCTTCGTGCTGGCCGATAAGGAGCAGATAGGACAAGTATTTACCAACATCATACGTAATGCCGTACAAGCTATCGGAGAAAACTCAAAAGGAGATATTATGGTTATTCTCAAAAATGATCCGACTAAATCTGAGGTCGAAATAGCTATCTCCGATAATGGACCCGGAATACCTTTGGACATACAACCGAAGATATTCCTGCCTAATTTCACCACCAAATCCATGGGAGCCGGGTTAGGATTGGCTATCTCTAAGAATATTGTCGAAGGTTCTAACGGCAGACTTACATTTGAAACCTCCAAAAAGGGCACAACATTCTTTATCTACCTCCAAAAAGTGTAGCCTATCTGCTTCATCTATTCTGTATGTTCCCAAAAGCGCATAAAAAATACCTTTCTGCACTTTTTTATTTGCATATATGCAAAATAAGTAGTACCTTTGCACCCTAAAAATGTTACTATTATGAAAGAAACTAAAACAATCAATCTCAACGGCTACGCTTTCTATATTGATATAGACGCTTTCAGACTGCTTAAAGACTACATTGATGATATTAAACTCAGACAACCTATAGAACAACAGCAGGAGGTTATTGACGAGATAGAACGGAAAATATGTAACTTCTTCCAGGAACAGCTTTTTGCTCGGAACAGACAAGTGATTGATATCCAAATGGTCAACGACGCCATTGGGACTGTTATGAGTAAGTGGATAGGTGCGGATAACCCAAAGGAGAGCGAACTCGATTCCGAAGCTCCCAAACGCAAGCCCAGAATTGAACGAAACGGACAGACGTCCAGAAGCGGATGTGGACGAATTATCGGGATTTCGCTTCTTGTTCTTCTTTTCTTTAGTGCGCTACCGGTACTGCTGCCGCTTATTACCGCTTTCTTCATCCTTGGATTTGGAGCTTTCAGCTTAGGTATGCCGATGGCTATAGACTGGTCGGAATGGCAGACGTCCTTGCTTATAATCTCCTTCCTCGCAGCACTTGTCATTCCTATTGTAGCGATTATCTACCTTATTATTACATATGTCAGAAAGAAGCATGCGCCTAAACTCCGTTTCTGGATTATTGCTGTCATTGCGTGGGTTATCAGTCTTGGGTGCTTTACGTTTTGTCTCGTAGAGGAGGCTAAGGAGTTTGGAGGAATAGAGCAATTCCTTGAACAGTTGGATAAAGACGAGACGGCTTTGGTTCAGCAACCAAAGACTGTTACAACTTTCAATGCCATCAATATTGACGGTGCTGTCACTGCTGATATTAAGCAAGGGGATGTGCCGGCTATTGCTGTCAATGACTCCTTCCTTGTTAACTACCAAATCATCGACAGCGTCCTGGCTATCTCCGGGTCAAATATCAACGGACCTAAACTCGTTTCTGTAACAGTAACTGATATAGAGGCTCTGAATATATCCGGAGCAAGTAAAGTGGACTTGCAGGGACAATATCACCAACTGCACGTCACGCTCAATGGAGCTTCTAAACTTGATGCGGAAGAAGCACAGGTAGATATCCTGCATGTCAATTGTCTTGGAGCTTCCAAAGCGCATGTCTCTGTTCAGAATGAATTGTGGGCACAAGCCTCTGGAGCTTCTAAAATAACCTATAAAGGCAAACCACAACTCAAGCGCAGTATGGCTGTAGGAGGCAGTCGAATAACGAAGCAGTAATATGTTAGTATCGCAGATTATACATATACTACAAGGGGTTGCACGTGTCGATAACAGAGCTATCACGGATATTGATATCCGCTATCTGCTCACAGACTCCAGACAGCTCGGACCTAATCCCGCACAGACTATCTTCTTTGCTATCAAGACCAAAACGAATGATGGCGCTAAATACATTGACGATCTGTACGCTAAAGGCGTGCGGGTCTTCGTGAAGGATAATGCTGTCCAAGCCCTCCAGACGCTTGCTGCATATACACGGGCGCAATTCACAGGTACGGTCATCGGGATAACGGGCTCTAACGGCAAAACGGTCGTTAAAGAATGGCTATACCAGCTCCTCAAAGATGACTACACCGTTATACGCTCACCTAAGTCCTATAACTCACAGATCGGAGTGCCACTTTCCGTTTGGCAACTGAATAATATCAAGCCCAACTCTAACCAGACTAAACCGGTGCTTTGCATCTTCGAAGCAGGTATTTCTCAACCCGGAGAAATGGCTAAACTCGAACCGATTATTAGACCAACTATTGGGGTCATTACCTATATCGGGCATGAGCATGACGAGAACTTCGATTCCCTTGAACAGAAGAGAGCGGAGAAAATGAAACTCTTTACCCATTGTCCGGTCGTTATCGAAGATGCAACTCATCAGAATGTGCGTACTTGCGCGGCGGTCATGAGAGCGCTTGGCTATGACGAAGAGACCATCTCCAACCGTATCTTGCAGCAGACACACGAAACAGTTCTCAAAGTTAACCTTACTGCACTCGTTGATAATGTTCGTTATTTCCGCTCTCTGCTCAAACCCGATACCAAACTCACTTGTATGGTGAAAGCTTTTGCGTATGGGGCGGGGAGTCTTGAAGTGAGCAAGGCGCTGCAAGATTCCGGATTAGTTGATTACTTAGCCGTAGCTGTGGCGGATGAAGGAGTCGAACTGCGGCGTGCCGGCATAACACTTCCTATCATCATTATGGACCCCGAAGTGGCGGCAATGGATCTTATTCTGGAGAATAACCTTGAGCCAAACGTTTACTCGCATCAGTCACTCAAAACTGTTATCGCTGCGGCTCAAAGTAAAGGGTTGGAGAATGTGCCCGTCCATATCAAGATTGATTCCGGCATGCATAGACTTGGCTTCTATAAAGAAGATATACCTTGGCTTATTGACCATCTCAATGCCACTAAGGCAGTGCGGGTCGCTTCTGTCTTCTCACATCTCGCGGGAAGCGATGAAGCACAGTTCGATGAATTTACCCTCAGCCAGATACATTACTTCGATGACTGTGCGGAACAACTGAAGGCCGGACTCAATTATCCTGTTATTAAGCATATTTGCAATAGTGCCGGCATTGAGCGATTTAACCAGTATCAGTTCGATATGTGCCGATTGGGTATCGGTCTGTACGGATTCTCATTTGCCGGAGCTAAACTGCGAAATGTGTGTACGCTGGAGACAACGATTCTTTCCGTTAAAACAGTCCGGGCCGGTGAGACAATCGGATATGGACGCCATACAAAATTGGACGAGGACCGTGTCATTGCGGTTATTCCTATTGGTTACGCGGACGGATTTGACAGACGCTTCTCTAATTACGGGGGCGAAGTATGGGTGCGTGGAAAACGGTGTCCCGTTGTAGGAAACGTGTGCATGGACCAGGCGATGATTGATGTTACGGGGGCTGACGCACGACCGGGCGATATCGTTGAGGTCTTTGGAGAGCATATGCCTTTAGACGAACTGGCTGATAAACTCAATACCATTACTTACGAGATCCTCACTTCTGTTTCAAGACGGGTCAAACGCGTCTATTACTATGAGTAATGCAGATGCTATCATATTGCAAAACCTGACAATAGGGTATCCTAACCATGTGGTTCAGCAAGCCTTGTCCCTTACGCTCCGACAAGGTGAAATGGTTTGTATGCTTGGCCGTAACGGATGTGGTAAATCAACCTTGCTCCGCACTTTGGCGGGACTCCAACCTGCTTTAGGAGGACAATACAAAATAGACGATGTGGCTGTAGTGCTTACGGACAGGCTGAACTTGGAGAACACTTCTGTACACGATGTGGTTGCTATCGGACGCTATCCTTATACTTCCTTCCTCGGCGCTCTGACAGTGGACGATGAGCGCATTGTCCATGAGGCTCTGAAACAAGTATTTGATACGGATATCTCCGATTTTGACGCACGTCCCTTTAACTTTCTCTCTGATGGGGAAAAACAGCGAGTTCTCATTGCTAAAGCTTTAGCGCAACAAACTCCGGTCATCCTCTTGGATGAACCTACCGCACATCTTGACCTGCCAAACAGAATAACGCTGCTTAGATTATTGCGCCGATTGGCTCATGAGCAAAATAAGACAATTCTTATCTCTACACACGAACTCGAATTGGCGCTGAGACTGAGTGACCGTATCTTACTCATGGCTGATAACGGGGTGGAGCTGAATACGCCGCAATCTCTCAGACAGTCGGATGCTTTCACACGGGCCTTTGGTATGAATATATTTGACGTATCTGCTATTGAAGAATGATGACCTTTGAGCAAATAGAGAAAAATCTGCAAACCGGTAAATTCGCACCCATATACTTACTCTGTGGGGACGAACCGTACTATATTGACCGCGTGGCGGACTATATTGAAAACAATGTCTTGGACGAAGCGGCTAAGGCGTTTGATTTAACGGTGGTCTATGGACGGGACCTACCCGGAGCGGATATCGCTAATGCTGTAGGTGCCGCACGCGGCTTCGCTATGATGGGAGGGCTGAAAATCGTTATCGTTAAGGAAGCGCAAACGATTAAGAAATGGGAAGCACTCTCTCTATATCTCGACAACCCGCAGCCTTCTACAATCTTCGTTATTTGCTATAAATACGGTACACCCGATAAACGCACTGTTTGGTGGAAGAAAGCGGACAAAGTCGGAGTGGTGATGGTGAGCGAGAAACTACGGGACTATAAGGTGGAAGAGTGGATTCGCTCTTACCTCGCACAACGTATTAAAGAAGCCGGTGAGGATATAACGATTGACCCTGTCGTACCCAAACTGCTCTCCGATGCACTTGGGGCTGACCTATCTGCCGTTGTTAGTGCTGTTGATAAACTGCTTCTCGGCAGACAGGAAAATCAAAAGCAGATTGATGCCCGATTGGTGGAACGGAATATCGGTATATCGAAAGACTATAACGTCTTCGAGTTACAAGATGCACTCGTCAAAGGGGATGTCGTTAAGGCGAACCGTATCACACAATACTTCGCTTCTTCAAAAGATCATCCGATGCAGAAAGAATTGGGTATCCTATACAACTTCTTTGCCAATCTGATGCTTTACCACTATCTGGACGATAGAAATGAGCGCGTAGCGGCTGTCGCGTTAGGAATAAACCCCTATTTCGTCAAAGACTACGCGGCGGCTGCACGACGATTCTCTGCTGGTAAAACATTTAAGATAATCGGGTATTTCCGGGATATAGATGCGCGAAGCAAAGGTATCAATAATCCCTCTGCCAAAGACGAAGACCTCTGGAAAGAACTCATTTATAAAATCCTGCACTGAGCACCTCTATAGTAATGCGCAAGAATATCGCGGTAGGAATATCCTTCTATCGCCATTGTCGCTGCGCCTATCTGGCACAAACCCACGCCGTGTCCCCAGCCGTGACCTGCTAAACGGAATGAGTCACCATGCTTCTCAATCTCGAACCACGAGGACTTGAGGCAGGATGGGGAGAGCCAACGGCGGATTGTCAGTTCTTTGCCGATGACTTGTCGGCGGAGTGTGCCTACGATCTCTAATTCGTATATACGACCCGACTTGCCGCGCTTAAGTGGCACAAGGGCTGTTATATCGCCGAAATCAATTCCGGACTTATTTAGAATAATCTGTCTCAATTCCTCTGCAGAGTAGGAAACGGACCAATCGTGGTAGTCATTAGTCTCTAAGTCGTAGTCATTAAGACTTTCACGTAAAGCGCGCTTATCTTTCAGATAATCCGGTGCGCAGTAGGGACAATCAACGGACTCCAAGTATGGCACGTGCTTATCCTCCCAACACGTCTCAAACTCTTCTGTCTTACCGCCACAGCACTTATGAAAGCGGCAGTCGCAGACCTCTGCGCCGTATGTTAATACTTCGCCATGTGTTGCTCGGACTGCCTCTACGGCGCGTTCGTTCATACGCCGTATGCCTTCGTAGCGCTGGCAGTGGTCATCAGCGCATACGTCATAACCGACATGACCGTTTTGCTCATAGGTCGTACTGCGTATCTGACCCGCTGTTACACGATTGGCTTCAATCGCACGAATAGCCCATGAACGAGATATAACGGCATGGGCTTTCAGCAACTCCATATTCGCGTTGGCACTCATCTCGGACGAGATGACACTGCACAGATAATCCTCCAAATCAATGATATTCACGGCGCTCTCCGTGCCATCAGAACTACGTAGTATCTCTAATTGACCGGCAAACTCTTGGTCCTCATATCTGTCCCAGTGAAAACCGATTCCGATACGTACATTATGCAGCACAAAGGTCTTTTCGTGTCGCTCGTAATCAATATGCGGTGCCGTTAATATGCCGACTCGGATATTCATGTCGTAGGAACAATATCTTTCTGGTGATATTTGATAAGTCCTTCTATCGGGTCTTGTTGTATAGCCGCGATAGAGTAGTTATGCGCCGCCATCACATTTCGCAGTACGTCCTTGTAGTAATAAGCGATACTGCCTACAAATCCCACGCGCAAACGGATGCTGTTCGTCCAATCGCCCGTCACACCTTCGCGGTCGAAGTACTGCTTGATATTACGGGTAACGAAACTGTCGAAATGGTCATATACAAGGTGATAAATACGTGGGTCTTCCAAATGGCTATGGCAGAAACGTGCTAAGTTGGCTAACCATCTATTTGGGAACGGTTGCTTATATACATGGTCAAGAATATCTGCCTGAGTAAGACTATACTCGGACATAAAAGCTGTTTTGAGGTCTTCTCCCAATTGGTTCTTCAGTATATCGCCCACAAGCCGTTTGCCTAAGGTCGCTGCGCTGCCCTCATCGCCTAATATATATCCGAGCGATGGTACTGACCATTCGATATTCTCGCCGTCGTACATGCAACTTCCGCTACCTGTACCAAGTATACAGGCTATACCTCTCTGCCTGCCCAGTAATCCTCTCGCTGCACCAAGCATATCGCTCGCTACTACGGCTTCGGCGTGCTTGAAGATACGCAGTAGCGCATTGGCTACCAACACTTTCTTCTCGGGCGTACAGCCTGCGCCGTAGAAGTATATATGCGTCATCGTTCCTGCCCACAGTTGCGGACCTAATTGGGGAAGAAGTTGGTCGGAGACCGATTGATATATCTCCTCTTCCGTCTGCATCATCGGGTTAATTCCATCCGTCATAAACTCCTGGTGATGCCCATTGGCAGTCATCAAGCACCAATGTGTTTTCGTTGAACCACTATCTGCAATAAGTATCATCTTGTGTGAATTTTGCTGCAAAGATACAACAATTTTGGAACGTGTGCAAATAAAAATGCGGTTTATATGAGGTAAACCGCACTTTTTAGGTTTAGTGTGCTCCGTACGTTTATTGTCCGTTGGATGTTTAGTGTTACTACGCAACGTTTATTACACTGCCGCAGGCAAAATATTAATTTTTAATTATTCATTCCCCCCTTCCGCTCCCTGACGTTAAACAGGAGGGCATAATAAATGATTAGAGCACATGGTGCTCTTTTTTTGTCCCTTTTCTATAAAAATGCAAAATATATTTGCATAATCCGAATCTTTGTTGTACCTTTGCAGCCGAAAAATCATAATGACAAAGAATTCTAATATAGTAGAGCAAATTAGAACCCTTGGAAAACAAGTACTTCCTAAGGGTAGTCGCTTATTGTTATATGGCTCTCGTGCGCGCGGCGATAATCGTCCCGATTCAGATTGGGATTTACTGGTATTGTTAGAAAAAGATCGCCAGCAGTTTCAGGATTTTGAGCACTATGCGTATCCATTTGTCGAAATGGGGTGGAATGAGGGAATTGAAATTAACCCAATGCTTTACACCCATAAGGAATGGGAAGAACGCCACTTCACTCCTTTTTATCATAACGTCGAAAGCGAAAAAATAGTTTTGGTATGAGTCTGACAAACGAAGAAAGACTAATTTTGATACAGCTGCATTTGGAAAAATGCCAAGCTTGCCTTGTTGACGGTGAGCATCTATTAGAGTTAGATTCTATTTCAGCAGCAGCTAATCGATTCTATTATGGCGTATTCCATGCCATTCATGCATTATTTGTTTCTAATGGAATCTATTCCAAATCGCATCATGGAACGAATGCGCAGTTTCATCAGCATTTCATAAAAACCGGTATAATAGATCCTAAGTACGCATTTTATTGCTGTGATGGAAAATATGCGCGAGAAGGCAGACTATGATGTTGTATACGATGTCACGCGTGAGGATTTGGAAGCTTTAAAACCGATAGTATATGAACTTGTTGAGCTAATCAAGAATTTGCTCAATACAAAATAACCACCATCACTCCCTGACGTTAAACAGGAGGATAGAAAAGGCACGAGTGAGTGCCACATATAGCGTAATAAGCCAACTTGATTGTTTGAAAACTGGACACTTTCAACAATTATTTATCTATTCAAGTACGGTTTATGCACGCTCACGTAGCAGCGTGAGTTTTCCGTGCGTAAGTTTGAATAGATAAAGGTAGTCCAGAACCTCAAACAATCAAATGAAGCGAACGAAAGCGCACGCTTTTTTATGCGTTCAAATAAATATTAACTTTTAAACAACAATGTTATGAAAACAAAAATTCTTACTTTTTTAGCTTTGTGCTGCTTTGCAGTTTCCGGCTTACAGGCCGCTAATGAAATCTATGCGACTTGGACAACTGCCACCCAAACTGTCACTCTCTATTATGACGATCAGCGTGAATCGAGTAGCGGAACAACCTCATGGTGGACTAATGACATCCTAGAAACTGCCACTACAGTTATTCTCGACGCAACGATGAAGAATGCCCGACCAACATCGACAGAGTATTGGTTCTCAAATTTTTCAAAATTAACAAAGATTGAGCATTTGGATTATCTAAATACTTCCGAAGTAACAGATATGAATGGGATGTTCATTGCCTGCAAATCATTAACTTCGCTTGATCTCAGCAGTTTCAATACAGCCAATGTGACAGATATGC
>CAMOJP010000019.1 GCA_946617165.1 uncultured Bacteroidales bacterium
GCATCGATTTGCGGAGCTTCGATCTCGCGGGAGCAGACTGCTCAAGTATGTTTAGTGGTTGTACCTCGCTCAAAACAATCTATTGTGACGAAGATTACAGCACGCAACTCATAGGATCTACTAATATGTTCTTGGGCTGTACCTCGTTGCGCGGATTGAAAGGTACAACATTTAGTGCCGACCACATTGATGCCAGTTATGCCCGTCCTGACTTTGGAGAAAGTGAGCCCGGCTACTTCACCGGAAGTGAGGTTTATACCGTATTTAATAGCAGTACCGGTGTACTCACTTACTACTACGATATGCAGCGTGAATCACGCAGCGGTATTGTTGAGCCTTATGAGGCGAGTGAAGAACAATTACGCTTCGAAACCTATAGTGACAAAATCCGTAAAGTAGTGTTCGACCCGTCTATGGCAAATAAGTCCTTGCCTTCCGTACGTGCATTGTTGTGGTCCGGGGATGAAGACAAACTGCTCTCTAACCTCACTGAGATAGAGGGTTGGGAGAATTTATATTTCCAGGGCACTGATATGTCCTATATGTTTGCGGGGTGTACTGCTCTTAAATCCATCGATCTCTTCCAAGGTGGTCATTTCAGCACGGAGAATGTGACATACTTTTACCATCTCTTTACCTATTGTACATCATTGGAGACCGTCAACATGTCCCAATTCAACACCTCTAATGCAATCGTGCTTGCAAACATGTTCACTGAATGTAATTCATTGCAGTCGATAGATGTATCGATGTTTGATATGACGAATGTTCAATATACCAACCTTATGTTCTACGGTTGTGAGAATCTGCGTACTATTTACTGCGATAAGGACTGGTCTAAATCGGAGATTGAAGGAACGCAGATGTTTGAGGGATGTGTCAAACTGGTCGGGAAATATCGTACGAAATACAGTGAGGAACATATTGACATCGAATATGCTCGTCCCGATAATGGCGTCGTCGCACCGGGCTATTTTACAAGGGACAAATCGGCAATAGATAATGTGTCGGTGGAGAAAACACCGGCTACTAAAATACTCCACAATGGTACCCTTCTTATTCGGCGCGACAATAAACGATATTCCGTATTAGGACAGGTAGTGGAGGAATAGAGAATTTATGAGAAACAAATATAGATTATTACCATGAGAAAGTTTATTTATTTAACTTTTGCCCTGTGTGCAACATTTTCTTTATCTGCTGCAACGTATACCAAATTAGAGGGCAAACCTACAAACGGTTGGGATCAACTCAAGTGTATCATCGTCTATGAGGTATCGGATACCAAAGCGTACGTATGGAACGTAGCCGACGAACCGGGGAACTACGTTCAGGCTACTATCGCTAACGGTAAGATAACAAGCGATGACTTGACGGCTTATGAAGTCGCTATATCCGAAGAGAAGTCAAATACATACTACCTCAAGACCTCGGAAGGCTTTATAGGCTGCGCGGCAAAAAGTAACGACATCGACTTTGGAACCTCCGGTCGTGCCTGCACCCTCTCCGTAAATGGCTCTTATGTCATTCTGGAAACCAATACCAATACCTGCCGTTTCCTTTATAACACCAACGGTAACCGCTTCCGTTTCTTCTATGATAGTACAAAGAAGTGGAACGACACACAGAAGAAGAATATCTGTTTCTATGTCCTTGGAGATGTTGAACAAGAGGAGGCAAAGAACAAGCTGGACCTCAATTATGCACAGGCAGACCTCTTTGCATGCGACAGCAAATTCCCTACGCAGAATAATCAGGTGGACCAGTATTTCTTTACCCAACTCTTCCTTGCTCAAGAAGAGAGCGAGGAGGCAGTGCCGCAAGTTAACTTGGAAATCCTTGCTCCGACCCAGTATTCCTTAGCGGGAACCTATAAATCGGATTATACTGCCAATCAGAAATTCTTCCTTAACTGCCAAGCCGGTTCCAAGCACTCCTATTTTATCTTCCCTAACAAATCCGAGCAAGGTTGGGGCGAAGCGTCTATCAAGGTGGCAGAAATGACAATTACCAAAGTAGGCAAATCCCAATATCCTAATGCGTATGTCTATCATATCAAGTTGGTTTTTACGGACTCCAACCAGAAGATATGGACATTGGATAAAGATATGAATGTCTATGGTACTTGGTCAGACTGCGACCGTTCCGGCGATACGCCGACGGATATGCCGTACGTAGGATTTGCTTTCGAGTCCGGTAATCATAACACAGAGTCCGAAGGTGCAACGACTGCTATCGGTCAAACCGATAGCAGTATGCCGGAAAACGGTACAGCAAACAGCAGAAAGATACTGAAAGCCGGTCATCTCTACCTCTTATACAACGATAAGACGTACGATGTTACCGGTAAAGAGGTAAAATAGCGAGCGCTGCATCTTCTTTGGCAGTCATTACAGCTTTCGTCTCAGGAGTTTTGTCTCCTTGCCCCGTAAGATGTAACACACCGTGTATAAGAATTCGGTATAACTCCTCAATAAAAGGAATACCGAGTTCTTTTGCATTAGATGTCACGGTATCTAAAGAGATGTAGATATCGCCGCTTATGCGCGATGCAGTCGAGTAATCAAATGTAATGATATCCGTATAGTAATCGTGCTCAAGGAATTGCCGGTTGACTTCTAATATACGTTTGTCTGAACAGAAGATATACGTTATATCTCCCGTGTTAAAGCCATAGGTTGCGGCTACAGCACAAATCCAGCGCTCAACACTTGAAGCGTTGAGCGCCGGCATTTGCGTATCATCTGTTACGAAACGGACCATTGTTCAAGTGTCGCAGTTAGTTGGTTAAAAGTCTTGGCTTTGGCAGCAGCCCGTACATCGGCAATCTGCTTGTTAACGGCAGCATCATAGGTTTCCTCTTCCACGTCGCGAATAACACCCAAGGCCACAGGCAAGCCGTTCTCCGGTCCCATTAAGATGAGTTTATGATGAATAGTATCATCCTGGCAGTGAGCATCGTGTGTCAGTACCCGCGGATCGTCAGCCGGCACAACAATCAGATTGAAGCCATCTATAGCAATACCCTTGTCGTTGTTATTGCCGAAAATCATCTTCTCGCCATGACGCAGTACAATGGAGTGCTCTGCCCGCGTCTCTCGGTCGGCAATCCAGGCGTGCGTACCGTTATTGAATATCACACAATTGACGAGGCACTCAATAATGGAAGCCCCTTTGTGCTGTTGTGCCTTAACCATACAATCTACGGTAGTCGGCATATCTACATCCAGTGTGCGTGCGAAGAAAGTGCCTCTTGCACCTAATACCAGCTCTCCAGGAATGAACGGACGCTCAACAGTTCCGTAAGGTGAGGACTTGCTCACAAATCCTTTCGGTGAGGTAGGGGAGTATTGACCTTTCGTCAGTCCGTAAATGCGGTTGTTGAAAACGCATACGTTAAGGTCCACATTACGACGTATCTCATGTATAAAATGGTTACCTCCGATAGCCATACAGTCTCCGTCTCCGGACATCTGCCATACTGTCAGTTCCGGATGAGAGGTCTTAACACCTGTTGCTACTGCTCCGCCACGGCCATGAATGGTATTGAAGCCAAACGTGTTCAGATAGTGCGGCATACGCGAAGAGCAACCAATACCCGAGATAACAACCGTCTCATGAGTGGGGATACCTATCTGCGCCATGGCTTTCTGTAATGCCAAGCAAATAGCGTGGTCGCCGCAACCCGGGCAGAAACGAACATATTGATCGGATTTAAATTGACTTGCTTCCATAATTAGATAGATTTAACATGTTCGACAATTCGTTCAACAGCAAAAGGTTGACCTGTTACCTCGTTGTATTGCTCAATGTACACACCGGGTACTTTTGCGCGTAGATAGTCCGCAAACTGGCCTGAGTTAAGCTCGCATACGATCACTCTCTTGAAGCGTTTGAGCACTTGTGCCGTATTTGCCGGGAGCGGGTTGATGTAATTGAAATGCACCAAAGCGCAGTTGAGTTCGTTAGCCGCGGCGTGTAAGTGTCCCTCAGTGCTTCCCCAACCGACGAGTGCGATATCGGAATCCGCATTCCCCTGAATCTGTACGTCGGGGATAAAACGTACCACTTGCTCCACTTTTGCTTGTCTTGCTCGTACCATATTTTCGTGGTTATCAGGATTGGTGGAGATAGTGCCTTTCTCGCTATCACGCTCCAGTCCGATGTTCCTGTGCTCAAATCCTTCCATACCGGGTGTTGCCCAATAACGTACGTAGTGCTCGTCCCGCAGGGCAGGATTATAATGTCCTTTCAGTTCTTGTGGCACGGACTGCGGCACGATAGCAGGTAACTCTTCGAGCGTAGGGATTCTCCAAAGTCCTGTACCGTTAGCCAGATATGTATCCGTAAGCAGCACGACTGGAGTCATGTTCTCCAACGCAATCTTACATGCTTCATATGCAAATTGGAAGCAGTTAGCCGAAGTAGAAGCCGCCATCACCACCAGCGGACATTCTCCGTTTCTCCCGAAGAGAGCTTGCAGTAAGTCCGTCTGTTCCGTTTTGGTAGGCAGTCCTGTACTTGGTCCTCCGCGTTGAACGTCGATGACTACGAGCGGCAGTTCCGCCATAACTGCGAGTCCGATACCTTCGGACTTAAGGCTTAGTCCTGGACCTGAAGTGGATGTGCAAGCCAAGTCTCCAGCAAAAGCAGCTCCGATAGCGGTGCAGACACCTGCAATCTCATCCTCTGCTTGTACCACCATGACGCCCATGTCTTTCCGTGCAGCCAGTTCGTGCATGATATCTGTTGCCGGCGTGATAGGATAGGAACCAAGGAAGAGTTTCTTTCCGCATTTATGAGCGGCAGCAATAAGTCCCCAAGCCGTTGCTTTATTGCCTGCAATAGACGTATATCGTCCGGCCGGCATCTGGTTGTCTTCTTTCTCTAAACGGATTTGGTTAATCGCGAGCGCTAAGTTTTGTCCGTAGTTAAATCCGTCCGTAAGCACTTTGACATTAGAAGGAATAAGCTGCGGCTTTTTAGCGAACTTCTCCTCTAAGAAATGAATCGCTTTGTCAATAGGTCTGTCGAACAACCAGCACACAACTCCGAGTGCGAACATGTTTCTTGACTTGAGAATAGACTTGTTGTCCAAACCGCTGTCTTTGAGTGCTTCTTTCGTGAGTGATGTGAGTGCCACAGGTACTATCTGTACCGTCTCAGCGATATGTAGTTCGGTAAACGGATTGTCGGTTTTGTAGAGTGCTTTCTCCAAGTCGGACTTGGTGAAAGTATCCGTATCGACGATGATAATAGCATGCTCATGAAAGAGTTTGTTCAGAACGCAGACCTTAAGCGCAGCAGCATTCATTGCTACAATCACATCGGCTTTGTCTCCCGGCGTATAAACTCCATGACCTAAGTTAACTTGGAAACCGCTGACTCCTCCCAAAGTGCCTTGTGGAGCACGAATCTCAGCGGGGAAGTCGGGAAGTGTGGAAATCTCATTGCCTAAGATAGCAGAGAGCGAGGAAAACATGTTTCCCGTCAGTTGCATACCGTCTCCTGAGTCTCCACAAAATCGAATAACTACGTTTTTCATTCTTTTTGTCTTATAGTTATATTGGGTTTATCTATTGTATATCTAACGTATATCTAACGTATATCTAACGTATATCTAACGTGGGGAGCGGTGGGATTAGTCAAGTTTAAGCACAGCGAGGAATGCTTTTTGGGGCACTTCGACGTTACCGATTTGTTTCATTCTCTTTTTCCCCTTCTTTTGCTTCTCTAGCAATTTGCGTTTGCGGCTCACATCACCTCCATAGCATTTGGCAAGTACGTCTTTTCGTACTTGTTTTACTGTCTCTCGCGCAATAATCTTAGCCCCAATAGCCGCCTGTATAGCGATGTCGAACTGTTGACGCGGCAATAACTCTTTGAGTTTTTCACACATACGGCGTCCGAAATCTACTGCATTATCGCGATGAGTCAATGTGGAAAGCGCATCGACCTGTTCTCCATTAAGTAGGATGTCCAACTTAACGAGATTGGATGGTCGGAAGCCGTTCTGATGCCAGTCGAAAGAAGCATATCCTTTTGAAATGGACTTGAGTTTGTCGTAGAAGTCAATCACTATCTCTCCAAGCGGCATGTCAAATAGCAATTCCATTCGGTCGCCCGAGATATATTCCTGTTTGACGAGTTCTCCCCGTTTGTCCAGACAGAGTGTCATAATAGGTCCGATAAACGGTGAAGTGGTGATAATGGATGCCCTGATATATGGTTCCTCGATATGGTCAATAACCGTCAAGTCGGGCATTCCTGCGGGATTATGCACTTCGACTTTAGAGCCGTCTTTGAGATAGACGTTGTAACTTACGTTAGGCACGGTAGTAATGACGTTCATGTCAAACTCTCTGTCTAATCTCTCTTGGACAATTTCCATGTGCAGCAATCCGAGGAAACCGCACCTGAATCCAAATCCCAAAGCCACGGAACTCTCCGGTGCAAAGGAGAGGGACGAGTCGTTGAGTTGCAGTTTCTCGAGTGATGCCCGTAAGTCTTCAAAGTCTTCCGCCTCAATAGGATAGACCCCGGCGAAGACCATCGGTTTGGCTTCTTGGAATCCGGCGATGGCTTTCTCACAGGGCATAGCTACATGTGTGATGGTATCTCCGACTTTTACTTCGGATGATGTTTTGATTCCCGAGATGATATAGCCTACATTTCCAGCGGAGATAGCTTTTGTAGGTTGCATATCGAGTTTGAGAACTCCTATCTCATCGGCATTATATTCTTTTCCGGTATTGAAGAATCTCACTCTGTCGCCGGAATGCATAGTTCCATTAACGACTTTGTAGTAAGCGATGATGCCTCTAAAGGGATTGAAGACAGAGTCGAAGACGAGGCATTGCAGCGGCGCGTCGGGATCGCCTTGCGGCGCCGGAATACGTTCAATTATTGCATCAAGGATTTCGGGCACGCCGTCACCAGTTTTGGCAGAGCAACGGAGAATCTCTTCACGTTTGCATCCCAAGAGGTCGATGATTTCATCCTCGACCATATCGGGCATAGCGGAGTCCATATCGCACTTGTTCATGACGGGAATAATTTCCAAGTCATGTTCGAGCGCCATATAGAGATTTGAGATAGTCTGTGCTTGGACACCCTGTGAGGCATCGACGACGAGCAAGGCTCCTTCGCAAGCCGCGATCGAACGACTTACTTCGTATGAGAAATCGACGTGCCCGGGAGTGTCAATAAGGTTAAGTGTGTACCCCTTATATTGCATCTGTATGGCGTGGGATTTGATTGTGATTCCCCTTTCCTTCTCCAAGTCCATATCGTCCAAGACTTGGTTTTCCATCTGCTTGAGGTCAACGGTGTTAGTTATTTCCAACATGCGATCGGCGAGAGTAGATTTGCCGTGGTCGATATGCGCTATGATACAAAAATTGCGTATATTCTTCATTTTTTACAGTCTGTCTGTTAAAAAAACGCGCAAAGTTACAAAAAAATTTGCATCTACGCAAAAAAAGTTGTACTTTTGCATGCAAATTAATACTTTATACTATGATAGAACATTTAATTCCGGCATGGATGTTGATTCCATTTGTAGTTATGCTGTTGTGCATAGCAGTATTGCCACTTGTATCTCATGTGGGTGAGTGGTGGGAACACAATCTTCACAAATTGTACGTGTCTCTTATTTTAGGAGTTCCTGTAGGTATTTGGCTTTGTGTCAATGGAATGAGTCACGACCTGATTCATCAGATGATATATGACTATGTGCCGTTTATCTTGCTGTTGATGGCGTTGTTTGTGACGACGGGCGGTATCTGTATACGCGGAGACTTAAAGGCAACTCCATTGACCAACACCATTATTCTGGCTATAGGGTGGGTTCTTGCCTCCTTCATGGGAACGACCGGCGCCGCGATGCTTCTCATTCGATTGCTTCTATCGACTATTCAGCAACGCAAACATCGTGCTCATACCGTATTGTTCTTCATTGCTATAGTAGCCAACTGCGGCGGTCTGTTGTCTCCATTAGGTGACCCTCCATTATTCCTACTCTTCCAAAAAGGAACACCTTTTACGTGGTGGATGCAGAACATGTTGGGTGAATGGGCCTTGACAGGCGTTCTACTGTTAGGAATCTATTTTTGCGTTGATTGGTATTTCTACCGCAAGGAGCCGATAGAGAATTTGATGGCGGATGTGCACGAGAGTACCAAGTTGCAAATGAGCGGCCTGATTAATATCTTCTGGCTGTTATGCGTGGTTGCAAGCACGATGTTCATCAACTCTACTTACATACCTGCGATGGGCGCTGAACATGCCCCATGGTATTTGAAGTTATTGCGCGAGTGGGCGTTTATTCTGATTATAGCCGGTTCCTGGCTGACAACAAAGAAAGAGGTCCGCGTCAATAATAACTACAGTTGGACACCGATTATGGAGGTAGCCTGTGTGTTCCTCGGTATATTTGCGACCATGACTCCTGCACTTATGTTCTTGCAACAGCATCCGCTTCCGATAGATAAAGCGTGGCAGTTTGTTTATTGCACGGGAGCGTTAAGTGCATTCTTGGACAATGCCCCAACCGCGATGGTCTTCCACGCCACCGCTACTACGTTACCTGTAGATGCATCGTTGGCAGTAGCCGGTATCGCGCCTGAGTTTATGAAAGCAATATCCATGGGTGCTGTCTTCTTCGGTGCGCTGACCTACATTGGTAACGGCCCTAACTTCATGGTAAAAGCCATTGCCGAACAAGAGGGTATCAATATGCCGTCATTCTTCGGATATATGTTTAAGTTCTCCCTTGTAGTATTACTGCCAATTTATATTATTGTACAATTAATATTCTTCTAAATCAATTATTATGACATTATTTGAACAGGTAAGTGAAGATATCAAGCGAGCCATGTTAGCCAAAGACAAGGTGGCTCTTGATGCGTTACGCGGAATTAAAAAAGAATTTCTTGAAGCCAAGACGGCCAAAGGCAGCGATGGCGAGTTGCATGATGACCGCGCTTTACAGATACTGCAGAAATTAGTTAAACAACGCAAAGAGTCCGCCGAGATGTACAAGGCAGCTAATCGCCCTGAATTAGCGGATGAAGAGATGGCTCAATGCGCTATTATAGAGCGCTATTTGCCCGCCATGATGAGCGAAGTCGAACTGACGGAAGCCCTGTCCGCTATAATCGCTCAAGTGGGCGCGACCGGACCACAAGATATGGGGAAAGTGATGGGTGTTGCAACGAAACAATTAGCAGGAAAAGCCGAAGGTAAAACTATAAGCCTCAAAGTCCGCGAGTTGCTTAATAAATGACAATCGTAGATAATATTATAGCATGGTATTCGGCGCATATGAACTATGCGTCGATAACTGCCTTGATGACGATAGAGTCGTCTTTTATTCCATTTCCGAGTGAAGTAGTCATTCCTCCTGCCGCATTCGTAGCCAACCAGCCGGATAGTGTGCTCTATGCTACCGATAGTTATATTCTCAATGTGTTGATTATAGTTCTTTTCGGTACGCTTGGTGCGATGCTGGGCGCCATTATAAACTATTACTTGTCCTGTTGGCTCGGCCGGCCGATTATTTATAAGTTTGCTGATAGTAAGCTCGGGCATTTGTGCTTGCTCTCCGGCGAGAAGATAGCGCGCGCTGAGGAGTACTTCCGTGAGCATGGAAATATTTCTACCTTTGTTGGACGGTTTATCCCGGGAATACGTCAGCTTATCAGTATTCCTGCCGGACTGGCTAAAATGAAGTTGCTGCCGTTCCTTTTATATACATTCCTTGGTGCTTTTATATGGAATTGCGTTTTAGCGCTTTTGGGCTATGTTGCGGCAGGTAATATAGAACTAATAAAAGAATATAGCCACGAACTAAGCGTGGCCATACTCATTCTGTTTGGAATAGTTCTTGTCTATTTCGTAGTGAAGAAGATTATTGCTTCAACCAAAAAATAATTGCTTTCCGATTTTCTACAAGAGCAGCGATCACGCATCCTAACAGCCAACCTATCAACAGGCCGATGATGTTCATTTTCTGTCTTCCGTTGACGGCGGCAGGATGGATGGTGAAATGGTCTTCCAATACCACCGGAGCTGTACAGAAAGTTTGCAGATAAGCTAAGTGTTGATAGCGTTTGAACTCTCCGTGTACTTCGCCCGGGAAGAGTTTAATCTCGCGACGTCCCAGCACGATACCTTCCTTGGCGCGTGCTCCTTGCGCCTGCAATCCCGTTCCTTGTTCGAAATAAAAAGCGGTGGTCAAACTGTCTAATTTCTCAATCTGGTTCTTGGCGAACTCAACTTCGCGGTTCAGCACGGTGCTTTTGGTGTTAAAAGCAGCCTGCATCGCAGGGTCGGAGTTAAGATAGTTCAGAATAGCCTGTTCAATGATTTCCGTGTTTTGCGGGGTCTTTGTGCGATATTGTATGCACAAACGGTTAGGCATCTGTACACAAACCGTATCTAAAGGAGACGACTTGCGATCATAATCAATATAATCGGCGACAGAGTCGTGCAAGCAGTCAATCACACGAAACGTTTGCAAATGGCTGATATGTTTTACATCGTCATAGGGGAGCCCTAACAGTTCCACCATGTTTTGGTCAGCGTTAATCTTAGGGCTGACAGATAAAGAAAGCCTTTTAATTTTCTCTTGGGCAAGTTCAACCGTCGGACCGTTCAATATAGCGACTGCATCCACTTTATATATTCGATTGTCCTTGCGTGTATAAATGTTGACGCAGGTCAATACGGCAGCCAAAACGATAAGAACAACCCACCATTGACGGTAGGTAAGGCGAATAAGGGCACCAATAAATCGTATGCAGGCCATAACGCCTCGGCATATCCCGTCGAAGCATACTCTGCATAAATCAAAGAAATTCATTTCTCTCTCTTCTTTCATAATGAGATATAATTAAGTGGTTATTTTCTTCTAATCCATCCAAATCGATGCGATGTTTCTTCTTTAGTCTCTTCTTTTGTATCTGCAGGCGCTAAGTCGTCGTCTTCGAAACTGATTTCAATCACGCCGTCTTCCTGCCCGACTGTACGAGGTGTCGGGTTAACCGGTTCGGTATTGATAGTATTGGTCAAGTCCACCTCAGCCGGTTTCTCGTCCTCTTTGGGTTTGTTGTTTGCGCGGAGGTCAGCATAGTTGGAATCCATAGCTTCTTCTACGGTCACTTTGCCAGCCTCGTCTTGTAGGGACGGAATATCGCTGACGGCATATCCGGTAGCAATAATGGTTACGCGCACGGATTCGCCGAGCCCTTCGTCTAATGAAACGCCCCATTGTACTTCGACTTCATCGCCTACCTCTTCCACGAAGCGGTTAATCTCATCAAATTCTTTCATGATGATGGGGTGCTCCTTGGAGCAGTAGAACTGGAGCAGGATGCGCTGAGCGCCATGAACATCGCTGGCATTTGCCAATGGTGAACGCAGTGCGTTGTCAATAGCTTTGGTAATGCGCTCTTCACCACTTGCGTCGCCTACATTCATAATGGCAACCTTACCATTCTTAAGCGTGTTATAGACATCTGCGAAGTCGGTGTTGATATAACCCGGAATAGTGATTATTTCTGCAATAGACTTAGCCGCATTACATACGACATCATCGGAGCGCGAGAAGGCATTGAAGGCATCCAAATCTTTGTATATCTGTTTCAATTTCTCGTTATTGATAATTAAGATTGCATCCACATGCTCCGCAAGCTTAGCAACGCCGGTCAACGCTTTGCGTATCTTTTTCGGTCCCTCAAACGCAAAGGGGATAGTTACAATACCCACCGTCAGGATATCCATTTCTTGTGCTACTTCTGCAATAATCGGACTGGCACCTGTGCCGGTACCGCCGCCCATTCCCGCTGTAATAAACAGCATCTGCGTGCCATCGTCCAATGCATCGTGAATGCGGTCGCGATTCTCTTCGGCGTACTTTGTTGCTTTGTCAGGATTACCTCCGGCGCCTAAACCGGGTCCCAACTGTAACTTCGCCGGTACGGAAGATTTCTCAAGTACCTGTTTGTCGGTGTTGCATACTAAGAATGTAACTCCATGAATGCCTTGGCGATACATGTAGTTTACGGCATTGCAGCCACCGCCGCCAACCCCCATTACCTTGATTATGCTATCCTCTTGGATTTGGATAGGTAAGGGCAATAATTCATCATCTGTATTCATATGCGTATCAATTATTTCGTTATGATTGTGAGGTAAATATTATTTCCGTTTGTATCTGTAGTTTCTCCAATATACCCGGTGCTTTTACCGGTAAATTCTTGTGCTCTTCACGATAATCTGCACCTAAAATGAGTGCACCTACTAAAGCGGAGTAGCGTGGCTCTAAGTATTGAGGATCGGTATTGGCATCTACGAGAGTGTCGTGTGAGCCGTAAATGACCTGCAGCATCGTCTTTTGTTGTAAGTAGTCTTGCATCCCGTTGAGCATTGAGGCTCCCCCGGTTATATAGAGTGTCTTGATGCGGTCACCGTAGCTGTTAAGCGCTTCAATTAGAGGTTTGAGAATTTCCTCCAACTTAATAAAAATTGTGCGCGCTAACTCCTCACTGGTTACATGCCATACGCCACCTACTTCTGCTATTGCCGGCACTTTGAGTTTGAGGTTCTTTTCTACTTGGGCAGGAGACGCATAACCAAACTGGCATTTTAACTTCTCCGCGGTTGCCAGACTTATACCTTGTTGCTCCAGCACACGTGTGATGTGATAGCCGCCTTGAGGAACTACCTTATTATATAGATACTCAGTACCCTTGAAGATAGACAAGGTTGTTGTCTGAGCTCCCATATCTAACACTGCGCACCCCTCTCGGAGAATCTCTACGCCATCCGATGCCACAAAGGCGGATAATAGTGCCTCCGGGCGGACAAAAGCTTTTTCAATAGACTTGCCTGCCTGGTCAAAACTCTTTTGTATCTGGGTCTCTAACTCCTTGTGTGCAACAAAAGCTATGTAATGTGCTTCTACCAACTCTGCACGCTGTTCGGGCAGGGGAATTTCCTCTTGCTCTACGTTGTCTAATTTGAAATATGCCGGTACAAGTCCTAAAACAGCTACTCCGGGATTATGAGTCTCTATTTTGTTCTTGCATTCGGACTCCATCTCCTCTAACAGACGTTGGGAAACCTCGCGCTTATGTACTTGGTCCCGTTTGGAATAAACCGGTACTATTTGCATCGAACGGCCGCCTAATAAAACAAATGCGGTAGGCAGATCCTGTAACTGCAATCGATTAGCCATCAGTTTCAGCACTTCGCCTATCATAAAGCCTGCGTTGGATGACTGAACAACAACGCCGCGCTCCGTGCAGGGGAATTTCGTTGATTGCTCAACGGCTAAGATATGCAACAGGTCGGCACCAATGCGTGATGCCGCCATCGCACGAATTCCGCTACTGCCCAAATCAATTGCCACTAAAGGCAACTCTGCTGCTTGTTGTTTCTTTTTCGCCATGTTATTTCCTTCCAATTACTTGTCCTGTATAGCGCAAATCAATTTCTCGATAGGTCTGCCAACCTATTTGGTCAAACCCCTTATCGTATAATGTGCGCAGTTTGCCCAACTTGCGTCGGAAACCGCTTACTTCGCCTAAAATAAGATGGGCTCCGTCAGGCTTCTGAACGAGGTAAACCATCTTCGGATTGACTACAAACACCGATGCTATCTTCTCTTGCCAGTAGCGATTGTTATACAGCCATTGGGCCAAGTCGGTCAGTTCCTCGCGTGCCATCCGTTCGCCTACGTTACCCTCCACCAACAATACAGGAGTGGTCACTGATTCGCTAATAGGCATTCGGGTACGGTCTGAATCAATAAAATAACTGTCATCGCCGCTCACTATGCGTAATAACGGTATCCGTTGCGATAAACGTACACAGACGGTGCCCGCTTGCGTCATATAGACTTCGGCGCGACGTACCATCGGATGAGATTGAATAGCGCCTTCAATGGATTGTGTAGAGATGCCGGATATGGGTTTGTTGACAGGGTACAAACCCTTGCCTTGCAGCATCAGTTGTATCTCTTCCGCTGTCACGTACTGACGTAGGGCGACATCCGTAATCGTTATTTCCATTGCAGAGCACAATTGATTATTCGTGCGCCTGCTGGACCAAATGCCCATGCCGACCAAATAGCCGACAACTACTACAGACATGAGCCAAATCAATATATTCTTAACGCTCCATTTCATTAAGCATATTCCTTATCTCATCTACCAATCGGTCTATATCACCTGCGCCTAACGTCAGCACGGCTACCGGACAATGTAGTTTGTTCAGCCGTTCCCGCAGGTAGGCTACCAACTCCTTTTTCTCCACTACATGACCTCCTAATAGTTCACTCGTCACGCCCGGTATCGGTTTCTCGCGAGCAGGGTAGATAGGCAGTAATATCAGTTCGTCCACTTTACTCAGTACTTGCTTGAATTCCTCCGCAAAATCGCGCGTCCGGGTATATAAATGCGGTTGGAAAATGCCTATGATATGACGCTGCGGGTAAAGCTTGCGTATTGAGGAAATGGATGCTGCCAACTCCGTCGGGTGATGAGCGTAGTCATCTACATAGGCTATTCGGGGGGTGTTCACGTGAATATTAAAACGGCGATACACTCCCGAATAGGATGCTAAACCGCGACGTAGCTCATCCTCTGTCACTCCGTTCAAACGAGCTATAGCCATCGCTGCAACGCTGTTTTCAATATTTACCCACACCGGCACACCTAACGTCAGACCGTTGACAGACAAATCCGAACCATTTACCTTCGGACCTACCATGTCAAACGTAATCTGACCATCATTGACTACTATATTTGTTGCGTAGAAGTCAGGACGAGTCTCCGATGTCCATTCGCCGCTGTAAGTATATACTTTGGCTCGCAAACGCGTGTGGTCCAAACGATAACCCTGCTTGAGTACGATGGTATTGGATACCAAACTTGCATAGACATTGAATCCCTCCTGGTAGGCATCTTTTGTACCATATATATCCAAATGGTCAGGGTCTATGCTTGTAATCACTGACATATACGGACTTAAATGATGGAACGAACGGTCGTACTCGTCGGCCTCTACTACCACCAAGTCGCTCTTCGCGTCTAACAGCAGGTTGGACTTGAAATTATTGCTTATACCGCCTAAAAAAGCATTGCTGCCTATATGCGACTCATGCAACAGATGAGCTAAAATAGTACTTGTCGTCGTCTTGCCGTGAGTACCGGCTACGCATAACGCGCGCTCCTGACGGGTCACTAAGCCCAATACCTCCGAGCGCTTTAATATCCTAAAACCATGCTCACGCAGATAAATAAATATAGCATTGTCTTCAGGAACGGCCGGAGTCCGAACAACCAACGTGCTTTCGCTCTTGAGTTCCAACTCGGTCTTTCCTAAACAAACGTGGTCGTCACCATAAACGATAGAGATACCCTCCGATTCTAATTCGCGAGTCAGAGCGGAAACAGTACGGTCATAACCCGCTACACTATAGCCCTTGGCATGAAAATAACGGGCAAGAGCACTCATGCCTATGCCGCCTATTCCTAAAAAATATAAACTCGTAAAGTCCATACTACGCAAATTAGGCTGCAAAAGTAATACAAAAAAATGAATTAGGCAAATTTTTTACAAAAAAAAAGAAGGATTGTCTCACGACAACCCAATCTTTACTTAACCTTAAAATCTAATACCATGAAAAACACGGTGCAAAAGTACTGCTTTTTGACTAACCCTCCAAATATTTTTGAACGAAATATGCAATACAACAGCCTTTTTGTGAAAAATGTAAAACCTGAATTGCAAAAATTACGTAAAAAGGCAAATAATTTGTGCATTCAGCAAAAA
Organism: uncultured Bacteroidales bacterium; assembly: GCA_946617165.1. Classification (GTDB taxonomy): domain Bacteria; phylum Bacteroidota; class Bacteroidia; order Bacteroidales; family Paludibacteraceae; genus Colicola. The sequence continues at coordinate 15,841 of CAMOJP010000019.1, forward strand.
AACACTACTTTTGCACCAACTTTCAAATTATAGCATAATGAATTGGTTACACGAATTATTTTTCGGCTCGGGAATAGCGCACTCTATCTTCGTCTTGGCGATGGCTATCGGAGTCGGAATTTTTCTCGCAGAGAAACTCAAAATTAAAGGCATCACTTTAGGTATCACGTGGATATTGTTCTGCGCAATTGCATGCAGTCACTTCGGTATGACGCTCGACCCTATAGTCGAAAGTTTCGCTAAAGATTTGGGACTGATACTTTTTGTCTATTCCATCGGACTGCAAGTAGGACCGGGTTTCTTCTCTTCCTTCGGAAAAGGAGGGCTTAAACTCAATATCATGTCTGCGGCTATCGTTATTTTAGGCTGCATTATTGCATGGGCTATCCATTGGCTTAGCGGAGAAGACATGGCTACCATGACAGGTGTACTTTTCGGAGCTGTTACCAATACACCGGGTCTCGGTGCTGCAGAGCAGGCTTATCAGGACGTGATGGGAACTTCCAACCCGAATATTGCAAGCGGATATGCGATGGCTTATCCGTTGGGTGTCGTGGGAATACTCGTGTCAATGATGCTGATAAAACTCTTTTTCAATATAAAATTAGATAAAGAGGAAGAGCGGGTACACGCTGAGAAAGGCGAAGAGAAACAAGTCGAACATTACGACTTGGAACTCACAAACCCGCAGGTGGAGGGGATACGCGTCAGAGACTTGTCACTCTTAACACACGTCACATTGCTCGTTAGCCGCATCCTGGACGTTAACGGCAATGAATATATGCCCGATGCCGATACTGTCCTGCATGTCGGGGATAAAGTGCGAATAGTTACTGAATCTGTCAACGAAAAAACGGTCAAACTCTTGGGACAAGAAATAGCAATACAATGGGAAGAAAAAGAAAAGAATATACACCTCGTTAACCAGCACATCGTGGTCACTAAACCCAAACTGAATGGTAAGAAAATCAGCGACCTCAAGGTGCGGGAAGCGTTCAATATTACCATCACCCGTATCAGACGAGCCGGTATTGAACTCCTCGCTACACCGGACTTTATTCTGCAACTTGGAGACCGGCTCACTGTCGTCGGCGAAAAAGAGGCGGTGGAGAAAATGGCTGCATCCTTCGGTAACAACACCAAAAAACTCGATGCTCCTAATCTCGCTTCGATCTTCTTCGGAATTGTCTTGGGGGTTAGTCTTGGTGCCCTGCCGATAATGCTGCCGGGCCTGTCACATCCCTTTAAACTCGGGATTGCCGGAGGTACGCTTATCGTTGCTATCCTCATCGGAGCTTTCGGCACAAGGTATCACCTCGTCACTTATACCACCACTTCCGCCAATCTGATGATTCGCGAAATAGGTATTTCGCTCTTCCTCGCTGCTGTTGGTTTCGGCGCAGGAAAAACATTCGTTCCGACGCTCTTGGACGGAGGATATATTTGGATTGGATATGGTATTATCATCACGCTGCTGCCCTTGTTGCTTATCGGCTTCTGTGCACGCAAATGGGGTAAGTTGGACTATTTCTCGCTCATGGGACTGATTGCAGGCTCTACAACGGACCCGCCGGCACTCGCTTATGCAACAGCGCAGTCGTCTCTTAACGACCGCGCTGCTGTGGCTTATTCAACGGTGTATCCGTTTACTATGTTCCTTAGAGTACTGACCGGACAATTACTTATCGTCCTCTTCTTATAACGTCTTGAGATACTTGTCCGCATCGATAGCGGCTTTGCAACCGGAACCGGCTGCTACTATCGCTTGACGGTAATGAGGATCGCAACAGTCGCCTGCAGCAAATATGCCGTGGGCGATTGATTTGTCTGATCTCAGGCATTGCTGACTTACACCTTCAGTGAGCAAATAGCCTTCCTCATTACGGGCTAAGAACTCCGCAAACAGCTGGGTGTTCGGGTGGTGACCGATAGCAAGGAAGAACCCGTCTATTGCGATATGTTTAACCGCTTCGTCTGCTTCCCCCTTACGGTAAATCAAGTCTGCTCCTTCTACCTTGTCCGTTCCTGTCAATTGCAGTGTGTTATGCTCGAATAGCACCTCAATCTTCGGGTTGTTCAGAACGCGCTGCTGCATAATCTCAGACGCGCGCAAATAATTCTTGCGGACTATCAGATATACCTTCTCGCATAAACCCGCAAGATACATGGCTTCTTCGCACGCCGTGTCGCCACCGCCTACTACGGCTACTGTCTTCTTCCTGTAAAAGAAACCGTCGCAGGTCGCACAGGCACTCACACCCCGGCCGCGGAATGTCTCTTCGGATGGCAAACCAAGATATTTCGCACTCGCACCCGTCGCTATAATAACGGCATTAGACTCGTATAACTCCGTGTCTTCTACCCACACCTTGTACGGCTTTTGGCTGAAGTCCACTTTGGTTACTACGCCCGATACAAAACGCGTTCCGAAACGTTCAGCCTGACGACGCAAATCGTCCATCATCTGAAACGGCTCAACGCCATCCGGATAACCCGGAAAATTCTCCACTTCCGTCGTCGTGGTTAACTGACCACCTAACTGAGGACCTTCTATCAGCACAGGCTGATGGTTCGCACGGGCTGCATATATAGCAGCTGTATATCCGGCTGGACCGGAACCAATAATCAAAATCTCATTCATATATCTTTTGTCTTTCTACTTCCTACTATCTGCTGCCTGAATCGTACGTGGAAGGCCACAGCTGCTATCGTCAGCGCTACTACAAAACTAATCCACATCCCACTAACGCCGAATCCCGCAGGGAACATAAGCGCATAACCTAACGGCAAGGCGATTACTACATACGAAATCACGGTTATCCACATCGGCACTTTCACATCGGTGATACCGCGAAGCATGCCGGCACCTACACATTGAAGACCGTCCGCATATTGGAATAAACCCGCATAGACAAGCAACTGGGACACCATTTCAATCACTTCCGAGTCTTCTGTGAACAAATAGGGTATGTAGTGGCGCAAACCAATCATAATACCGGCGCCTATCGTGTTCATCACTAATATCAGATGAATACTCGCATTGGCGGCCATACGGGTGGCGCGCTTGTCGCCCAAACCATATTGGTGAGATACCCGTATCGTGGTCGCAGAACCGATTCCGAGGGATAGCATAAAAGCAAAATCCGCTACTTGGTTCGTCACTTGATGTGCCGCCAACGCCTCTTTGCTTATCCAGCCTACCATAATGAATGATAGCGTGAATAGCACCGTCTCCATCGTCGTCTGAAGACCAATCGGAGTGCCTAATTGCAGTAACTCTCTCACGGTCTTGCGGTCGGATAACTCTGCCTTGCATAACCGGATATACTTGATCCATTCCGAACGACTCATAATCACGGCAAAAAACACAATCGGCATCATCACACAGGCTATCATACTCGCCAATCCTGCACCCGTTGCACCCATAGATGGACTCCCACAGTGACCGAATATAAACACCCAGTTCAGCAGCACATTCACAATGTTCACGCCGAATGTCACTATCATCGCTACAACGGTGTTCCCCAAACCTTCCATAAACTGCTTCTCCAAACAAAACAGCAGAAAAGGCAGCATGCCTATGATACGCGTAATCAGATACGGACGGGCGGCTGTTACTACACTCGGGTCTTGACCCATCAGGCTCATTAGAGGCACGCAGCCTATCAGCACTACACAGGTCAATCCGCCTATCAGTAACGTGGACCACAGACCGTTCAGCAACAGCGACGCAACGCGGCGCTCTTCATTTCGCACAAACGCTTGACCTACTAACGGAGTCACGGCCATCACTGCACCCATCGAAAACACCATAAACGTGAAGAATATGCCGTTCGCAAAACTCACTGCCGCAAGGTCTGTCGTGCTGTAGTGACCCACCATTATCGTATCTATCAAACCTACTAATGCCGCGCCTAACTGAGTCAGCATCACGGGGAAAGCCACCGCTAAATTCCGCTTGTAAAACGGAATATAACTCTCCGCTTGACTGCGAACAGAACGATGCCACGCCTTGCGGCGATGGTGTAATATATAGATATACGGGTCAAGGCGCATAAAAAACACGCAGAGAATGAACTCCGCTTACTCTTTCACGCTGCAAAAGTACTGCTTTTTTTCCATATATACAAGAAAATATATAAGAAAAAAGAGTTCTTTTTTTGCACATATCATAAAAATGTTGTACCTTTGCAGCCTGAAATAATATGTCCTCTCTTATGCGTAAGGCGATACTATTGCTAATAGTGCTCTGCTTCTCTGTCGGAATAGAAGCGAAAATCAAAAAAAAAGAAACACTCGCTCCGCTCACGATAGAAACAGACTCTCTCGCTACTGACTCCGTGAAGCCTAAAAAAGCCAAAATCTTCTTCCAAAAAGTCGGACGCTTTGCTGATGAGTGGTTTATGAGGGGAGTCGATACGAACTATATCGCGCTGCCTAAATACCGCTTCCGATTGGCTCTTAACGGAGAAGCAGGAAGTGTGCACACTATCCTTACCGGAAAAAATGTGCCCTACTACGAGAATATTAATTGTCATTTCAACTCCAACGTCACACCTAAAATCGGACTCGTGCTCGGATTCCGTAACATCCAGGCGGGATATGCCCTCGACCTGTTCAAAGGATACTCGAACTTCAATCTCGCTATTAACCAAAACGCCTTTGGACTTGAGATACTAAGACGAAAAACATTCTACGCCAATGGGTATATCGACGCTTCAAGCATAGAAGGCAAAACGAATATCAATGCTGGAGATATTGGAGTGACTACATTCTTCCTCTCTGCTTACTTCGCCTTCAACCGCAAGAAGTTTTCTATGCCTGCTGCGTTCAATCAGTCCTATATCCAAAAAAAATCTGCCGGTTCTGTCCTCGCTTATGTAGATTTCCTCTATACCGATATGGAGTTCCAAAAAAACAGCTATATGGTGTTGGCAGGTGGAATGAGAAGTATGGAACTCTATCAAGCGGCTCTCGGAGTGGGATATGGCTATAACTATACTCCTAACAAAGGAAAACTACTACTCCATATCTCGGCGGCGCCATTGCTCGTCTTCTTCAACAGAATGATACAGACCGGAGATACCAGAATGATTACCGACGCAGAGAAAATGGGATTTAACCTCATCTTCAGCCGGAAAATCAAACCTAAATTCCCCGTTTATGTCTCAGGTCTCGTTAAAGCGGCTGTCGTATGGAATATCAATGACAGATTTGCACTCGCTGCCTCCGCTGTTGTCAATAACATCCGATTCCGTGCGTACGATACACTATTCGAGGCGGACAAAGAAATAGACGAGAAGTATAATCCGTATATCGATATGTCGCTTATGACATGGGACTGGAAGGCTAACTTCTATATCTTGGTCCGCTTCTGATTTTGCAACTTCAACTTTGCAAAAAGTAAATAGGAAACTTTAAAAGTGGAAAAAGTTTCCTCGTCTCTTGCGTATTCCGATTTTATCTGCTATCTTTGCACGCTTTTTTGAAAAAAGAGTATGATTGAACAGCAAAAACAATTGATTATCAAAACGGCGGGAGAGATGTTCTTTCGACTGGGTATTCGTAGTGTCTCTATTGACGATATATGCCACGAATTGGGAATATCCAAAAAAACATTCTACGTCTATTTCCCTTCTAAAGACGAACTCGTCGCACAACTGCTGCATGCGAATGTGGAGTATATATCCACAAAAATGGACGACTTGCTCAAACTCAATGACTTTAAACAATTAGTCGCTAAGTTCCTTAAACACCAGGAGGCTGAGAAAAACGACGTTAGAAGAGTACCCCAATTGGTCTTTGACCTCAAGAAATACTATCCTCGGCAGTTCGCGCAATTCCAGGAAGAATGTTTCCAAGTGCAGAAGAACTATATCAAAGACTACCTCTTGCTCGGGCAAAAACAAGGACTCGTGAGGGATAACCTGAACGTCGAACTGACTGCTACCTTCTTTGCTAAAATCCATAGCGATGCCGTTAGAGACCTCGAGAAAATAGAAGCACAAGGACTGAATATGCATCTGCTCAGCCATACCGCACTCGATATCTTTGTTAGAGGTATACTTAGCAAGGAGGGACTTGAATTGTATCAATAGTTATAAAATAAAGATATGAAGAAGATTGTAACATTACTCACACTCGCCGTCATAAGCGTTTTGCCTATGAGCGCGGAAGACCATGTCATGGCGGCTACACACGGATCGCGTGACACCAACCAGAACCCCCCGGAGGCGCTTAGCCTAAACCTTGAAGAAGCGCAGGATTACGCTATCAAGCAAAACCGTAGCCTCAAAAACGCTTCTCTCGCTGTACAGGAAGCTTATGCTCAACGATGGCAGACTATTGCTGCGATGTTGCCGCAAGCTGACGGAACATACACCTACAGTAACTACTGCGGATATACTGCAGAGATGACTATGATGGGAAACAAAGTGAATATCAATATGCCTAATGTCGGCGCACTCGGTGTCACCGCTTCTGTCGGTATCAACGCACAAGGCGTCATCGGGGCACTGCTCAACAATATCGCTATCGATATGAAGAAAATAGCGCTCGAGCAATCAGAGAACGAATTGCGAAGCAGCGTCATGAACAGTTATGTTTCCGTCTTGGCACTACAGAGCATATCAAACCTTCTCGATTCCAGTTTGATGAATATACAGCACTTGGAGCAGATTACGCAGAACTCCGTAGATGCTGGAGCTGCCGAGCAAACAACAGCGGACCAGATTCGCGTGCGCGTTAATACATTAAAGAATAACATCAATACACAAAAGCGGAATATCGAACTGGCTACCAATAGTCTTAAAGTCCTTTTGGACGTGCCTGTCGAGACCGAATTGACGCTGACTGAAGATTTAGACGAAATCCTCTCGCCGGAACGCGTACTCACGCTCTTGGGGGAGGACTTCGATGTACGAAATAACCTTACGTACCAACAGGTCGCTAAGTCCACCGAACTCGCTAAACGTAACGTGCATATGGCAGGATGGGCTTACGGACCGACACTTAGCCTCGCCTATAACTATTCGAACCAGAAGTACTATGGAGACGGAGGAATGCGTATGACACCTCCTAATACCGTCCAAGTGCGCGTGGCTATGCCACTTTGGTCTTCCGGTAAAAGAGCTGCCGGGGTCGTAGAGAAGAAAATTGCATATGAAGAAGCAAAAAACACCCTCTCGGAAACAACCGACAACCTCGCTATACAATACCGACAACTGCGTTTTAACCTCTCTAACGCATATGAGACTTATATAAACGAAAAAGAAAATATAGAGGTCACACAGCGTGTGTTCAACTCCGCAACAGAGAAATTTAAATGGGGAGCCGCTTCCAACTTGGAACTCACTAACGCCTCCAACGACCTCATCAACGCCCAATCAACTTATGTACAAGCAATGCTCACTCTTATTACGGCACAGTCTGATTTAGAGGAGTTCCTCAATAAATAATAACGAAATTTAATTATAACCGGATATGAAGAAAACAATCATCTATCTCTCTGCCGCACTCTTGATGATCAGTTGCGGTAAGAAAACAGAAACAACAACCGTTGAACAAGAACGGGTTGAACAAGTGCGTGTTACCGTCCTCCAACCGCAAGAAATAGAACGCGAGATTTCCGTCTCTACGAACTTGCAAGGATATCTCACACAAAACGTAGCGCCTTCACTCACAGGTAAAATTGAACATATATACCGAGAGGTGGGAAATAAGGTGAAACAAGGAGATAATCTTGTCCGAATGGACCAAACACAGTACAAAACAACCAAAATCTCTATGGCGAACCTGGAGGTCGAGAAAAACCGTATCACCCAGCTCCTGAGGTCAGGTTCGGCTACACAACAGCAATACGACCAAATCGTCACGCAGTACAACTCCACCAAGGAACAACTCGAATTCCTTGAAACAAACACCTACGTAAAGGCTCCTTTTGCAGGAGTAATCTCCGCTAAAAACTATGAGGACGGAGAACTCTATAGCGGACAGCCTATACTGGTACTTACACAAATAGATAAACTTAAAGCACTTGTCGCTATTCCTGAAACCTACTTCCCCAAATTCAAAGAGGGAATGAAACTGACGCTTACTACTGAAATCTATCCCGACAAAGTGTTCCCCGCTACGGTGGAAATAGTATATCCTACTATTGATCCGGCAACCCACACTTTCCAGTGCAAAATCGTTATACCTAACACCAAAAACCTCTTGCGACCGGGTATGTACGTCACAACCACTATCGGGCTTGGTAAAGCGAACGCCTTGATTATACCCTACCAGGCGGTGGAGAAACTCGTAGGAGCTAATGACCGCTACGTCTTTATTAATGATAACGGATACGCCAAACGCGTATCGGTAGAACTCGGGCAGCGGTTTGACCAGAATATTGAAATCATCGCACCTGAAATCGTTGAAGGAGTGGCTGTCGTTACTACTGGACAGCATAAACTCGTCGATGGCGTCAAGATTAACGTAGTCGAAAGTCGATAGTCGAAACCTTCAAATATAAAAAATATAATGTGTAACTGTCATCTGTCGATTCAAACTTTGCTTTTGACTTTCGACTTTTGACTTATGACTAAATAACTCTATGTCAATCTACAAATCAGCTATTGAAAAACCGGTAACGACCGTACTAATCTTCGTTGCGGTTATCGTAATCGGTGTGTACAGCTTCATTAAGCTCCCGGTTGACCAGTTCCCGGAAATGGATCCGCCTTATATAACAGTCATGACAACCTATCCCGGTGCCTCTGCTTCCGAAATGGAAACAAATGTCACCAAGATTATGGAGAATGCCTTGACATCGGTGGACCACTTGAAACATATCACCTCACAATCAAAGGATAATATCTCCGTCGTAACACTTGAACTGGAGTGGGGAAGTAACATGGACGAAGCCGTAAACGACGTACGATCGTTCGTCGATATGGCTGCCAATAACCTGCCCGATAACTGCGCCAAACCGGTTATCTTTAAACTCTCAACTTCGTCTATGCCTATCTGCCAGTATTCGATTACGGCTGATGAGACGTACGCAGGACTTGATAAAATCCTGAACGATGAAGTAGTACCGCAACTCAACCATATTGACGGAATCGGTAATATCTCCCTTTCCGGCGCACCCGATCGATATGTCTATGTCAATATTGACCAGGAGAAACTCGATGCCTATGGTATTACCCTTGAGCAAGTCGGGCAAGTCGTCTCTGCTAATAACCTCAACCTCTCATCCGGCACCATCAAGATGCCCCAAGAACAGTACCAGATGCAGGTTCGCTCAGAGTATATCGAGTCTTCCGAAATAGCCAATCTGATGGTCGCTATGACACCACAGGGACAGCAGGTCTTTATTCGTGATATCGCTACTATCAAAGATACTATCAAAGACCTCTCACTGGACGAGAAAACCAACGGACGGGAAGCCGTGCGTCTTATTATCGCCAAACAGACAGGGGCCAATACCGTACAGGTCTGCCGGGACGTGCGCAAAGAACTGGCGCAAATACAGAAACAGCTGCCTACTGATGTGAAGATAGAGAAAATCTACGACTCCTCAGAGAATATCCAAAACTCTATTAACTCATTGGAAGAGTCTGTTCTCTATGCTCTTTTGTTCGTCGTACTTGTCGTTCTCTTCTTCCTCGGTAAATGGCGCGCTACATTGATTATCGGTATCACCATTCCTATTGCCTTGATTGTAGCGTTTATCTACTTGGGCGTAGCAGACTCCAGCTTGAACATCATCTCGCTCTGTTCGCTAACTATCGCAATCGGTATGGTCGTCGATGATGCTATTGTCGTGCTCGAGAATATAACACGTCACGTAGAACGAGGTGAAGACCCCCACGATGCGGCTATCTACGCCACTAACGAGGTCTGGGTTTCTGTTATCGCAACTACACTCGTACTCGTTGCCGTGTTTGTACCGCTCACAATGCTTAACGGAATGGCGGGTATTATGTTCCACGAACTTGGTTGGATTGTAACGGTCGTTTGCTGTACATCTACGGCTGTCGCTATCTCACTGACACCGATGCTCTGCTCCAAACTGCTCAAAGCGAAAAAAGTGCATGTGGACGAAAACGGAGACTTGGTTGACGATGAGGCGGATAAAAAGTCCTTGTACGACCGCACTGTCGTGAGAATGCTCGATATTATTGACGAGTACTACGCTAAATCTCTCGGATGGTGCTTGAAACACAAAGCAATAACGCTGTTCATCTTGTTCGCATTCTTTGCCGCTTCACTAACACCGATGTTTATGGGGAAGATTGGTACGGACTTTATGCAGCAGCAAGATAACGGGCGACTCTCCGTTACCGTTAAACTCCAGCGCGGAACACGTATTGAGGAAACCCTGAAGACGGCGCGCAGACTCGAGGCAAGATTCGTGGAATTAGTGCCGGAGATACAGCTCATTAACACCTCGGCAGGGTCGAATGATGACGCCTCCATCGCCGCACTCTTTTCCTCAACGATGAACAATAAGATTGCTATGACCGTACGTCTGCCTAAGAAATGGGAACGAGACAGAGATATCTGGACCATCGCGGAGATACTGCGTAAAGAGATGGCTACCTATCCCGAGATAAACGAATTCCAATGTAACATATCTTCCGGAGGACCCGGAGGAAACGGTAATACCGTTGATCTGGAAATTTATGGTTACGATTTCGATATAACCAGCCGGTTGGCAGAGCAATGCCGCCAACTCATTTCTGCGCTGCCGGGTAGCCGCGATGTGAATATCAGTCGTGAAGACGACCGTCCTGATATTAAGATTACGGTCGATAAAGAGAAAGCGTCTCGCCTTGGCCTGAGTTCAGCCACTATCTCTACCTACTTGCGTAACCGCGTAGCAGGAATGGCTTGCGGATACCTCAAAGACGATGGCTCTGAGTATGATATCGTCGTACGCCTTGAGGAAGAAGACCGTAATTCCATATCCGACGTGCTTAATCTCTCTATTCCTACTGCTACCGGTAAGACCGTCAAACTGTCTGAGGTAGCTACTGTCGGAGAATATTGGGCACCGCCTACCATTGAACGTAAAGCGAGACAGCGTATCGTAACGGTTAAGGCAACGCCTTACAATACCACGTTGGGTGAACTTGCTAAAGCCATAGAGACCGAAGTCGTGCCGCAATTAGACCTCCCCGTAGGATATAGCACACATATCGGCGGTAACTACGAGACACAACAGGATACCTTCCGGGATATGATACTCCTTGCCGCAATGATTATCTTGCTCGTATATATCGTTATGGCATCGCAATTCGAGAGTCTTCGTATGCCAGGAATCATTATGTTCACCATTCCGTTTGCGCTCTCCGGCGTGATTATCGCATTGTGGATAACAGGACGAAGCCTCGATATGATTGGAGCGCTTGGTCTGGTACTCTTGGTCGGTATCGTTGTGAAGAACGGTATTGTCCTTGTCGATTATATCAACCTCATGCGTGAACGCGGATATGAACTCAACCAGGCTATCCAGATGTCCGGTAGAAGCCGTATACGTCCTGTATTGATGACGGCGTTCACCACTATACTTGGTATGATACCTATGGCCGTTTCGTCCGGTGAAGGTGCAGAGATGTGGCAACCGTTGGGTATCGTCGTCATTGGAGGTCTGACGGTATCTACATTCCTCACACTATATGTAGTACCTGTATTATACGGAGTGATGTCCCGTCACGGCGACCGTGATAAAAAAGAGGCACTCCGCAAAAAGTTTATTTTTATGGATATTAAAGTGAAAAAGGAGGACAAAAAATGACTTGTGTAATGATAATTTTCAACCAAGCCAATACCGCCAGGGTAGAGTATATGCTTGATGTGTTGGATATCAAAGGATTTACTTTCTTTGAACAAGTACAAGGGCGTGGAACCAACGGAGGAGAACCGCGTCGCGGCACGCACGCTTGGCCTGAGATGAACTCCGCCGTGCTAACCGTCGTCGAAGATAGTCAAGTGGAGACACTATTGGAATCCGTACGTAAGCTCGACTTACGTAATCCCGAAATCGGCGTCAAAGCCTTTACTTGGAATATCGGACAAATGGTTTAAAACTCAATATGCGAAGCCGTAATCGGCTCGCTGAGGAAGATAGAAGCAGAGTCCCGGAATTTAGCCGCGGACTCTGTTGTTATGTATTGGCATGTCCCGCCGTGCGATAGGTCGCATGCTATTTCCGGATGCCTACCCAGATAATCCTTCAGCGATGCAGCGACTATATCCCCCTGACAAACTACCTTACAATCGCTAAACCGCTGCGCTACTTCAGCCGATATCTTCGGCAGCAAAAGCGGATAGTGCGTGCAACCCAATATGATGGTGTCTAATTGAGCGTCTTTCTGCACCAACTCGCTTATATATTTCTTGACGAAATAATCGGCTCCGTCGCTGTTATGTTCGCCCGCTTCAATCAGCGGCACCCACATCGGACAGGCCACCTGCGAAATAACCAAAGAACTGCTTTTGAGATTCTCTAACTCCATCACATACGAGTTGGAAGACACCGTCCCAGGAGTAGCCATAATGCCGATATGCTTCGCTCCTTCAGCAATCACATGCTCCACCGTAGGACGAATAACGCCCAACACGCGCACTTTAGCCGGGTCGATATCATGTTGCTGAATAGTCCGCAATGCCTTTGCCGAAGCCGTGTTGCACGCCAAAATAATCAGCCGGCAACCTTGCGCTTGAAGCCATTTGACAGCCTGAAGCGTATATTCATATATCACTTCAAACGAACGCGTCCCGTACGGCGCACGAGCATTATCGCCTAAATACAAGTAATCGTATTCAGGTAATTGCTGACGTATCTTCTCCAATATCGTCAACCCGCCATAACCGCTATCAAAAACGCCAATTTTCATTTCGCCGGCAAAATTACTACAAAATGCTGACATGGGCAAGTTTTTTTTGGAAAAAGAAAGATTTTTATTATTTTCTCCTTTCTCACATCTCCTCTCCTCTTTTACATCCCCTCAGCTTTGCTCTTTCATCATATTTTACTCGCTCAGCCCGTTCGATGACCTTCGCTCGCCTTTTTCCGCATCAAGAACTCGCGAGACTGTTCGCCGCCTCGACATCCGGGGTCCCCAAAACATTTCTAATTATTGGGGAAGCGTAGAGCAAGCGGTCCCTTTTTTAGGGCTCCCGCAGATTTTTAATCTGTGGGAAGAGGAGGCAACCTCCAGATCGTGCCCTTAAGGCTAAGAAGTGCGGTTGCTTTACACAAAACGTGTATTGTTAGTCGCAACAAGCCACTTCCGACGAAGCCCGTAGTCGTGCAAGCCTAAGCTTAAGCGTGCCGCATGGGTTTTCGATTAACTAAAAAAAGTTCATCTATCATCTATCATCTATTCATCTATTTAGTGTTGGTTATTCGTTGGTTATTCGTTAGTTATTCGTTTGATATACGTTAGTTATTAGGCTAAGACCATCGTAACTTCACCCTAACTGCTCCGTATCTACATTCTACTTCTCGCTGTTACTCAACCGATTCGTGTCGATGGTA
>CAMOJP010000020.1 GCA_946617165.1 uncultured Bacteroidales bacterium
ACCGGATGTGCCGTTGATGATTTCGGCAGAGATACTTGCGCAGCAGAGAGCTGCCACGAATAATGTAAATAGTTTTCTCATAACAAAATCCCTAATCCGTGTCGGGCGCAACTTTTTAAAAAAAACTATAATGGTACATTTTTATTTGCAACTGCAAAGATAATACATTTTTTTGGAATGTGCAAGAAAATATGCGTATTTTCATTTTATTTGGCGAAAAAACACACCAAATATTTGCGTATGTATATTTTTTGTAGTACCTTTGCAGTCAAATTGGATTAGTATGACAATAGCTATATTCGGAAATGCGATGAAGGGCAGCACGCTCAGCGAGGTGAGTCACCTGTTGGAGTTCATGCAGTTACGTGGTGTTGATGTTGTGTTATCTCAGGAGTTGCGTCAGGAATTAAATCTCCGTGACTACAAGCCCTTTAAGGAGGCCGATGAGCCGATAGACTTTGCTTTGTCGGTAGGTGGTGACGGAACGTTTTTAACGACAGCCGCCGAGATAGGGCGCAGCAATATACCGATATTAGGCATCAACTGCGGCCGTTTGGGTTTCCTTGCCGACGTACAGACGAAGAACGTCGATATGATTATGGACCAGTTGATACGCGGTCGCTACACGATAGAACAGCGGACCTTATTGCACGTAGAGACGAGTCGTAACGATTTGATAATGGCTCCCTATGCTCTGAACGAGGTAGCAGTGATGAAGTACGGTTTGAGTTCAATGATAACCATAGAGACCCGCGTGAACAATGAGTTGCTTCACAAATACGAGGCCGACGGTTTGTTGTTTGCGACTCCGACGGGTTCGACCGCCTACAATCTGAGTATCGGCGGTCCGTTGATGGTTCCTCAAGCCCGCGGAATCATATTGTCTCCGATAGCGACACATAGTCTAAATGTACGTCCGTTAGTAGTTCCGGACGACTGGGAGATGGACTTGATTGTTAAAAGCCGCACAGGCAGTTATCTAATCAGTGTTGACGGCCGCAGCCAAGTAATGTCGCACGATATAACACTTCATATCAAGAAAGCCGATTACACGATTAAGTTGGTACAGATAGGTGAAAACAGTTTTTTGCAATCGCTAAAGGATAAACTTTTATGGGGGCAAGCAAATTGAGAATAGTATATATGGGCACGCCGGAGTTTGCGGTTGCAGGCTTGGACGCGTTGATAGGTAAGGGTTACGATGTGGTTGCAGTGGTGACGATGCCGGATAAGCCAGCAGGTCGCGGACACCAGATACAGTATTCTCCGGTGAAGCAATATGCGCTGGCACATAATATACCGGTTCTGCAGCCGGAGAAGCTGAAAGACGAGTCATTCATAGAGGAATTAAGGAGCTATAAGGCAGATTTGCAGATAGTTACGGCATTTAGGATGCTGCCGGAAGTTGTATGGGCCATGCCCCGCTTAGGCACATTCAATGTACACGGTTCGCTTCTCCCCCAATATCGCGGTGCAGCCCCTATCAATAGAGCCGTAATGAACGGAGAGAAAGAGACCGGTTTAACGACCTTCATGCTGAAGCATGAGATAGATACGGGTAACATGATTCTTCAGGAACGGATTGCTATCGGTGACGATGAAGATGCGGGTTCTGTTCATGACCGTCTGATGGAATTGAGCAAAGAAATGGTACTAAAGACCGTCCGTCTGATAGAAGAATGCGACCTCGAAGGGAAGCCCGTTCCCACCGTTCCTCAGCCGGACTTGGCCGATTTGAAGCCAGCTCCAAAGATATTCAAAGAAGACTGCGAGATAGACTTTCATCGCAGCGCGGAAGAAGTGCATAATTTTGTACGCGGCTTAAGTCCCTACCCCGGCGCCTGGTGCGACCTTGATTTTGAAGACGGAAGCGTACGTCGTGTGAAGATTTTTGCAGCCAGTTTGACAGGCATTAAACGCAGTGAGAACACGGAAATAGGCAAGCCCCTTATCTCATGGTACGACAAGATGCTTTTCATCCCCTGCAATGACGAATATATAGCTGTACGCGAATTGCAATTACCCAACAAACGCCGCATGAATGTGCGTGACGCCCTGAACGGCCTAATCAATGAATGGGGCAAAGACCCGAAGGACTTTGAACGCATAGACGGCCCCTCTTATGACGCATTTGCATGATAGACGTATATTCCATCATTGACAAATACTACAGTGCCTCTCCGGAATTGAGACATATTTTAATTACGCATTCGGAGCAAGTCCGTGATCGCGCATTGCGTATCATAGACCAACATGCGGAATGGTCCGTTGACCGTGATTTTGTATCCGAAGCTGCAATGCTTCATGACATAGGCATCATCTATTGCAATGCTCCGAAGATATACTGCGTAGGTCCCCATCACTATATCGAGCACGGTTTTTTAGGTGCAGAGTTGCTGCGAAGTGAGGGTCTTGACCGCCATGCATTAGTAGCCGAACGACATACGGGCAGCGGCATCACTATGGAACAAGTGATACGCGAGGATTTGCCTATTCCTGTACAAGACTATTTACCGATTTCTCTTGAAGAGCGTATCATATGCTACGCCGACAAATTCTACTCCAAGAGCCATATAGGCGAAGAAGTCGCGATGAGCAAGATACGTGCCAATATATGGAAATACGGCTCAGACGCGATAGCCCGCTGGGAAAACTTAGTAGGCGAGATGGGAGAGTTTTAAGTCACAATCAACGGAACTTATGCGAGAACCCAATAGAAAGCAGTTCTTTGAACTGTACTTTCGGTTTTGTGTCTCCTTTAGCAATATAATCAGAGTCAAAGCGCGGATGCAACATTAGTCTTACACTAAGGAACCGTGTAATCATAAATTCCGTATTTATCTCCCAATCAATCTCCACGGAGTGATAATTGGTATAAATGTAAAATTCCGTATCAATAGCTAATTCTCTATACGGAGTCCATTTCCAATTAACCCGCAAGAGACTTCCGAACTCACTCAACAATTGCTGTCCGGGCTTAATACCATAATTGGTAACATCCACATTTCGAATACTATCACCATCCCCGAAGTACGCGTAAACGAGTTTATACGTAGCCGGGGCAAACAAGATACTAAGATTATTGACGGGACGGCAATCAAGTCCTGCACTGAGATAAAACTTCAAAGGTGTCATAAATGCCGTTTTGACGGTTGTCTGGTTCTCGTTCCAAACATTCCAAAGAGTCGTATTCAATTCCGTTGAGGCAGTGACATAAAGTTTATTGACGATTTTATAACCGAACTTACTATATAGTCGGAATACATCATCCGTCACATTAAATTTACGCAAAGTATCCCCCGGTGTTGTAGTAACTCCAGTTCTCCACTCGCCAATATTCTCCCAAGAGATAGCATTTTTATTATAGTTGATATATCCCTTAGCAATAGAAAGCATGGAGAATTGGCTATTCCCTCCCTTATACCAGTTAGGTGAGATATAGTTTTGCGTAAACTGCACCAAGATATTAGCCTCTTTATACCAATGACTGTTTCTATCCCGAATAGCACGCGCCAAATCCGCCAAATCCGCATCTACATCCTTGAAGATAGATCGCTCAATTGGTGGGTTTTCGAAATTGATATTGTGCGCAAGTTCGTTAGCAAGCGAATCTATCTCCAACATACGCGGATCCACGAGTTTTAGTTTTTGCGCCGCCAAATCAACAGTATCAATTTGTGGTTTAGGACGCAGTGCCTGCTGCATGAAAGCAATGGAGTCCCGTAGTTTTAACTGCGCATTCTTAATGGAATCAAGATAATACTGCAGAATCGAATCCCGAACTAACAACTCTGAGAGTATTGAGTCATTTCTTAAAGAATCCCGATAGTAAATTTGCCGTCCTTGTTGCGCCAATAGTTGTTGCATGAAGACATCCAGTTCAACGACCTTACGCTGTTTTTGCAATTTAAACGTATCGGGAGCCACACCAGCATAGGTATCACTCATGACATAAATAGTATCACCTGCAAAGATGGGCGAACTAACAATAGATAAAACGATGAGGCACAGTACTGTATACGTGAGGTGCTTTATCATTTTTTCTTCTGCAGTGACTGTTTAGGGACGTCGAAGTTCGTAGTATCCGGTAACATAGGTCTGCAGAACGCCCGAATGACGAGCCAGAGACCTATGATGATAAACGGGATGGAGAGGACTTGTCCCATATTGAGCAGATAATTCGCCTCAAACGCCTCCTGGTCGTTTTTAATAAACTCCAATAAGAAACGCGTTACAAAGACAATAAGGAAGAATGTTCCGAGGAGCAGTCCTTCTCTTCTGCGTGCATCAGTAAACCAATACATGGGCCATGTAACAGCCATAGCCACAAGGCAATAGAGCATTTCGTAGATTTGTGTAGGATGGCAAGGAACCGTCTGTCCGTCCCTTAAAAAGATAAATCCCCAAGGCAGGTCAGTAGGTCCGCCGTATATCTCTGAGTTCATGAGATTGCCGAGTCGGATGAGCGTAGCGGTGATGCAGACGCCAAGACAGAGTCTGTCAAGAATCCAGAGCATCGAGGTTTGATATTCCGGGAACTTACTGAAATGCTTTTTGTTAAGCATCCACGCGGCAAGAATCAGTCCGATAGCTCCTCCGTGCGAAGACAAACCACCCTCCCAAATCTTAAGCAAGGCGAGTGGATTTTCGATGTACGGATTTCTGTAATTGATGGTCCATGCAAAGAGTTGTATAGGGTCGTTAGTCAAATGCCACTCGTAGAACCAGCAGTGCCCTATCCTTGCGCCTATAATGACACCCAAAGTCATCCAAATAAAGATTTTGTCTGACCAGTCTTCAGGGCATTTTTCACGTTTGTATATCCATACTTGGACTAAATAGCATAGGTAGATACCTATCGCCCACAGTAAACCATACCACCTAATCCCCCCATCTCCGAAGTGAATGAGGATAGGATCGACGTCCCACGTGATGTAAAGCAGACTACTGAGCATCATTTAGAGTCCCTTTCCGTGGCATTGTTTATATTTTTTTCCAGAGCCACAGGGGCAGGGGTCGTTGGGCCTTGGTTTTTTCTCCACTCTAATTGGTTCCGGCCGTTGCATCTCTCGCGTGTCCCGTCCGGCAGCTTGTGACATACCGGAAGCCTGCGCAGCAGATTGCACGGCATCTTTCTGTGTGCGGTAACGACTATAGTCTGACCGTTGTTGAGCAGCAGCCTGCTGTACGTTCTGCGGCTGCTGTTGCGGGATTTGTCCACGCAGCAAGATAGCGATAGCCCGGCGATTAAGAGAATCGAGCATGCGTTTGAAGATACCGAAGGACTCGAGTTTATAAACCAAGAGCGGATCTTTCTGCTCGTAAGAAGCATTTTGCACGCTTTGTTTGAGATCGTCCAACTGACGGAGATGCTCTTTCCACTCGTCATCAATGACATACAGGAGCATGCGTTTCTCAAACTCACGGATAACCTCTTTCGACTGTGTCTCAGCCGCCTTTTTAAGGTTAACGGCAATATTATAGACTTTCTTACCGTCTGTAATCGGAATGAGTATATTCTCGTACATTGCTCCTTTCTCCTCATAGACTTTTTGGATAACGGGATTAGCGACTGTTGTGAGTTTATCCATGCGTCGTTTGAAGGAGTCAATAGCAGCTTCCGCCAATTGGTCTGAAAGTTTCTCTTCTCGCGTAGCACGGAAAGTATCCTCATCAAACGGCAGTTCGATTGCAAAAGTCTGGAGAGTCTCATACTGCAACTGCTCATAACTCATAGCATCCTTGGCATCTGCAACAAGAGACTCTGCAGTATCGTAAATCATATTGGTTATATCCACTCCGATACGTTCACCATTAAGAGCATGACGACGCTTAGCGTAAATGACGTTACGCTGCTGGTTCATGACATCATCGTATTCGATCAAACGTTTACGAATACCGAAGTTGTTTTCCTCTACTTTTTTCTGAGCGCGTTCGATAGAGTTCGAAATCATTGAGTGCTCAATCATTTCGCCTTCCTCAAAGCCCATTCTATCCATAACGGAAGCGATACGTTCAGAGCCGAACATACGCATTAGGTCGTCTTCGAGGGAGACATAGAAGACGGAACTACCCGGGTCGCCTTGACGTCCGGCACGTCCTCTCAACTGCCTGTCAACACGTCTGGACTCATGTCTTTCGGTACCGATAATAGCCAAACCTCCCGCCTCTTTAACCTCAGGTGTAAGTTTAATATCCGTACCACGACCAGCCATGTTGGTTGCGATAGTTACCACGCCTTTTCGTCCGGCTTCAGCCACCACTTCGGCTTCGCGTTGGTGCAACTTGGCGTTCAACACTTGGTGCGGGATATGGCGCAAGTTCAGCATTCGGCTTAACAGCTCGGATATCTCGACACTGGTTGTACCGACAAGGACAGGACGTCCTTCGCCAACGAGACGGACTATTTCGTCAATAACGGCATTGTATTTCTCCCGTTTCGTACGATAAATACGGTCGTTCAAGTCAATACGCGCGATGGGTTTATTGGTAGGAATAACGACGACGTCAAGTTTATAGATATTCCAAAACTCTCCCGCTTCTGTTTCAGCCGTACCGGTCATACCGGAGAGTTTATTGTACATACGGAAATAGTTCTGGAGGGTGATGGTAGCGAAAGTCTGCGTTGCGCCTTCCACTTTGACATTTTCCTTAGCCTCAACTGCCTGGTGCAAGCCATCAGACCAGCGGCGACCTTCCATAACACGTCCTGTCTGCTCGTCCACGATTTTAACTTCGTTATTATCAATGATATAGTCCACATCCTTCTCAAAGAGAGTGTATGCTTTGAGTAGTTGGTGAACGGTATGCACGCGTTCTGATTTGATAGAGAAATTAGAAAGAATCTCGTCTTTACGTTGCTGTTTTTGCTCGGGAGTAAGTTCTTCTTTCTCCAGTTCGGCCATCTCCGTTCCCACATCAGGTAATACGAAAAATGCGGGGTCGTCCGTTGATCCGGTGAGAGTATCAATACCTTTATCAGTCAGTTCGATAGACTTATTTTTCTCGTCGATAACGAAATAAAGTTCGTCGGTAGCGATGTGCATATTTTTCTCGTTCTCCTGCAGGTAGAACTCCTCTGTTTTCTGAAGTCGCACTTTGTTACCCTGCTCGGAGAGGAACTTAATGAGTGCCTTGGATTTAGGCATACCTTTCCATGCGCGGAAGAGTGCCAATTCACCTTCCTCGCGCACTTTAGCATCTTCGCTCGGCATTTTTGCCTTGGCTTCGGTAAGCAGTTTGGTTGTGAGCGTTGTCTGGGTACGTACAAGTAACTCTACACGGTGTTTGTATTCGTCATACATTTGGTCTTCACCCTTAGGCACAGGTCCGCTGATAATAAGCGGTGTACGTGCGTCATCAATCAAGACGGAGTCCACCTCGTCCACGATAGCGAAGTTATGCCCGCGTTGCACAAGGTCAAGGGTGGAAGTAGCCATGTTATCACGCAAGTAATCAAAACCGAACTCGTTGTTGGTACCGAACGTAATATCACAAGCGTATGCTTTACGACGTTCATCAGAGTTAGGTTTATATTTATCGATACAATCGACAGTAAGTCCATGGAACATATATAGCGGTCCCATCCACTCTGAGTCACGCTTGGCAAGGTAATCGTTGACGGTAACGACATGAACACCTTCGTGCGTCATTGCATTGAGGAATACCGGCAGCGTAGCAACGAGTGTTTTACCCTCACCCGTAGCCATTTCAGCAATTTTCCCCTGATGCAAGACGACTCCGCCGAAGAGTTGTACATCGTAGTGAACCATATCCCAAGTTATCTCGTTGCCTCCAGCCGTCCAATGGTTGTAATACACGGCATTATTGCCTTGTATTTCCACAAAGTCGAACCGCGCATCGGCAGCCAAATTACGGTCTTGTTCCGTAGCAGTAACAACTACTTTTTCATTTTCTGCAAACCGTCTTGCAGTCGATTTAACAATAGCAAAGACCTCGGGAAGGATCTCGTCAAGCACGGCTTTATAGTCCGCTTTTATCTCTTTCTCGAGCTTATCCACCTCGTTATAGACTTTTTCACGTTTGTCAATTTCGAGTTCCTCAATATTGGATTTGAGTTCGACGATACGTGCTTTTTTGTCCGCTACTCGTTGCGCGACTTTATCCATTAAATCTGCGCTTTTAGCACGCAGTTCGTCATTGGAGAGTTTATCAATTTCCTCATATTCAGCCTTGATTTTATCGACATATGGCTGAATAGCGCGCATATCTTTCTGCGCTTTATTTCCAAAGAGTTTGGTAATGAGTTCAATAAAAGACATATCTTATTTATTTATGATTTCACACTGGGATTTAGTAATATACTCAAAAAAACGTGCAAAGATACGACTTTTTTTTTGATTGTGCAAATAAAATAGCATTTTTAAGTTAAAAATACTATAACAGCTAATAAATAGGGGTATTGAGAATAGCTATCCAAGTATATAAGATATGCAAAATCAGGTAATAGAGAGCAATAGATAATTAAGAAGGTTTGAAATGGAAAAACACGTGATTTGGGAGGTCTAAAGCACATTAAACGGATAATAAAAGTTCTTCAAAACAGTATATTACATGAAAAAAGGCATATTTTTTTTGTGCAAATAAAAAAAAAGCATTATTTTTGCAGCCCGAAACGTATTAGTCATGCAAAAAAGACAAAAAGAGGCTATTCGATTACTAAACGTATGGGATTTAAATCCGATTTGGGATGTACTGACCGATGAGCAGAAATCAGAAGTACAGTCTCAA
Organism: uncultured Bacteroidales bacterium; assembly: GCA_946617165.1. Classification (GTDB taxonomy): domain Bacteria; phylum Bacteroidota; class Bacteroidia; order Bacteroidales; family Paludibacteraceae; genus Colicola. Next base: position 8,752 of record CAMOJP010000020.1, read on the forward strand.
ATGGAGATAGCAAAATACGACAAGGGCGCCATCATTCATCGCGAGGGCGACACTCCTACTCATATGCGCATGTTAGTGAGCGGGAAAGTGAAGATATACAAGGAGAACTTGCGGCAACAGATTATTCGTATGCTTAAGCCCTATGATTTCTTTTCATATCGTGCGATAGTGGGTGGTGGCGGTTATAATTCATATGCCGAAGCAATGGAACGTTGTGTGGTATATGAATTGAACAAAGCCTGCTTTATTCATCTTCTTCAGACAAATAACGCTTTCTGTTTTCTTGTGATGCGTAATATGGCCGGCGACTTAGGCTCTCAAGAGGCTAAGACCGTCAGTCTTACTCAAAAACATATTCGCGGGCGTTTGGCAGAAGCCCTTTTGGCTCTCAAACAGAGTTACGGCACGGACGAAGACGGCGTAACGATAGCGATGTACATGAGTCGTGAAGACTTAGCCAACATGAGCAACATGATGACGAACAACGCTATCCGGGTCCTAAGCCAATTTGCCCAAGAAGGTGTTGTCGGTGTTGACGGTCGTAAGATTAAGATTCTCGACGAGGAAGCGCTGATGCGTATTAGCCGCATCGGTTAGTTTTTGACTGCCTGTTAATCAAGCATTTCTCCAAAGTTATTGGATAACTGAATCATACGGTCATAGTCTTCGGGAGACAGGTCGTAAAAATAGAAGTTACGCGGATCGATAGGCTGATTTTGCAGTCTCACTTCATAGTGCAAGTGCGGTCCTGTTGATTTACCCGTATTGCCGACCAAAGCGATAACATCTCCACGTTTCACTTTTTGTCCTACACGTACCAATTGTTTGAAGAGGTGTGCATAGAGTGTTGAATAGCCAAATCCATGGTCCACGACAACGGTGTTTCCGTATCCCTGTTTCCACCCGACGAAAGAAACCGTACCATTTCCAGTAGCATAGACATCCGTACCTGTAGGGGCGGAGAAGTCCATTCCAGTATGCATTCGACGGACATGATAAACAGGGTCTATACGTACGCCGTAACCGGAAGCGACGCGTGTGAGGTCTTTGTTCATAACCGGCTGAATAGCAGGTATGTTTTCCATTCTCACTTCTTGCGTTTTAGCCATTTCCACCAAGTCGTCGTACGACTTAGCCTGAGTATAAAGTCCTTTCTCCAGCAAGTCCACTTTAAGTGCCAAGTCCCCGGTTAGTTGGGAATTGGTCATTAGAGAGAGTTGTTCATAGTAGTCAATCTTACGAGTAGCCCCTTGTCGGACAGACAGAGGGATAGGCTCAGCGCCAAAGAGTACCCGGTATAAGTTATCGTCCCGCTGTGACAAGTCGGCGAGCACCAATTGCATCTGATCCACCTGCTTGCTGAGCACTTTCAGTTCTGCCTCAAGGTTCTGCTTTTGCTGCATGAGCTGTTTCTCCTTAGGCGAAGGGAATATGAGGAAGAAGAGAAAGAAAAATAATATACCTAAACAAATACCTCCGAGAAGATACCAACCGCTTCTTCGCAGCCAGTACATAAAGCCCTGCTCCACTCGCTCCATCGCCAGTGTTTCGGGATTAATGTGATACTTTTTGGACATAACAATTATTTTTTACGTTTATTCTCCTGTTTCCACCAGAAGAAATAAGAGTTTTGTTTCTGTTTTTGTTCTTTTGTTCTTGCCACATAAACCGGCTTCATAGTATAAGGATTGAGTCCGGTATAAAACATGGTAGTTGATAGAGTCATTGGCGTTGGAGTAAAGTCCTGAACCTGCTCGGGACGATAATGCATCCGTTTCGTTTCCTCTGCCAGTTGTCTCATATCTTGGTCTGTACATCCCGGATGCGATGAGATAAAATAAGGAATGAGTTGCTGGTGCATGTTATTGCTCTCATTGACCCTTATGAAAAAATCTCTAAATCGCAGATATGCCTTCCAATCAGGTTTACGCATGAGTTTGAGCACGTCGGAAGATGTGTGTTCAGGCGCCACTTTAAGTCTTCCGGAAACATGGTGCAGGATAAGTTGCTTACCATATTCATCCGACATCAAGTCATATCGTATGCCAGAGCCCACAAACGCATGTTTGATTTCGGGCAGTGCATCTACCGTTTTGTAGATATCGATAATAGGCCCGAAATCGCAGTTGAGGTTTTTGCATATATTTGGTTGTAGGCACGACGGCCGTGCACACTGCTCACAAAGTGTTTTGTTCTTACCATGCATCTGGTACATGTTTGCGCTCGGTCCCCCTAAGTCTGAAATGACTCCATGCCAATCAGGCAAATGGGTAAGTTTTTCAATCTGTCTGAGGATAGATGCTTTCGAGCGCGAAGTGATTTGCTTACCTTGGTGCGCCGATATAGTGCAAAAAGCACATCCTCCAAAACACCCTCTATGCATACAAACAGAGAACCGAATCATATCGTATGCAGGGATACGTTTGCCCCTATATTTTGGATGCGGCATGTACTGAAACGGTAAGTCATAAACTGCATCCAGTTCCTCTTGCGTTTGCGGGTCATAAGGGGGATTGACCACGACATCATCCTGTACAATGGTAGAGGGATGTATCTTATTCGACTCTATCTCAATCAGTTTAAAATCTTCCGCATGGCATCGTTTATCTTTCTTTTCCTCTTCGTAGGAGTGCAAGTGAATCGCATTGGGGTCATTTGTAGTTCCTCTGTAGACCGTCTGCGGAATGTCATGTTGAATACCTCGTTGTGCAATCTCAACCATGGCTTTCTCCCCCATCCCATAGACTAACAAATCTGCCGTTGAATCCACTAATATCGAAGGCATCAGTTTGTCTGACCAGTAGTCATAATGCGCCAATCGACGCATAGAGGCCTCTATTCCTCCTATTACTATTGGCACATCCGGGAAATGTTGGCGCAATATTTTGCAATAGGTTATTGTACAATAGTCAGGTCTTGCACCAGGGCGACCTTCGGGTGTATAGGCATCATCCGACCTCAATCTGCGCGCTGCAGTATAGTGATTAACCATTGAGTCCATACTACCTGCTGAAACCGCAAAATAAAGACGCGGACGCCCTAACTTGGTAAAGTCCCGATGGTCACCTCGCCAGTCCGGTTGAGGCACGATAGCCACTCTATATCCAGCCGCCTCTAATGCCCTACCAATCACAGCAGCGCCAAATTGGGGATGATCGACATAGGCATCACCTGTGAAGAAGATAACATCCACTTCACTCCATCCACGCAAATCCATCTCTTTGCGTGTGGTTGGCAAATATTTCAACAAATCATTCAATCTGCAATGCCAGGGCGGTCTTGAGGTTCACCAATTCTTCGTTCATATCAGCCAGCACTTTGTATTTTTCTTCCGCGGTATAAGCCCGCTTGACAACATTCGTCTCATCAACTTGCAATGTCAATTGCAGATGACTATTATGCAGCGTTTCGCGCATATGGTCCATGACAGCCTTGCCAAACTGTTTAAAAGCAGCTTTTTGCCACGGGTTCGCCAACTTAAGCACACAATGATGCTGGTCTATCAATTCCGGTGTATACTCTTTGAGTATAGCCAAGAGGCGCGGTTCTTCTTTGAAGATAGTGTACAGACCAGCCCATGCGCCTTTGAACTGGTCAAGTGTAAAAGGGGTGTTTTCCTCCGAATGAATATTAGTTGTTACCGGTGGAATAGTTGCCGTCTCTTTCGCCGGAGCTGAAGCCGCATTGATAGTCGGGATCGTAGGTATCTTAGACATCTTAGGCGGTGCTGCAGGTTGAGCAACAGGTTGTGCTGCAAGTTGAGCAACAGGTTGCGCTGCAGTCGGCTGTTTGATCACCGGTTGCGCCTTGCGCTCTACTTGTTGTGGCGTCATAACTGCCGTCTGCTGAGGGACATTGAGTTGGGTTAACTTAACTAAGCAGAGCTCAACTACTAAGCGTTTATTTCGTGCTGTACGATAGTTGATATCACATGTATTTACTACATCCAGAGCTTTAAAAATCCACTGAGCATCACATTGCTGCGCCTGTTCGGCATAGCGCCTGCGAATACCGTCGGATGTCTCCAATAGTTGGATAGTCGCAGTATCTTTTGAAACCAACACATCCCGAAGATGTTGCGCAAAACCGGTAATAAAATGTCCGGAATCAAATCCGCGTCGCAGCACCTCGTCTAACAGCAGGAGTGCATCACTTACATCGTTTTTTAAAGCTGCATTGACCAAACGGAAATAGTACTCCGAATCCAACACATTAAGCACCTCAATTGCCTGCTCATAAGTAATGGTATTACCGCAAAAAGCTACCAATTGGTCAAAAATTGACAAGGCATCACGCATTCCGCCATCCGCTTTCTGCGCTACCACGTTCAACGCTTCCTCACTGACAGTCACCCCCTCTTGGGATGACACATACTGCAAGTGAGCGATAATATCGGATACCGTTATACGCGCAAAATCATATACCTGACAACGGGACAAAATGGTTGGAAGCACCTTGTGTTTTTCCGTCGTTGCCAAAATAAAAATTGCATACGACGGAGGCTCTTCCAAAGTCTTAAGCAAGGCATTGAATGCACCCTGCGAAAGCATATGTACCTCATCTATGATATAGACGCTGTATTTTCCTATTTGCGGTGGGATACGCACTTCCTGAATGAGCGTACGGATATCTTCAACAGAGTTGTTTGAAGCAGCATCCAATTCATGGATATTGAACGAGCGTTGCTCATTAAAGGCCTGACAAGACTCGCACTCGTTACATGCGTCATGACCTTCCGTTGGATTAAGACAGTTTATCGTTTTGGCAAAAATACGAGCACACGTCGTCTTACCCACTCCACGAGGTCCGCAGAACAAATAAGCATGTGCCAAATGGTTCTGACGAATAGCATTGCGCAGGGTCTCGGTAAGTGCGCGTTGCCCTACCACCGATTCAAAGGTAGCAGGGCGATATTTCCTGGCGGAAACAATGTAATCGTTCATATTGTTTATATTAGTGCCGCAAGGCGGCTTCCAATTGTGCTAAACGATGTCTCATCACAGGATCGGTGTCCAATTGTTCTTCTACAATCTTCACCGAATGTAATACCGTCGCATGAGTGCGTCCACCTAAGGCTGCCCCTATCTCGGAAAGCGAACACTCCGTGAATTTCTTACCCAAATACGAAGCCAAATGACGTGCCATCATCACCTCATGAGAACGGCTCTGGGAGCAAATAGACTTATCTTGTATATTAAAGAAAGTTGCTACCGCCTCTATCACCTCTGACATGGACATGGACTTCGGACGTATCTCTACAATACGTCCTAACACACTCTCTGCCAAGGGCATATCAATTTCGCGATTAACCAAAGTCGAATAAGCCAGCAACGAAGCGGAAACTCCTTCCAAATCACGAATAGAATCACGTACATTTGCTGCAATGAAATCTATGATATCATCACTTAACGTAACACCGTCACGATGAAGTTTCGAACACAAGATATCACGACGCAATTGATAATCAGGACGCAAAATCTCAGCCGAAAGCCCCCACTTGAAACGCGTCAGAAGACGGTCCTCTATATCCTTCAATTCAAGCGGAGAACGATCCGAAGTCAGAATCAACTGCTTGTGAGACTGCTGTAAATAGTTGAAGATATGGAAAAATGTATCCTGGGTCCCCTTGGATGTAAAATACTGAATATCATCCACTATAAGTACATCTACTTGCTGGTAGAAATTCAAGAAATCCGGCACGCGATTCTCCTGAGTTGCAGCCATATACTGTAACTTGAAAGTATTAGCCGTTACATATAGCACACGTTTCGAAGGATCGTTTGCCAGTACTTGATTACCGATGGCGTTAGCTAAGTGCGTCTTGCCTACTCCGCTTCCACCATAGATGAACAACGGATTGAACGCATTATACCCCGGTTGTTTGGCAATCGTCATACCTGCTACACGCGCGAGTTTATTAGGTTCGCCCGCGATAAAGGTATCAAACGTATACATCTCATTTAGCTGAGTCTCAAATGCCTCACGAGGTTCGCGAACAATATTCTGAACTGCCATCGGCTTGGATTGACTGCTACCGGGAGAAGGTATCGTCGAACCTGCTCCGGAAACGGAATCTATCAGCACACGGTACTCTAACTGAGTAGAACTGCCAAAAACGCGACGGATAACCATTGACAGCAAAGAGATATAATTCTCTTCTATATACTCAACTATAAACTGAGAATTAACCTGTAACGTAAGCACATTATTCTCGAAATGCAACGGCACAACTGGCGCAAACCATGTCTGGTATGCACTTGCTGTCAGATTGTCGCGGAGCAGTTCCTGACACTGATGCCAACTTCGAGTTAAGTCAGTCACAAAAATATAGTTTTTATGGTGCTTAAATGTTATCTGTCAAATAGTCAAACATATACGGATTTTGCACAAAAAAAGTAGACCTTTTTTTCGCCGAAATCGGGTGCAAAGGTACTACATTTTTTTGAACTGGCAAAATTTTTCAAAAAAGAAAAACCGCCATTTTTTGTATTTCAATAAGTATCAGTTAGTTAGATTTTCCAACCTGATTATCAGTGAGTTACAAAATCACTTTAGGAGCAAATACCTGATTTATAACCTAAAAACACCCCTCTATACCAAAACACGTTTTAGGTTAACTTGCGTAAAATTAGTAATTTCGAAAGAAAATAATTATTTTTCTCTATTTAGACAGAGGTAAAATAACAAATCTTGGCATTTTTACACTTATTTTGACTTTTTGGCCTTGTCACTTTTATCTTTTCCGCCGAACAGAGAGAAATGGACATAACGACGAGGATTTGCTTTCAAATCGACTAAGAACGAGTCGGCGGATTGTACCGTTGAATTGATATTTACATACAAAGATTTATCATTGAGAAGCATGCCTAAAGTGCCGTCGGTTGAACGGGCCTCAGCCAACAAAATATTGACCTGATCCACTGCCGTATCAACACGGGCTACGGTTGACTTTAAATCCGCTTCACGCAAGTCATGAGACAGAACCTCTATATTGGCCATCGCTGTATCTAAATTATCCACGATTACAGGCACTCGGTTTTGCATCAAATCTTTAAGAGCACGAGAACTTACGGTCAAATCGGAAGACAACTTGTCCACATTGGCCAACGAGTTCTTCAAATGGTCATCTGCCAATTGACCTTTCACATTATCTATCAGCGATTTAGCAGAAACAATCGTACTGTCCAGGTTACCTAACAATCCGGCCTGAAGATTATCAACCAGACCGGGAATAATCTGCGTGGGCAACAAGGAGTTATCCTCATAGAAAGATGTGGACTCGCCTGTCGGAACGGATAAAGCAATTGCACTTCCGCCTAATAACCCATCTGCTACCAAATCCATCGTCGTCCCCATGGGCAAATTGATATCACGATTTATCGAGATGCTGACAACAAAAGAACTGTCCTTCGTAAAATCATAGCGGATGTCATCAACTTGACCTACCTTATATCCGCGTATATACACGGGAGCCTGCTCCGTTAAGCCGTTCAACTCCGGATAAACTCCGTAATAATGGTCAACAATGGAGAATATATTAAATCCTTTCAGAAAATTGAAACCGAAATACAATAGTACCAGACAAATAATCGCTAAAATGCCGACTTTTAACTCTCTCAAATGATTAATTTTCATATCTGTTTCTTACAATTTTATCACAAAACAACCGGGGAAACGGCTCTTCAGTTCTTGCTGCAACGCAAAAGCTGCGTCACGACTGTTAGTTGCCCCGTAATAATATTTATACCATTCCCCTTTTTTGACATATCCGCAACCTTTCAACCCGTTAAAACGGGCATCGCCGGCGGGAATAATCTCATGCGATGCAAAAATCTGCACAGCATACCTCGGACCTTCACCAGATACTGCGGACTCTACATTAACAGGCTTGGTATCATCCGATTGCGCAGCCTTTTCCTCTGGCAAATCAGGCTTCGGAACATCATTCGGCTTCACCTCGACGGGCTTCTCCGCCTCTACAGGAGCTATCGTATCTATCTTAAGACCCGTTACACGTTTATAGAACGTGCCGAATGCGTCGCATATAGCCTGAGAGATCTTGGTCTGACCTTCCTCCGATGCCATAAATCGCTCCTCCTCTGCGTTGGAGATAAATCCCATCTCTACCAGCACACTCGGGCAGGCGGACTTCAACAACACCCAGAATGCGGCCTGACGAACTCCGCGGTCGCCACGCTTAAGTGTACCCGAGAATTGTTGCTGCAATAGGGATGCATAGTTCAAACTCTGGTCCAAATACTGGTTCTGCATCAACTCAAACATAATATATGAGTCTATCGAATTAGGATCAAAACCATGATATTTCGTCTGATAATCACTCTCCAACTTGATCACGGCATTCTCGCGCATCGCAACATCTAAATTCCGGTCCAACTTGTCCGTTCCAAGAACAAAAGTCTCTGCCCCGCGGGCAGACGGAGAAGGAGAAGAATTAGTGTGCACACATATAAATAAGTTCGCATTATTCTTATTCACAAAATCGGCGCGTTTCTGCAAGGGGATAAACACATCCGTCGTACGGGTGTATAACACCTCCACATCAGGATACGCCTTCTTTATCATCTCACCGGTCAATAACGATACCGACAGATTCAAATCTTTCTCCTGAGCCACATGACCTATCGCACCGGGATCCGTGCCTCCGTGACCGGCATCAATCACCACAACAAAAGGACGGTCATTCCGAACCACATTCGAGGACGATACACGCACGAACACACACAGAAACAATATCAATATCGCAACTTTTATGCGCATAATAACAATTTTACCTTGCAAAGGTACTACTAAAAAACCGCATACACAAATTTTAATACACTTTTTTCGCGTTTTTTATAAAAAAACGTATAAAATAACAGAAAAAATCATTTCACTCTTGCATGATCGGAAAAAAAGCAGTAACTTTGTGCGGTTTTTAGTGAATTTGGGCATAAACTATGCAGAAAGTAACTTTCACACAACAAGAGGAACAACTCATACAACATGAGTTTGATGTCTTGCTCGAGGCATATGAGAATTCCATGCACCGCCAGAACACCGACATCATCAGACGCGCTTTCCTCTTCGCTAAGCAGGCTCATGACGGAGTCCGCAGACTTTCTGGAGAGCCATATATCCTGCACCCTATCGCCGTCGCGCAGATTGTCGTCAAAGAAATAGGACTCGGCTCTACAAGTGTTTGCTCCGCACTCCTACACGACGTCGTCGAAGATACGGACTATACCGTCGAAGACATACAAGGACTGTTCGGAGACAAAATCGCTCATATCGTCGACGGACTCACTAAAATCAGCGGAGGCGTCTTTGGAGACCAAGCCAGCGAACAGGCCGAGAACTTCCGCAAACTCCTGCTCACCATGTCAGACGATATCAGAGTCGTTCTCATCAAAATCGCCGACAGACTCCATAACATGCGTACTCTCTCCGCACAGCCAAAAGACAAACAATATAAGATCGCAGGAGAAACACTCTATATCTACGCACCGCTCGCACATCGGCTCGGACTGTTCCCTATCAAATCAGAACTGGAAAACCTCAGCTTCAAATACGAGCATCCGGATACATATAAGGAAATAGAAAACAAACTCGCCGCTATTCGCGATAACCAACTGGAGGACTTTGAGACTTTCTCCAAACCGGTCAAGGAAAAACTGCACGCCATGGGATACGACTTCACAATGAAAGCACGTATCAAATCCGTGTACTCCATCTATAAGAAAATGACCGACAAAGGAATCCCGTTCGAGGATGTCTATGACCTCATGGCGGTGCGTATCATCTTTACTCCGCACGACGGACTCCCCGAAAAAGACCAGTGCTGGATGATCTACTCCGCAATCACAGAGATTTACAGACCTCATCCGGAGCGCATTCGGGACTGGATATCAACACCTAAAGCTAACGGATACGAGGCACTGCATATCACCGTCATGGCGTCTAACGGACAATGGATCGAGGTGCAGATACGTTCACAGCGTATGAACGAGATTGCAGAGAGAGGACTGGCTGCACACTGGAAATATAAAGCAGGGGAACGAGGGGAAAGCGAACTGGATAAATGGTTGAGAACCATCAAGGAAATCCTCGACAATCCAGAACCAAATGCCATCGAGTTCCTCGATACCTTTAAACTCAACCTCTTTGCACGGGAAGTCTTTGTCTTCACTCCAGGAGGAGATATCAAAACCATGCCGCAGGGAGCTACAGCCTTGGATTTCGCCTTCCAACTGCATACACAGCTCGGTGAACACTGTATTGGAGCAAAAATCAACCACGAACTGCAACCAATGTCCTATGAGCTCAAAGGAGGCGACCAGGTCGAAATACTTACTTCACCCTCACAGCACCCGCAACAGGAATGGCTCAATATGGTCACTACCGCTAAAGCACAGACCGCACTCAGACAGTACTTCCGACGAGAGGAAAGAGCACATATACGTAAAGGTGAAAAACTCTTTAATGATGCACTCGTCATGTACAACGCCTCGGAACAGCATGACACTGCGCTACAACGCACACTTAACTATTATCACCTCACCTTACCTGCAGAATTGTACCTGCGGATAGGACAAGGATATATACAGCTGGATAACCTGCAACAGATCATCTTCCCTAAAAAGAAAAGCATTTGGAAAAGGCTTAATCCCTTCAGCTCCGATGACAACAAACAAGATAAGCAGACACCTGTCGAACACGACACGCCTGCTACACAAAATAATACACGCAAAATTGTACTTACTGACGATGGATTAGGCAAACAATATGTACTCGCGGACTGCTGCCATCCTATTCCGGGAGACGAAGTATTCGGATTCGTCGACGAAAAAGGACTCGTACATATACATATGATTGACTGCCCAGTCGCACTCAAAATAAAATCTGAACAAGGGAAAAAACTATGCTCCGCAAGCTGGAACACACATAGAGTACAATCCTTCGTCGAGCATATCGCTATAAGAGGTATTGATAAATTCGGAGTACTGTCCAAAGTTATCGCTGTCGTCGCTACTGAATTTCATATCAACCTGCGCAAAATCCACATCGAGTCCGAAGACGGTATCTTCCACGGAGAAATGGAACTGTACGTCTACGACAAAAAAGAACTGCAGGAACTCTTCAAAGCACTTACACAAATGCCGGATATCGTATCCGTACACCGCATAACAAACCAAACTACAAACCAAGCTACAAACCAAACTACCAAACTACCAAGCTACCAACCAAGTAACCAACCAACCCCCACCCGGTCCCTACGATAGATACACGATAGATACACGATAGATACACGATAGATAAACCCAACTTGACTATAAGAAGACTATAATAAAGTAACAATATACAAACAACTTAAAACTATAAAACAATGAAAAAGATCATTTCACTTTTCACCCTTGCACTCTGTGCAACGATGATGATGGCACAACAACCGGTCATCACTTTTGCTAAAACCGAACATGACTTTGGGAAAATCAATGAAGCAGACGGACGAGTAACTACCGTCTTCGAATTCAAAAACGAAGGAATGGAGGCACTCATCCTCTCTAATGTTCGCGCAAGCTGCGGATGCACAACTCCAAAATGGACGCGCGAACCCGTGGAACCGGGACAAACAGGACAAATAACAGTTACATACAACCCGAACGGAAGACCCGGCAGATTCCAGAAAACAATTACCATCACTTCTAACGCTTCTGAACCTACGACAAAACTCTATATCAAGGGAGAAGTGATCCCTAAACCCGCTAAACCCGTTAATAACTATCCCGTTCAAATGGGTGAACTCAACCTCAAAACCAAGAGCATCAACTTCGGAACTATCAAAAAAGGACAAAAACTGCAACGGGAAATCGAGTATGCAAACCATACAGACCACGAAATATCCGTGGAACTCGCTACACTCAACGAGGAATACCTCATCACACAAACAACACTGCAGAAACTCAAACCGCAAGAAACTGGCAAGTTCATCTTCATCTTCAACTCCGAAGCTTGCAAAATCTACGGACCGGTTAACACGTCCGCACTCGTTGTCGTTAATGGAAAACAAGTCAACTCGGAAGAGTTTAAACTGGCTGTCAAAGCTGAAGTAGATGAGGACTTTTCACAACTCACCGTCGAACAACGCCAACAAGCACCTATCCTGCAAACGGAAACAAAAATCGACCTCGGGACTATCGCTGCCGGTAAAAAAATCAAAAAAGCATTTAACATCCAAAATATCGGTACTAATCCCCTGCTCGTTCACCGAGTTTACTCCGCAAGCGACTTCATTACAGCATACGCACCTAAAGGAGCTGTGAAATCAGGGAAAAAAGCTGAAATAAAAATCGACTTCAATGCCGTTATGGATGGACAACCAATGCCCGCAGGAGCCTACTCAAGAGAAATTGTTGTCATCACTAACGACCCAAGCCAACCGAAAAAAAGAATTAATATCACTTGGGAAATCCAATAATGGAACATCCGGAGAATGATAAACAGTATAAAGGATTAACCGTCAACGAAGGCGTGCAACAAATGCCTGCGGTTAATCCCTACGCTACCTTCAGAAGAAACAAGCGGACCTTGTCTGTGCAAGAATATGTGGACGGCATCAGACGAGGGGATATCTCTATTCTCGGACAAGCCGTCACGCTCGTCGAGTCTAACCTGCCTTCTGACCAACTCGTCGCACAAAGAGTGATCGAACAATGTCTTCCTTTCGCAGGGCACTCCATCAGAGTCGGTATAACAGGTGTACCCGGAGCTGGCAAATCCACGTTCATCGAAGCACTCGGTACGGAACTTTGCCAGGCGGGAAAACACCTCGCTGTGCTCGCTATAGACCCCTCTTCCGAGAAATCTAAAGGAAGTATCCTCGGGGATAAGACTCGAATGAACGAACTGGCAACACAAGCTAATGCATTCATTCGGCCTTCACCATCAGCCGGATCTCTCGGAGGAGTAGCAAGAAAGACAAGAGAGACCATCGTTCTTTGCGAAGCGGCCGGATTTGATACCATCCTCATTGAAACTGTCGGAGTCGGACAAAGCGAAACTGCTGCACACTCTATGGTTGATTACTTCCTACTCCTGCAAGTAACCGGAACAGGAGACGAACTACAAGGTATCAAACGAGGAATCATGGAAATGGCGGATGGCATCGCTATCAATAAATGCGACGGAAATAATATAGATCGCGCACGCGCAGCGCGCGTTAGCTTCAAAAATGCACTCATGCTCTTCCCGCCTGCAGAATCAGGATGGACACCCGAAGTCATTTGCTGCTCTGCTATTGACCACTCCGGAGTGCAAGACGTCTGGAATAATATCGAACAATATATCGCTTTTACACAAAAAAACGGATACTTCGATTACCACCGTACAGAACAATCAAAATACTGGATGTACGAAACAATAAATGCGGCGCTGCTCAATGGATTCTACCAAAACGAACAAATGGAAGAACTCATTAAACAAACGGAACAACAAGTACTTAATAACGAAATATCGAGCTTTATTGCTGCTCATAACTTATTAGATGCCTACAACAAGAAAAAATAATCAAGCACCTAAAGTTGGACCTAACGACTTAGGCAAATTGCCGCCACAAGCACCGGAACTCGAAGATTCTGTGCTCGGGGCACTCATGATTGAGAAAGAAGCTTATGCCACCGTCGCCGACTTGCTTAGACCCGAATCTTTCTACAAAGACAAGAACAGACTCGTCTTTGAAGCGGTTCGTGCTCTCGCGGCTAAAGACGAACCCATTGATATGCTTTCTGTTGTAGAAAAACTCAAAGCACAAGGAACTCTCACACAAGCCGGCGGAGTATCTTATATCAGCGACCTCACACGAAAAGTGGCTTCTACGGCACACCTGCACTATCATGCACAAATCGTCGCTCAAAAAGCTACAGCACGGGACCTCATAAGCCTTGCAGCACAAATAGAAGAGAACGCGTACGATGAGACACAAGATGTGGACGAACTCATGCAACAAGCAGAAGCAGGAGTCTTCGAAATCAGCCAACGGGCACAAAAAAGGGATGTTACACAAATCGATCCCGTCATCGCCGAAGCATTCGACAGAATGAGAAAAGCATCTAAAAACGAAGGAAACATCTCTGGGGTACCATCAGGTTTCCATGACCTCGATAAAATTACATCAGGATGGCAGGCCTCTGACCTTATCATCATCGCCGCAAGACCCGCAATGGGTAAAACAGCTTTCGTGCTCTCTATGGCGAAGAACATCGCAGTTAACTATAAAATACCCGTGGCTATGTTCTCGCTCGAGATGTCTAACGTACAACTCGTTAACCGTCTCATCATGAACGTATGCGAAATCGAAGGAGATAAAGTCAAAAACGGTAAACTCACCGACGGAGAATGGTCAAAACTCGAGCATAAGATTATTGACTTGCAAGGAGCACCTATCTACGTTGACGACACACCAAGTCTATCCGTCTTCGAGCTACGCTCCAAAGCACGCAAACTCGTACGAGAACATAAAGTAAAACTCATCATCATCGACTACCTGCAACTCATGAATGCAACTGGAATGAGCTTCGGAAGCCGTGAACAGGAGATTAGTATCATCTCGCGTAACCTCAAACAACTCGCTAAAGAGCTGGATATTCCTATCATCGCACTCTCGCAGCTCAACCGTAATGTTGAATCGCGTACCGGTGTCGAAGGTAAAACACCACAACTCAGTGACTTGCGTGAATCTGGAGCTATCGAACAGGATGCTGATATGGTCTGCTTCATACATAGACCGGAATACTATCACCTCTATACCGACGAGAAATCAGGTAAAGACCTCAGAGGACTCGGACAAATAATCGTCGCTAAACACCGTAATGGTGCAACGGACTCTGTTTGGCTCGCCTTCCGCTCCAAATTTGCTAAGTTCCAGAATGAGGACGAGACCATCGATGACGAATTGGCACCACTGCCGGCACCCGGAAATGTTACCATATCATCCAAAATGAATAATATGTCACCGAACGGGGCGCAACTCGACGAAGAAGATAGACCTTTTTAATTAGTTTATACACCTTATTATATATATGTTACAAAGAACTGTTATCATAGACGCTCTCAAGAGCAAAAATTTCAACCAACCCATTAACGTGCGTGGATGGGTTCGAAGTCGTCGTGGAAACAATGCTGTTAACTTTATCGCGTTAAACGACGGCTCTACAATCAAAAACATACAGATAGTTGTGGATCTAACTAAGTTCCCAGAAGAACAACTCAAACCTGTCACTACAGGTTCATGTATCTCCGCAACAGGAATTCTCGTTCCTTCACAAGGAGCTGGACAAGATATAGAAATCCAACTCACCGAACTCGAAGTGTACGGAACTGCTGATCCCGAACAATACCCGCTGCAGAAAAAAGGACTCTCTATGGAGTTCCTGCGTACTATCGCACACCTCCGCCCGCGGACAAACACCTTCGGAGCTGTCTTTAGAATCAGGCATAATATGGCAATGGCTATACATACCTATTTCCACCAGCACGGATACTTCTATTTCCACACTCCGCTTATCACCGCTTCAGACTGCGAGGGAGCAGGACAAATGTTCCAAGTAACTACTAAAAACCTCTATAACCTCAAAAAGGACGAAAACGGACAAATAGACTACTCCGACGATTTCTTCGGTAAACAGACCGCGCTTACAGTCAGCGGACAATTGGAAGGAGAATTAGGGGCTATGGCGTTGGGAAAAATATACACCTTCGGACCTACGTTCCGGGCAGAGAACTCAAATACCCCTCGACACTTGGCGGAGTTCTGGATGATTGAACCCGAAGTGGCATTCATTCAAAAAGAAGAACTCATGGACCTCGAGGAAGACTTTATTAAGTTCTGCGTGCGTTGGGCTCTCGATAACTGTATGGACGACTTGCTCTTCCTCAACCAGTTCGTAGATAAAGGACTTATAGAACGCCTCAAGTCTGTCGTTGATACTCAGTTCGTACGTCTACCTTATACCAAGGGCGTCGAAATTCTACAAGAGGCTATCAAAAACGGGCATAAGTTCGAGTTCCCGTGCAATTGGGGAGACGACCTCGCTTCTGAACACGAACGCTATCTCGTTGAAGAGCACTTCAAAAAACCGGTCATCATGACGGACTACCCAAAGGAAATAAAAGCCTTCTACATGAAAATTAACGAAGACAACAAAACCGTACAAGGCACAGACGTGCTCTTCCCGCAAATAGGTGAAATCATCGGGGGATCCGTACGCGAAGAGTCCTTGGACAAACTTAATGCTGAAATCGAAAGACGCCATATACCTATGAAAGATATGTGGTGGTATCTCGATACACGCAGATTCGGAGCGGCTCCACACGCAGGATTCGGACTAGGTTTCGAAAGACTCATGCTCTTCGTCACTGGAATGCAGAATATAAGGGACGTCATCCCGTTCCCAAGAACACCTAAAACAGCTGAGTTCTAACTAATTATGGCAACTATAACAAACAATATAATTAACATTAGTATTAACCAAAAATTTAGTTTTATGCGAAAAACACTCTTAACCTTATTGGTTGGTAGTTTGGCGGTTATCGCATCAGCACAAACTTCTTTGAAGGGAAAACTGATTGACGAATCGACTTCGCAACCGATTGCAGGAGCTACTGTGACTCTTGCTAATCAGAACATCTCCACCACAACGAACGCGGCGGGAGAGTTCTCTCTACTCTACCTCGATGCAATGGACGAAGAAGTTGTCATCGATGCGGAAGGCTACAATGGTACCATTGAGCTCGTAAAACTCAATCAAGACCAAGTAAACGAAATGGAACCGATTAAACTGTCGGTGGACATTGCTAAAGAAACAAAGGACGAAGTGCTACTCACTATCGCCGATGACGACCTCAACGACGATGAAGGTAAATCACAGGCGCAGGCTTCTGCCGCTTCCGCTTCGACTGATGTATTCAACGCTACCGTTTCATACGCATGGTCAACTGCACGCTATCGTAACCGCGGTTACGAACAAAAAGAAGAGAGCTATTACATCAACGGACTCTCTTTCAACACGGCTGAACGAGGAACATTCTCTTTCTCATCTATGGGCGGACTGAATGACGCCAGCCGTTACAAAGAAACCACACTGCCTATGGAGGCTACTTCCTTCACATTCGGAGGACTTGGACAATCTACCAACTACCTCATGGACGCAAGTCGCTATGCGCAAGGTTGGAAAGTAAGTGTTGCCGGAGCTAACAGAAACTACAAAGCTGCCGTGCGCGCCACATACGCTTCAGGACCGCTCAAAAACGGATGGTCGTTTATCGGACAATTGGCTTTCAGGTTCTCGCCATACACGACGCAGAAAGGTATCATAGGAGAAGGTATCAACTACTATTCGCTCGGCTACTTCTTCTCCGCTGACAAAGTATGGGATAACGGTAATCACCTCTCTATCATCACATTCGGTGCTCCGACTATGAGAGGACAATCAGGAGCCGTTACACAAGAAGTGTATGACCTCACAGGAACGAATAACTATAACCCATATTGGGGCTATCAGAACGGACACATCCGTAACTCGCGTATCGTGAAGTCATTCGACCCGACTATCATCACTTCATTCGACCTCCATGCAAGTGAGAATAACCTCATTAAGTTTGCGCTCGGTGGACACTATTCATTCTATTCCAACTCCGCGCTTAACTTCTACAATGCACCGGACCCAAGACCGGACTACTATCGTAACCTGCCTTCCTTCCTCTGGGACGGACAAATCGTAAACGGCAACTCAGAACAACTCTATGCTGCTGATGGACAACACTATCCATATGGTAACTTCATCGGTTCTGACATGAATGGGGTAGCACTCGGTCAAGCACTTATCGCTAACGACGGTAAACTCATTGGACCTTCTGTGGATGCTAAATCATACAACACACTCGTGGACCTCTGGAAGAAACGTGACGATAAAACTACACAAATTGACTGGGATGCACTCTACGCTGCTAACTATGCTAACAACCACTCAACAGGTTTGCTCAAAGATTATGCACGCTACTTCGTTGAGCGCAGACATAATGACATCTACGAGGCTATGGCTAACGTTAACTGGACGAACACCTCTTTCGACCATCTTAAGATGACGCTTGCTTTAGATGCCAAATACTCTACCGGCGTACACTACAAATCCATGGACGACCTCCTCGGTGCTAACCAATGGATTGATATTGACCCGTTCGCTGACCGTGATATCAAAGAGTTGGCTACTAATATCAGCATGTCACAACTCGAAATGGAAATTGTTAAAGCTAACGACCTCTCTAAACCGTATTCTGTTATCAAGAATGGTAATAAGTTCGGATATGACTATCGTATCAACGTAGAGACTTATAAGTTATGGTTCCAAAACGAATGGAACTTCACCGACATTGACTTCTACTATGCACTCCAACTGACTTACACGGGCCTCCAACGCTCGACTAATATGCTTAACGGACGTGCTTGGTATCTCGCTATGTTGAACCCTCAGGATGCTAAACTATACCTCGGAAACAAAGCGGACGCTATCATGAGCGCTACCCTCGGTGATTATTCAGGTTTGGGATACTCAGCAGGTACTCGTCACGACTTCTTTGATCCCGCATTCAAAGCTGGATTCACGTATAAGATTAACGGTCGTAACAGAATTAAATTCAATGCTCTCGCTGAAACAAAAGCTCCGCTCGCTCGAAACGCTTATATCTCACAACGTGTACACGACCGAGCTATCGACGTCATCTATACCCACGACAGAGCGAAGAACCTCAAAGACTTCTACGCTGCTTCTGAGAAAATCGTTGGCGGTGACCTCACTTACGAATTTAACTATCCTGTCGTTCGCGGTCGTATCACCGGATTCTACACACGCTTCTGGGATGGTACCGAACTCAATGGATACTATGACGACGAAGTTCGTACTTTCGTTAACCAGGCTATTTCCGGACTCGATAGACGCCACTGCGGTATCGAAGCGGCTATAGCTGTTAAACTCGGAACATACTTCACGCTCACTGGTGTAACTTCGGTTGGTGACTATCGCTATACCAGCAACGCCTACGCTGTTACTTCTGCTGAAAACGGTATGGAACTTGCCAAAAACCCCATTACCAATGATCCTATCTACGAAGTTCGTGATACCGTCCTCTACAAAGGACTGCGCGTTTCTACTGGACCGCAAGTTAATGCAAGCTTGAAACTCAGCTTCTTCCACCCGAAAATGTGGTTCGCTGACGTAACTATCAGCTACTATGACCATAACTTCTTGAACGTGGCACCTTCACGCCGTATGAAAGGTCTATATACAGGAGAACGAGCTGACGGTACAAAAGTAAATGGTGGATATAACCAAATCTATCTCAATAACGGATATAGCGTGGACGGACGAGCTAAAGACGAAAATGGTAATCTTATCATGGACGCTAATGGCAAGTACGAACTCCAATACCCCTACAACATGCTTGACCAACAAGAGAAACTCACTTCTGACCAAGTATGGAATAGATTTATGATTGACTTCAGCGTAGGTAAACTTATCTATCTGCCGAACAGACAATCACTCTCTATCAACCTCTCTGTAAGCAATATTGGTCATAACCTCCACTTCAAAACCGGTGGTTATCAACAAGCCCGTTTGCCGCGTGCTACACGTCAGCAAATACCGGATGGAGAAAACTCTACCATCACCGCTAATGCTTGGAAGTTCCCATCTAAGTACTACTATTCATGGGGACCAAACCTCTACTGCACAATTACTTATAAATTTTAATTAGGAGGATACAAACATGAAGAAAAATATTTTTGCTTTCGCTATTCTTAGCTTAGCTTTCGCAATTACAGCTTGTACTCCAAATGCGCCTGCGGAAGACGCTTGCTACCTCAACGAAGAGCAAGTCGCTCAATGGACTGCAGACGGTAGAATTTACACACTCAATGAGTTCGTGGACGAATTCATGACGGAGAAAGGTGACTTTGATAATTACCGCACTCGCGCATATTATCACAACACCGCTAAAAACATGGAGATTTATCTCTTCTCCATTGATACCATCCCTACCGACACTATCGGAATCTATATCCGCGGACGTGTCGCTACTGATGACTACGGAGGAAACTTCTATAAATCTATTGTTATCCAACAAATGGTTAATAATGAGCAACAAACACTTCGTCTCTCG
>CAMOJP010000021.1 GCA_946617165.1 uncultured Bacteroidales bacterium
TTTAATACAAATCGGTGTTCGCTTCGCTCACGTCTATAATATAATCAAAAAAAAAGTCCCTTTAGGCCAAAAAATCACGATTTTGGTGCAAAAATGCAGAAAAATGAAAAATTTTTACCAAAAAGTTTCGGTATATGGAAACTTTTTTGTACTTTTGCAGCAAATTTGAAAAATAAACAATGAATATGCCGGAACAAAAACCAAAATTCACGGTATTGTATTCCGAGGAAGCAGATGCCTTTCTCACTCAGCAAACGGAGAAAGTACGGGCTAAAATATTGTACAATGTAACGAAGGCTTCTTATACAAATGACCCAAGGTTGTTTAAGAAATTGGAGAACACGGACATTTGGGAGTTTAGGACATTATTTGACAATATGCAATATCGGTTGTTGGCATTTTGGGATAAACGAAATGGGAAGAATGCTTTGGTGATAGCAACCCATGGCTTCATTAAGAAAACGCAAAAAACTCCACTTCGAGAAATTCAACATGCACAACAGATTATGGATATATACTTTAATATGAAATAAATTTGGGAGGATATACTATGCAGTTTTACACACAAGAACAAATGGTAAATAAGCACGTCGGTCCGAAAGGCTCCCAAGCGCGTGCAGATTACGACGAACAAGTCGAAATGATGTTAGTTGGTGAAGCAATACGAAAAGCTCGCCAAGCTAAATCATTGTCCCAAGAACAATTAGGCAAAATGGTCGGCGTCCAAAAAGCACAAATCTCTCGTCTGGAAAATGGCAAAAACTTAACATTGTCAACTGTTGGAAGATTATTCAAAGCACTCAATCAGAAAGTTTCTTTGGATATTCCTTCTATCGGGCGTGTCGCCCTTTGGTAGATTGCGCCAAAATTTGAAAGATATACACAATAAGGATTATTCCGTTGTGTATACATTCAGAGTGGGGCTCGCGCCTCGCTCTTTTTTCTTCATTTCCCATCGTTCACCTTGTGTCTTTCTACCTTATCCCAGCTTGTCTCTTTTTTCTTGCCATTCTCACACGAAAAAATAGACAACCAATCACCCACCTTCCTCTCACTCAACAACATACATAGTGGCCTGTATCTTTTTTTCTTCTTCACAACGTCACACCTCCATACAAAATAAATACATGCCACTCCCAACCCCTTCTATTTACTACTATTCTTACTAGTAGCCTGTATCTTTTTTCTCCTATAATCACCAAACCAACCGCAAAAAATAAATACATGCTGCTCTCAATCTCATCCATTCACGCACTTCACACATAATTGTGTCTTCTTTTTAATACAAATCGGTGTTCGCTTCGCTCACGTCTATAATATAATCAAAAAAAACTTGTCCATGTCCCAAAAAAGTAGAAATTTTGCCGGCGAAATGAAAATTGGGCACAAAGGTATAACTTTTTTTTTGCAAGTATGCAAGAAAAAGTGCAAGTTCTGTTAAAATCCTGCACTATACCTTCACCTCTCTCCGCTTAGCTTGTTCCCTTCCACGTCCAAAAAGGAACAACCCATTTCGGTGCAAAGGTAATACTATTTTTCCGACATACTCAACATTTTTTTATATGTTCTTTAACAAGTTTTTTGTAATTGCCTGATAGTGAATATAAAAAAAGTCGCGCAAAGTTTGCACGACTTTTTAATATACAATTTACAATATTCAGCGGCAAGTTTACTTGACCTCCTGTCCGGTAATGGAATAGGTCTTGTCGCCGCGTTGGATGAAGAGTTGCCCGTTGATCATCAATTTTTGATTTTTGATTGTTGATTGTTGATTTATTTGGTCGAATCCGGCCGGTTTAGTCTTGAAGGTAGCTGTGACGGTGATGTTCTCAGTGACGGTGAGACCTGTTGCAGGGTCGTAGTTCGTCCAGCTGTCGAACTCATAGCCCTCATTCGGCGTAGCAGTCAGATAAAGCTTCATGCCGTACTCAATCGGTTGCGACAGATCAACAGGTGCTTCCATCATGTCCTTAGCGGTTACAGTACCATTCTCGGCCACTACGGTGACGGTGAACGTCTGCTTTTCAAAGATAGCCTTAACGGTTGTGTCGGCAACGACATTGAGCACGAGGGTCGGGTCAGTAGAACCGGTGCTCCATGCAACGAAATTGCAGCCTACGTTAGGTGTAGCCGTAATAGTAACCTGGTTGCAGTCCGTGGTGTCCACGATAGCCACGCTACCGTTGGGCCCTGCTGTTGCTGCTACTTCATAAACCAGTTGGCTGATTACGGTATCCGCCATTGAGAAGTTCTTGCCGAAGTCGCCAGTTGTAAAATCTTCACGTAAGTGACACGGCACAATCACGACGCCCACCGGGCAGTTCATCATATTATACGAAGCTGGACTGGTGTTATTGTGCTCAAATGGAATGACCTTCGGATAGATCAAGGTTCCCTTTTGTTTGGATACGACATTATCCTTAATCAGTTCCAGGCTATTCGGCAAGCGATAGACTACATCTGCTATATACAAGGGCATTCCAGCCAGCGTTTTTCCGTCTTTGCTGAGTAGCATCGTCCCTTCAAGCTTGAAGTTAGGATTGGCTTCGTCGATGGTGATATCTGTCGCATAATCCAACATGTAGGAGAACGCTAAAAACGTTTCCAGTGCCGGACCGATATGCACGGACGTGAGTTTCAAACCAGAGAAGACAGCATAACCTATTGACTTGACATTCTTGGTGTCGAAAGAAGTGATTTTTGTGCCACCAAGTCCATAGGAAGGCAGAGATTCGATGATATTATTCACCTGCAGGCCAGTCACGTCCTCGCAGTTGGTCAAGGCATTACCTATGCCGACAACGGCATACTTAGCACCCGTGAAGTCCTCAATAGAATCTGGGAAAATAACATTTCCTTTGGGCTTATCTGCGGGATTGGGGTAGTAGTCCGGATAAGCACCACCACCATTTGCGCCGACCACCTCATATTTACCCTCCACTTTGGAAGTAATCTTGTAGAAGAGGTTATTGCCTGCATACTCATAGCGTATGGTATCGCCCTTTTGCGGCACTTTTCTTGTTAGTGCGCCGTCTGCGGCATACATTGTCATTGTACTGGCTGCAAGTAGCAGCGAGAAGAATAATTTACGCATAATTGTTGATTTTTGATTTATTTCACGCCGCAAAGTTACTATATTTTTTTGAAATATACAAAAAAAAGTGCAAGTTTTGTTAAAATTCTGCACTATACCATCACCTCTTTCCGCTTAGCTTGTTCCCTTCCACGTCCAAAAAGGAACAACCCATTTCGCTGCAAAGATAATACTATTTTTCCACATGCACAAATTATTGGCTCATTTTTTTGGAAAAAGGCCAATGCTTCACATAATCATTTTCATTTACTCACTTACAACAGCGGTTACAGACGCACTTTCAGTTCATCTTAATTATTGAATATCTAAACTTTTATTAAAAATAACGGATTTATGCTAATTTTAGTGCGATTTTTTGGCAACTTGGAAAAAAAGCAGTAATTTTGCCGCGCTTTTTTCTTAAGAAGCACACCTTAAACTAATACCGCGCACACGTGAAACCAAGATTCTTGGTCATATTTCTATCTGCACTACTGCTCGCCGCCTCCGCGGTCCATCCTGCATGGGGAATTGAGCCTAGCGTAACTCTATCAGACTATTATTCCGCAGCTAATGGCAAAAAAGGCGACAATCTTAGAACAACTTTAGGTTCTATTATCTCAACCAATCAAGGAAAAGGCTCTTCACACACAGTTGTTTCATACGACGATTTGGCTTACTTAATGAAGTATTCCGACACAAAGGACGCTGACGGAGTAAATATCGTTGATATTTATTCGGATTGCCCATATACAGTAAGCGGCGATAAACTTACATGGTCTTCTCCTGCCAATGTGGGAGGGGGTTTGAATCGTGAGCACACGGTGCCACAATCGTGGTTCGACAAAAAGTCTCCTTATGTGAGTGATGCATTCCACATTTATCCGACAGATGGAAAAGCAAACAACAACCGTAGCAGCTATCAGTTTGGAGAAGTATCGGGGACTGGCACTCAATATACAGGAACATACAAAGGAGCAACTGTTCATGAATTAGGAAAGAAAGGCTCATCAAGTTGGCAAAATTCACCACCGTCATACACAGTTGGTAGCGTTACATATACACCATCTGAAACATATTCTGGTACGGTATATGAACCAGGCAATGAGTATAAAGGCGATATTGCACGGGGCATATTCTATATGGCTACACGTTACCATTCCGTTTGCTCAGGTTGGGGAAATATGTTTGGTAGCGAAAAAGGACTAACAGCATATATTGTTGAGTTACTGCTCAAATGGCATAGACAAGACCCGGTATCGGATAAAGAATTACTTCGAAACGAAGTTATTTACGGAAACACCAACTACAATAAGTCGTCATTTGCGCAAGGGAATCGCAATCCTTTTATAGACTATCCTGAGTTAGTAGAATACATATGGGGAGATAAAAGCACAACAGCAGTTGTCTTGGACGACCTTACATCCGCTTACGGTGAAAGCACTGCACTCTCTACAACAATCACCTTTGCTCACTCAACTGTAAATGTACAAATCGGCGCCACAACGAACAATGCCGCTACCGCTAATTCCGGCGGCGCTATCACATACTCAAGCAGCAACACAAATGTCGCTACCGTCTCTTCGACCGGAGTCATTACTGGCGTAGCGGCAGGATCTTGCACTATCACGGCAACGGTCGCTGCTAATGGTGATTATCCGGCTAAATCAACTACTTGCGAAGTTACCGTATTCAATGCCGCCGATAACTACAATGTTTATTGGGTCGTTAACTGGGATTATACCAATTTGTTCGACTCCAACACAGCTCCTAATGGAGGCAAACCTACCGTACCCGCCAACGAACCCAAATGCGAAGGAAAAGTGTTTATGGGCTGGACACACCAAGCATCTTTCTCTCCTTCCACCGGACCAACTAAAATCTTCAAAGACGGAGCCGACGCTAACGACATAAACAACGACCCGACATACTACTACGCCGTATTCGCAACTCAAAACAGTAGCGGAACAGAAACTGAAGATATTGAAAAATCTATTAAGTTTGCAGAGGCTGAATATGAGAACGGCGACGATGTAACAACCGTCTCGATGGATAATTGCACACTCATCTTTGATAAAGGCACCGGCTCTAACGCTCCTAAATACTATACGTCAGGCGAAGCAGTTCGATGCTATAAAAACAACACTTTGACCATCTCTTCAGAGGATAATATAACCAATATCGTTATTTCAACAGTAAGCGGATATGCAGGAACTATTTCCGCTGATGATGGCACTTATAGTGGCGGAACATGGACAGGAAGTAGTAAATCTATCACCTTGACTCATAGTCCAAGTGACAATAGTCAATGGCGTATTACAGCTATTACTGTAACAACAGAGGGAACCGGCTCTACTACTACCTACTCCAACTATACCGCCGAGTGTGGCGAAACACCGGAACCGTGCACTCAACTAACACAACCGAACGTAACCGCCGTCCCGGGAGACCAACAAATAACACTCACTTGGCCGAAAGTGGAAGATGCTGTCAGTTATACCGTCATTATCGACGATGGAGACGGATATACTACAGAATGTCTCGCAACTGCGAATATCGGCGAAGTGACTACTACCGACGGCACATGCACCTGCATTATCACAGGACTGACTAACGGACTGACTTACACGACTTTAGTCGAAGCGGTAGCAGCTGAAACATCCTGCAACAGCGACGTAGATGAAGACACCGCTACACCGCTCGCCGACTGCCAGGCTACAGTAACCGTCGTGACCGACAATACCGATTGGGGTACGGTTTCGGTCGAATAAAAACGTACTGATAAATAACAAGAATATTAACTAAAAAACTATTGAACATGAAAAAGATTCTCTCACTCGTTCTTGCCGTAGTTTCGGCAACAACACTGGCTCTTGCAGCCACAGAGAAAACGGTTGATTGCGGCAATACAGCTACTATCACCGCTACACATCAAGAGGGCTATCACTTCACCAAATGGGTCAACATGACCACAAATGAAGAGTTTACCACAAACCCTCTCACTATCACACCGGCTGCTGATGTGACGTACAAAGCATTCTTTGCTATCAACGAGTACACAATTACTTTTACCGATGCACAAGGCAAAGTGACTATGGCTGGTGGTGACATCTACCAGCACGGAGCTACTGTTACAGCTCCTACTGCACGCGAGAAAGCGGCTACAGCAGAGTATTCGTACGAGTTCAAAGCATGGCTGAACAAAACTACAGGTCTGGAAGGCGTAAGCGCTATTGCTACTGCTAACGCTGAGTATGAGGCTCAATATACAGCCGTTAGAAACAAATACACCATCACATTCAAAAACTACAACGGTGACATACTACAACAATCCGACTGGGAATACAATACAACACCTGAATACACCGGCGCCACACCAACCAAACCGAGCGACGGCGTAAATACGTACGAGTTCGAAGGTTGGGATGAAGCTATTTCTACTGTAACAGGAGAAAAGACTTATACAGCGACATTCCGTATCAGCGGCACCGTCACATACACCATTACTGTCGTTTCGGACAACACTGACTTCGGTACCGTAAGCGGAAGTGGTACATTCTCAGCTAATGCAGAGAAAACTATCACAGCTTCGGCTAAAGAGTGCTACCGCTTCGTAAGATGGGACGATGGAAACACCGAACCTACACGTACCATCATCGTGACCGAAAACAAGACCTACACCGCTATCTTCGAGAAGATAACTTACACGGTAATAGTCGTTTCTGACGATGAATTGAAAGGTTCTGTCAAAGTCGAATAAGCACTAAGACATTGAATCCAAAATGAAGAGAATCCTTTTATATATGATGTGTCTGCTGAGCATCGGAGCCTTCGCTAAAGAAGGTTCCGGTGCCGGTACGCACGTTATTGAATGCGGACAGTGGATTACAATATCTGCCACTCCGTTGGAAGGATTCGAGTTCACGGAATGGTCGGACCATAACACCGACTCTATCAGGCAGATACAAGTAAACGAAGACGCTACTTACATCGCACTATTCAAAGCTGTCGTCTGCGACCAAGACTCTGCCTCATGGCCAATTATCGTTATGCACGATTGGCTGCTACATATAAGCCTTGACCTTCAACAAATCAACAAAATGGGCTACCACTTCAAACCGGAGGATGTCTCTTGGTACGAAGTGATGGGAGAAGTGGATCCTATTCTTCCTTCCGGAAAACAAGGAGACGACATCTTTATCGGCACAGGATACGAGATTGCCGTCTCACAAGATGCACAAGGTACTTTCTACGCTGTCATCGACTTGGCTTCATACGCCAACGCTATGCGCTGTCAGGACATCAAACGCTCACAACTGATCCAATGTGCAGCGAAGAACCCCGTACCGGAATATATCGCTCTCTTACCCAACTATGTCCGTCCAGGAGAATCCGTACGACTGGTCGGACTGAATCCTAAAGAAGATTACTCCGTTAACATCTACTCCGACTTAGGGCAACCTGCAGGTGTTTATTCTGTATCCGGTGAAACATCTGTCACCATCCAGGCACCGCGTACTGCAGGATGCTATCCTATTCACGTGAAATCAAAAACATCAAAAAGTACGCTCAAACTCATCGTATTTAAATAAGAGACAGAGGAAAAAGCTCGTTTTTTATTATTTCTGTGCATTTTATTTGCATATATGCAAAAAAAGCAGTACCTTTGCGCGCTAATTTTTTAAAAGACTGCAAATGGGAATCCTTTCACAAAAAAAAGGACTTGTTTTTGGTGCGTTCAACGAGCACTCCTTGGCTTGGCATGTAGCACAACACTGCCTCGATGAGGGAGCAGACATCGTTCTGACCAATACAACGGCTGCTATCCAGTTGGGGACAGTCGCACGGCTTGCTGAAGAACAGCATGTTCCATTAGTCGAATGTGATGCCACCGATATGGACGATATACGCTCCTTGCTCACACGTACACAAGAACTGCTGGGCGGTAAGATAGATTTTATCCTGCACGCGGTCGCACAAAGCGCTAACCTCAGACGGCATAAAACATACGAACAAGCCAACTACACCTATTTCCAGCGAACATTAGACATATCCGCACTCAGCCTGCATAAAATCCTGCAAGCGGCGCTGGAACAAGATGCAATAAGCCCCCACGGTAGCGTCGTCGCACTCTCCTATATCGCTGCCGAACGATATTGCCACGGATACAACGACATGAGTGATGCCAAAGCGCTGCTGGAAAGTATAGCACGTCAGTTCGGAGCCGTTTACGGACAATACAATGGCGTACGAGTCAATATCGTCAGCCAGTCACCAACGCCAACAAAGGCGGGAACTAACTGGGACGAGCTGGACCTGTGGTACCAATACACAAACCATATGTCACCCTTGGGCAACGCAACGGCGGATGACTGCGCCAATACATGCGTAGCACTGTTCAGCGACTTGATGAAAAGCGTCACCATGCAAACAATATATTGCGACGGAGGATTCGGACGAACTATACTCACACCCGAGATAATGAACGACTACCGTCACACATAACCCATAGTAGTAAATTGTTAATTACTAAATTGTAAATTGTGTTTATTGACCTGCAATTAGTCCACGACATCCTGTACAACAACAAACAATTGATATGGGATGAACAAACCCGACAAGGCATAGCCGACAGCTATGACTTTCTGCGGAATTTCGCTAAAGACAAAGTCATTTATGGCATCAATACCGGCTTTGGTCCCATGGCGCAATGGCGTATAGAAGACAGCCATCTGCGCGAACTGCAATATAACATCATCCGCTCCCACTCAACAGGAGCCGGACAACCATTAGACGACTTCTTCGTACGCGCGAGTATGCTCGCACGCGTCGGATCGTTCGCACAATGTAAGAGCGGCGTTCATCCAGAACTGGTCGCTTTGCTCACGGATTTCATCAATCGGGGCATCTGCCCCTTCATTCCGCAACACGGTAGCGTCGGAGCAAGCGGAGACCTCGTACAATTGGCACATATCGCACTTTGTCTCATCGGAGAAGGACAAGTACACTATAAAGGAACATGGCGGCACACCAAAGAAGTACTGGACGAATGTGGACTCAAGCCGGTAGCTATTCATATACGCGAAGGACTGAGTTGTACAAACGGAACAAGCGTCATGACCGGCATCAGTGCTGTTAACCAGCTGGACGCAGAGAACCTACTGCGGTGGGCTACACTCGCTGCCGTCTGGATGAACGAAATAGCTGCCAGTTACGACGACCTCATGGCAGCTCCACTCAACGATTGCCGAAGACATAAAGGACAGATTGCTATCGCACAACAAATGCGGCATTTGAGCGAAGGAAGCAAACGATTGCAGAAACGCGAGAACAAGCTCTACGATGATGCACACAAGGAAGTACATGTCTTTCAGGAAAAAGTACAAGCATACTATTCCCTACGCTGTGCGCCACAGATACTCGGACCCGTCGCGGACACACTCGACTATAGCAGGCAAGTGATTGAAGAAGAACTCAACGCTGCAAGTGATAACCCCATCATCGACCCGGTAACAAAAAACGTATATCACGGAGGTAACTTCCACGGTGACTATATATCCTTGGAAGCCGATAAGATGAAAATCGCCATGGTGCGTCTGGCTATGGTCTGCGAGAGACAACTTAACTACCTCTGCCACGACCGTATCAACGGCATTCTCCCACCGTTCCTCAATTTAGGCACATTAGGACTTAACTACGGCATACAAGCTTGTCAGTTCACCGCTACCAGCACTACCGCCGAGTGCCAGACACTCGCTATGCCTAACTACGTACACTCCATCCCTAACAATAACGACAACCAAGACATCGTCTCTATGGGAACGAACAGCGCCGAGTTATGCACACAGGTCATTAACAATTGCTATCAAGTGATGACCATCCTCTTTCTCGCTATGGCGCAAGCTGTCGATTGCCTCAATATTGCAAACGACCTCGCTCCGGCTACACGCAAACAATATGATGCCATCAGAACAATCACACCTACCATCATAGAAGACACACCCTTCTATGAGGACTTGAAACAAATAGAACAATATCTGCGAAGCAAAAAATGAATAAACAATACGCATTAGTGACTGGCGCCAGCCGAGGTATCGGTCGCGCTATTGCAGAACGATTAGCCCGAGACGGCTATACCGTGCTCATCAATTACAATAACAACACAGCCGCAGCACAAGAAACCCTGGAGGCTATCAAAGCCGCCGGAGGGGATGCGGAACTGCTCCCCTTCAACGTTTGCGACGGACAAGCTATCGAACAGGCACTCCAACTGTGGGAGCAACAACATAAAGGCGCCACAATCAGCATACTCGTCAATAATGCCGGAATATGCAAAGACGGACTCATGGTCTTTATGACCGAAGACGATTGGCACAGCGTGGTCAATACCACGACCGAAGCGTTTTACTATATCACACACCGCATCCTGCCGGGAATGCTTCGAGCACGCAACGGACGTATCGTGAATATAACCTCCATCTCAGGCGTTATAGGTATGCCGGGACAGGTCAATTACTCCGCCGCTAAAGCAGCACTCATCGGTGCTACCAAAGCACTGGGGAAAGAAATAGCTTCGCGCAAAGTAACCGTTAACGCAGTAGCACCGGGATATATCGTTACTGATATGACAGCTGACCTCAACGAAGAAGAGCTCAAAAAAACAATACCCGCCGGACGCTTCGGCAAACCCGAGGAAGTGGCAGCACTCGTCAGTTTCCTCTGCTCCGACGAAGCAGCCTACATAACCGGACAAGTTATTAATATCGCAGGAGGACTGGCATGAGACGGGTCGTAGTAACAGGGATAGGGATTTGGTCATGTATCGGTCAAAACCAAGAGGAAGTAACCAATTCGTTGCGTTACGGGCGGAGCGGTATAGGCTATGATCAAACTCGTAAAGAATACGGGTTCCGAAGCCCGCTGACCGGCATCGTACCGACACCCGATCTCAAAGGACTGCTACATCGCCGACTTCGCGTAGGGTTGTCACAGGAAGCAGCATACGCCTATATGGCGACTCGCGAAGCGTTCCAACAAGCTAAGATTGACGAACAATACCTTCAGAATAACGAAGTCGGTATCCTCTTCGGAAATGATAGTACCGCGCTTCCTACTGTTGAGATGCACGAACTGATGCTCGACAAACACGACACCGCGTTACTCGGTAGTGGGCTTATCTTCAAAGCCATGAACTCAACCGTCAATATGAACTTGTCCACTATATTCCACTTGCGCGGAATCAACTTCTCCGTCAGTGCAGCTTGCGCCAGCGGAAGCCACGCTATCGGTATGGGAGCTATGTTTATTCGCCAAGGCATGCAAGACATGGTTTTAGTTGGCGGTGCCCAAGAGGTGAACCCTTACGCAATGGCAGCCTTTGACGCCCTCGGAGCTTTTTCAACACACATAGACAGTCCTGCTCAAGCAAGCCGGCCTTTTGATACACAACGCGACGGATTAGTTCCAAGCGGAGGCGCTGCAGCATTAGTCTTGGAGGACTACGACCACGCTATCCAACGAGGCGCACATATTCTTGCCGAAGTATGCGGATACGGTTTCTCAAGCAACGGAGGCGGTATATCGCAACCCAGTAGTGAAGGCTCTTATATCGCTATGCAACGTGCATTAACGGATGCCGGCATGACGGTAGAAGATATCGACTACGTCAACGCCCACGCCACTTCAACTAAGCAAGGGGACGAGGAAGAAGCAATTGCCCTCACCCGACTGTTCGGAGGCAGGAAAACATGGATAAGCAGCACGAAGTCCATGACCGGGCACGAGTGCTGGATGGCAGGTGCCAGCGAAGCCGTCTATTCCATCCTCATGATGCAACACGGATTTATCGCGCCGAATATCAACCTCCAAGAGTTGGACCCCGCCGCCGCTACACTAAACGTGACAGCAGTGACTATAGACACTCAAGTACGAACAGTACTCAGTAACAGCTTCGGATTTGGAGGAACAAATAGCGCTATTGTGCTAAAACACATCTAATCGGATAAATATCATACTTTTATGACCCAAAATACTATAATCGAAAAAGTAAACAATCTGCTCCGGGAAGAATTTGAAATAGAACCGGACTTATTAGTTCCGGAAGCGTCTTTGAAAGACGATCTGGAAATTGACTCTTTGGACTTTGTGGACATCGTGGTCCTCATCGACCGCGAGTTCGGCTTCAAACCGACAACAGAGGAACTCAAGAAAGTAAAAACACTGAACGAACTCTATCGTTACATCGAGCAACACGCTTAATGACACAAGAGTGGACGGGACAAACAGGTGGCACATACAATATGCAACGTGCATTGATATGGCTATTTAAACACATGAATATTCACGTGATGTACGGTATCATGCACCTTTGGCTCATTTGGTATATCATCGTCCGCCCCTCCGCCACCCGTGCCGTTTATCAGTTTCACCGCCGACGCGGCAGGAATAGAATACAAGCCCTGCCGGACGTATATCGCAGTTACTGCCATTTCGGGAAAGCTGTCTTGGACAGGTTCGCAGTCTATGCCGGACACAAATTTGATATTGTGCTTACTAACGAAGAATGTTACTATAACAAAGTGAAGGACCGGACAGGATTCATTCTGCTCTTTTCCCACTTGGGCAATAGCGAAATGGCAGCGTACTCATTAGCTACTCCGGACAAGAAAATGAACGTACTCGTCTTTGGAGGAGAGTCGCCTGTCGTGATGGAAAACAGAGCAAAAGCCTTCGAAGCGAATAATGTGGGTATAATCACTATGTACCCGAACAAAATGGATCACATCTTCACTATCAACAAGGCTATCAGTCGAGGTGAAATACTGGCAACCGCCGGAGACCGTAACTTAAGTGACAAAACTATCTATTGTGATTTTATGGGGCGAAAGGCTCCGCTTCCTGCCGGTATCTTCCAACTCTGTGCTACAATCAATTGCCCCGTATTACTGACGTTTGTAATCAAAGACAAAGGCAACATATACCAAGTCTATACGGAAGAACTGCACATTAACGGGAAGCATACCAAAGCGGATAATACAAAACTATTGGCACAACAGTTTGCCAACCGTTTGGAAGAGATGGCATTTAAATATCCGTACGAGTGGTTTAACTTCTATAACTTTTGGACTGAGTAATGACAACACATCCGATATATCAGTGGATTCCCCAACGCGCACCTTTTTTGCTAATTGATGCCGTAGAGGAGGTTGACGACAGCCATACTGTAACCACGTTCCCTGTTCGCAGCGATTGCCCATTAGTCGATAACGGCATACTACCCCTTTCCGGACTGATGGAAAACGCCGCACAGACTTGCGCCGTAAGAGCAGGATGGACACAGAAACAACACGGAGAAACTATCAAAAAAGGCTATATCGGAGCGGTCAAGAAGATGGAAGTTACCCGATTCCCTAAAGTCGGAGAGACACTTTGTACAGAGGCAACTCTCCTCGAAGAGGTGGCTAATATCTCGCTTATCGAATGTACTACGCGCATTAATCAGGAAGTGATTGCTACAACTACACTCAAATTGGCGACTGTTGACGAATGATATACTGTCTGGCTCATCATATTATATCTCCGCTGGGAGATGGCTCACAGGCTAATTTCGAGGCGGTACGTGCAGGCAAAACCGGCTTGCGCTACTACGCGAATCGTTTCGTATCGGTAGAACCGTTCTGCGCTTCACTCTTTACCGAGCCGCAGGCGTTTGTACCGCTATGTATTCACAGTGCAGAGCAAGCAATAAAAGAAACAAACATCGTTCCATCCGATGAGAACGTCGTCTTGGTTCTCTCAACAACGAAAGGAGATAACTTGGACCTCCTTTCTCCGGCACAACAGATTGCGGAGCACTTTGGTAACAGAAACAAACCAATCGTTGTCAGTAACGCGTGCACTTCCGGAGTGTGTGCTCACATAACAGCACAGCGTTTGTTGGAAAGCGGTATCTATCAACATGCGATAGTGATTGGTTGTGACCTGCAAACACGCTTTATTGTCAGTGGCTTTCAAGCATTCAAAGCACTTTCCGACGAACCGTGCTTGCCTTTTAGCCCGGAGCGCAAGGGGCTTAACTTAGGTGAAGCCGCAGCTACAATAATATGGTCAACCGACAAACAAGGGGACTGGAGACTTGCAGCAGGGAGTATTCACAACGACGCCAATCATATTTCAGCACCGAGTCGTACGGCAGAAGGTGCCTTCCGCTGTTTGCGAGATGTCATGCAAGGCGTACAACCGGAGGATATTGAGTTAGTCGGTGTTCATGGCACAGCGACACCATACAACGATGCAATGGAACAAGTGGCTATCGAACGTGCTGGTTTAGCGCATGCGACTATTTCCGCACTTAAACCCTATTTTGGTCATACAATGGGCGCCGCTGGCGTATTAGAGACCATTATTTGCATGCTGACAGCGAAAAAACAATTTATTAAAATGCTTTCTGGTTTTGGAGGCGTTAATGCGGCTATACGATTGAAATGCGAATAACACACGAAATAGAGATAACGCCGACAGCAGTGATACTGGATGGTCAAACGCTTACGCAAACTGAAACGGGCGAGAAGATGCTCATCGGGCTCTATCGTCAGCATGCGAATGACTACCCAAAGTTCTTCAAAATGGATACACTCTGCCGGTTGGGATTTATAGCAACAGAGTTGCTCTTGCAAGCGGAAGGTGCAGAACGGTTTGTTCCAACCGAAGACCGTGCTGTTATTTTAGCGAACAGAAACGCAAGTATCAAGAATGACAAGGACTATCTGAAGACCATATCAGAACAGGATTACTACCCAAGCCCAGCACTCTTTGTTTACACACTGCCTAATATCGTTACCGGCGAGATAGCTATAAGAAACAAGTATATGGGGGAAACGGCGTTTTATATTTTGGACACACCCGACCAACTAATGCCTATCGTTGAAACGACACTCAACACCCCTTATAGTACACTCAACTCGGCTATCGCAGGTTGGTGCGACTGCTCAGACGCAAATACTTTTTATGCAAAAATACAAATCATATGGAAGAATTGATAGAACAATTAAAACAACAGATTATTGAAGCGCTCAATTTCGAGGATATGACTCCGGCGGATATTGATGCCCAAGCACCATTATTCGGAGAGGGATTGGGTCTGGACTCAATTGACGCTTTAGAACTGATCATGCTGCTGGACCGCGAATACGGTATCAAACTTGCAGATCCGAAGTCGGGCAAAGAAGTCTTCCGCTCCGTCCGTTCTATGGCTGAATATATTGAAAAGAACCGTACAAAGTGAGAATCGCTATAACCGGCATAGGAGCTGTAAGTGCTATCGGTCTGAACTGCACTCAAACACTGGACGCCCTGCTTAAGGAGCGCTCGGGGATAGCCCCCATGCGTTATCTGCAGAGTATTCATTGCCATCTGCCGGTTGGAGAAGTACCATGCAGTAACGAAGAACTGCGTGCACAACTCCAATTAGGAACACAGCCGTTACCAAGGACTTCGCTATTAGGTATTGCTGCCGCAAAGGAGACACTGACAATGGCACATATCCAAGCGTCTGAATCTATGGCCTTCATCTCGGGGACCACCGTAGGCGGGATGGACCTGACAGAACAGCACTGGCATGACTACGCACAAGGAGAAGCTCTGGAAAATATTCATCTCCATCAAGCAGGGGAATCCACCAAGGCTATCGCTCGTCAGTTAGGTACATTCGGTTACATATGTACACCTTCTACGGCGTGCTCTTCTGCCCTCAATGCCATCATCTTAGGTGCAAACCTTATCCGTACGGGACAAGTGAAACAAGCGCTCGTCGGGGGTAGTGAGAGCCTCAGCCGCTTCCACCTCAACGGATTTAACACGCTATTGATTCTGGACTCGCAGCCGTGCCGGCCTTTTGATGCTGACCGCAAAGGACTTAATCTGGGCGAAGGAGCCGGATATATCGTGTTGGAAGAAGAGAGTGAAGCCATTGCGCGAGGAGCACATATCATCGGATATATTGCCGGCTATGGCAACGCCTGTGACGCCTACCATCAGACAGCATCCTCCGAGAATGGGGAAGGAGCTTATCTCGCTATGACAAAAGCACTGGAGATGGCGCATATAGCACCTCAGGAGATTGACTATATTAATGCCCATGGAACAGCCACTCCCAACAACGACCTAAGCGAATCCGCGGCACTCAAGCGTGTCTTTGGTAATAAGATGCCTTATATGAGTAGCACTAAAGCGTTCACAGGACACACCACTTCCGCCAGCGGAGGATTGGAGACAGTCATTTGCCTGCTGGCCATGCAACATCACTTTATACCGGCTAACCTCAACTGGACTCGCACACAGGACGGACTGGCTATCCCTACTACCCACACTACACAGCATCCGCTTCACTACGTGCTGTGTAATGCCTTTGGCTTTGGAGGTAATGAGTCATCGCTTATTCTCTCCGACAGACCGGTGGATTTATCAACGGCTCCTTTTAATCACGCCAATACAGTACTTGCCATCGGGCAGACAGATGATTCCGACATCAGCAGTTATATATCTCCGGCTGAGAGCCGACGCATGACACCCCAGACACGCCGTTTAGTTACCACCGCCAAACGCGCACTCGAAGAAGCGGAAATATCCACACCCGATGCCATTATTTGCGCTACACAATACGGTAGCATGCTGCAGTCGATGCGGTTCCTGCAGGATATGATTAACAGTAATGAGCAACAGCTCAAACCGACCCCGTTCATTCAATCTACCCATAATACACTTGCATCTTTGATAGCTATTATTACCCGTAACCACAGTTATAACTCTACCTATTCACAAGAGCATCAATCACTTCAATGCGCCTTCAATGACGCGGAGACACAGATGAGTTTAGGACTCATTAAGAATGCCCTCATATTGGAGTTTGACGAACAAACAGAAGCCTGGGATAATGTCTTGAAGCATATCAATGAACACACGTCCAATATCGCTCGGGCATATATCTTAACCGCTAACAACAAACAATGCTGATACTCCTGATAACAACCATATTATCCCTTTCCGCGGACTTTACGCAGACCAAACAGGTGGCGATGATGCGGGAACCTCAAGTGAGCAAAGGGGTCATCATATATCGTGCACCTCACTATTTGAAATGGCAATATACGCAACCTGATACCATCACGTGGGAGATTGACGGTGAGTCCACTAATGTCAATCCGCATATCAGGAATCTGCTGAGAATGATTATGGCTTCTATCTCAGGTGAGAATTTACGCGATAACGCCGACTTCGACGTTATACAAAACGGAAACCTATATACGCTCACACCACGTAAACGCGAGTACAAAAAACTCTTCAAACAGATACGATTAACGCTGAACCCGAAGAATAACGTGGCTCAACACGTAGAGATGGACGAAACAGGAGGAGATACTACAATCATCGACTTTTACCATATTGTTACAAAATAATTTCTACCATATTATTTCCCAAACCGGCGAAGACGGTTACCGGATAGCATTCAATAAATGTCATCCTATCTTTGCAGGGCATTTCCCTGCAGCACCTGTTGTTCCCGGAGCGTGCTTGGTACAAATAGCCGAAGAGTTGTTCTCCAAACAACTGAACCAAACAGTAAGATGGACTAACCTAATTAATCTCAAGTTCCGGCAAGTTGTCACTCCCGACCAGACAGTTGTTTTCCACTTCACGAAGAGAGATGGGAATAAGTGTTCAGTATTAATTACTAACTCAGATACTACTCATGCGCAATTCAATGCAACATATTTGTGCGCTCATTCCGACCTATAACAACGGAAAGACCATTATCGATGTCGTGCAGCGTGTTCACCAACACTTGCGCGATATTATCGTCGTGGATGACGGCTGTACAGATGACACATTAGCGCAACTGAAAGCACTGGATTTTCCGGTGACAATTGTAACTCATTCACGCAACAAAGGTAAAGGTGCGGCGCTGGCTTCTGGCTTCAAAAAAGCCCAGGAATTGCACTTTGATTATGCGCTCACTATTGATGCCGACGGACAACATTATCCGGAAGATATACCGCTACTTCTCAAGGCATTGGATATACATCCCGGAGCTATTATCGTGGGGAGCAGACAGTTTACCGACGCAAACATGTCGGGGCAGAGCAAATTCGCCAATCGCTTCTCTAATTTCTGGTTCCGGATACAAACAACGATTAACCTGCCGGATACACAAACAGGCATGCGTATCTATCCGCTCAATCGTTTATACGGGCTACGTCTGATGACCAACCGGTATGAAGCCGAATTGGAATTACTGGTCTTCGCCGCATGGCGTAACGTTCCGCTCGTGCCGGTGCCTATCCGCGTATATTACCCGCCTAAAGGAGAACGAGTTAGCCATTTCCGCCCCGCTAAGGACTTCACTCGAATCAGTATTCTGAACTGTTTCTTGTGTCTCGGAGCACTCCTATTTGGCTATATCAACATGTACTGGAGAACCATACTATGTTTCGCTGTCTTCGGACTCTCGATGCTGTTCATCATCAGTCCGTGGTCGCTCCTGTATTTCCTTATATATACCAATACACCGCAGACAAGAGCGAACTACCACCGCATCATTCACCGGATTGCCGGATTGTATTGTCGTGGACTAATCGGAATGCATTATCACATCCACAATCCGTATAATATTGACATTGATAAACAACCTGTCGTCTTCATCTCTAACCATCAATCATTCTTGGACGTCATGCTTTTCCTCGCGCTCTCACCAAAAGTGGTAGTTATGGTCAAAGATTATGTCTGGAAGAATCCTATCTTTGCTGTTGTGGTGCGCAAGTTAGATTGTTTCCCCATGTCGATGGACGAGGAGGCAAAAGAACGCCTTCTAAAACGAGTGATTGAAGAAGGATATTCCGTTGTGCTGTTCCCTGAAGGGACACGCTCCAAGGATGGAGAAGTCGGTCGCTTCCATCGCGGAGCCGTTCATATGGCTCAGCAATTCAATATTCCTATTCAACCCATTCTCATAGAAGGCATGATTGACTATATGAGTCGCAAACAGTTCGCACTCAAACCAAGTCAGATTGACATCACTATTCTGCCTCCTCTCGCTGCGAATGACACCTCGTTTGGAGCTAACTACAAACGCCAAACAAAATCGTTGGAATGTCACTACGCCGCTCTGTTGCACGCAAACAAACCCGCAGTTGCTATCTTAGGGGCTGGCGTGGGAGGATTATTCTGCGGAGCACTACTGGCTGAAAAAGGATACATCGTGACAATCTTTGAGCAGTTGCCGGTCTTCGGAGGGGGAATGTATTCCTACGAACGGGATGGCGAGACCTGGTATACCGGCATGCATTTCCTATCAGGATTAGGCGAGCAAGGACCGGTTACCGCTATCTTGAACGAACTGGACATCCGCCCCGATATAGTACCTACCGTCTTGGACAATAAAGCCGACACGTTGATTGGTGAAGCTGAGTGGGAAGAAACCCATAATCAGTTATATCGCTTCGTCGGGGGAAGTCAGAAACTCGCGGACCAATTAGCAGTTTATATCACGCGCCATGGAGGACGAATCTTACTCAGCCAGAGAGTCGGACAACTGACTATGGAGAGTGAGCGATTGGTCGTAAAGACAACAGACTATACCGTGCATTTCGATGCTGTCATCAGTAGTCTGCACCCGAAACAACTGCTGGCTCTATCACAAATCCCGGTTTATCGTCCCGCTACCATAAAACGTATCATGGCTTCTGACGAAACTGCCGGCTCGTTTAAAACCTACATCACCTTGGAGCCGAATACTATCCGCTATGACGCAATGACCCATTACATGCCGGAGCATCAACTGCTCATCATGACACCTTGTACGGAAAGCGGACAAACCTATGCGCGCACCATAGAAACGGTGATGCCACTGAACTACGACCAACTCAAAGACGACTGGAAAAAGGACAGAAAGGCACATTATGCCGAGTACGAGCAATTCAAACAGCAAAAAGAAAAAGACGTCATCAAACTAATCGACTCCGTCTATCCCGGTGTAAGCAAACATATTCGTGCCGTTTTCAGTTCCACCTCACTCACCTATAGGGACGATTATCTGTCACCGGAAGGGGCAATGTTTGGCATGAAAGAATCAGTCGGGTCAGTTCGCACAAGGGTACGCGGATTATACGTCACGGGGCAGAATATCTTCCTGCACGGACTATGCGGCGTAGCTATGACGGCTAAACAAACGGTTCAAGCACTATGCGACGACTTCAACTAATCATACTATCTGTCCTGGGGCTCGCAACATCTTGGGCTGCTAAACCACGCCTAACGCCTTTCCTCGCGGACAGCGCCACGGATACACACAGAGCGGTTATCGTATGCCCCGGCGGTAGTTACTCGTGGTTAGACATGAAAGAAGAAGGTGTTGGAGTCGCTAACTGGTTGCAAGCACAGGGGATAAACGCTTTCGTCCTGCGATATCACGTAGCTACGGTGCCAGCATACTGCTTCGGATTCCGGGTGTTAGGTTTCGGTAACAAGTATCCCGATATGCTCAACGATGTCGAAGAAGCCTTACGGCAGGTATATTACATGGCGGATTCATTAAACATTGACACAATGCGAATTGGAGTAATGGGCTTCTCTGCCGGAGGACATCTGGCGATGATGTCCTACACCCATAACCGCACTGCATATAAACCGCATTTCATATGCCCTATCTATCCGGTCGTGACTTTAAGGGACCAAAAATACGTGCATAAACGGTCACGCAGAGGAGCTCTCGGAGTGTGGAGACAATGGAATAAAACAATGCAAGACTCGCTATCAATAGAACAACATATAACCGACTCGTGCCCCCCGGTTTTCCTCGTCAATTGCGTCGATGACCCTGTCGTCAATTACAGGAACTCAGAATTATTGGACTCCGCACTCACCACACACCATATTCCACACCAATACATTCAGTATCAAACTGGTGGACATGGCTTTGGTGCTTCTCAGATAAAAGGAACAGAGGAATGCAGACAATGGAAACAAGAATTTATACAATGGATATCGAATTTGAATCAATAGAGCATATACGCAATTTCCAAGAGGAGAAACTGCGTACGCAAATCGCGTATTTAGCCGAACACTCGCCTTTTTATCAGAGGATGTTCGAGCGCAATCATATCTCGCCTGATACAATCCGCACTATCGACGATTTGCGCAAACTACCGTTTACAGAGAAAGCGGACCTACAGAAATATAACAAGGACTTCCTTTGCGTCCCGAAAGAGGACATCATCGACTACATCACTACCTCCGGAACGTTAGGCGATCCCGTCGTGTTCGGATGCACAGAATCGGACCTTGAGAGACTCGCATATAATGAGCACAAATCCTTCGCGTGCGCGGGATTAAAAAAAGGAGATATACTCCAACTCATGACCACTATCGATAAACGCTTTATGGCGGGACTCGCCTATTGGATGGGAATACGTCGGATGGGGGCAAGTATCATTCGCGTCGGAAACGGCATTCCGGAACTGCAATGGGATACCATACAACGGCTACATCCTACGGCTATCATGTGCGTACCATCATTTATCTTGCGCCTTATCGAATATGCTGAACAAAATAACATTGACTATCGCCACTCTTCTATCCGGAAGATTATAGGTATCGGAGAAGGACTGCGGGACCAGAACTTCCGGCTCAACCTGCTCGGACAGCGTATTCACGATAAATGGCCGGAGGTCGAACTGTATGCCACCTACTCCTCCACCGAAATGTCGGCTACTTTCTCCGAGTGCGAACACGCGTGCGGGGGACACGTACACCCGGAACTGATTATTGTGGAGATTATCGGAGAAGATGACCAACCCGTTCCCGACGGACAAATAGGAGAAGTCGTTATTACAACCTTAGGGGTACAGGGGATGCCCCTACTGAGATTCAAGACAGGAGATATGGCGGCTAAAGTCGTTGCTCCCTGTGCGTGCGGACGAAACAGTTATCGCCTTACACCTCTCGTCGGACGCAAGCATAATATGATTAAGCTCAAAGGCACTACGATCTACCCGCCCGCTATTAACGACGTATTGGATAACACATCCTTCGTCGCCAATTACGTCGTGGTGGTTCGACCGTCCGATGCAGGAACGGACGAGGTCGTGGTGCGTATCAGTATTCGGGATAACGCCATACTGCCCGACGAAGCCGTCAAACAACTCAAAGACCACTTCCGAAGCAGACTTAGAGTCGCTCCTATCGTGGAGATTCTGCCTTTTGACGTCATACAGCGTATCAACTTCCCGGCACAAAGCCGCAAACCCGTTAAGTTCATCGACGAAAGATGAAAGAATGGCTTTTACATATCTACGACTATATCGCTACCCGCCGCAAATGGCTGTGGATAGGGACTACAATCCTTACTCTGGCTCTGCTCTCTCTTGCCGTTTCTTTACGCTACGACGAAAACATCATGGACTTCATGCCGGTTACACCGGAGGAACAAGCCGCCTTGGATTCGCTCCAATCGCAACAATCTGCTGCGCGTATCGTACTTATCATTGAAGGAGACAGCCTCACACAAGAGGCACTGGATTTATGCATGGACAGGATTCCCCAGTTGGAGACAGAGCCCGATTGGAGTGAACAGATACAGACCTTCTATTCCCTGATTCCCTATTATATAGCCGATTCTACATACCGTCGATTGGACTCTCTCTTTACTCCGCAGGCGATACGCAACGCGCTCGAGCGCGACCAACGCATTCTCTCCACACCCGGCACAAGCGCACTCGCAACTG
This sequence comes from uncultured Bacteroidales bacterium, assembly GCA_946617165.1. Classification (GTDB taxonomy): domain Bacteria; phylum Bacteroidota; class Bacteroidia; order Bacteroidales; family Paludibacteraceae; genus Colicola. The sequence goes on from CAMOJP010000021.1 coordinate 22,849, forward strand.
CAATACAACATGACCCGTTAGGACTCATTCCGCTTTCGACTTTTGACTTTGGACTTTCGACTGATAAACGCTCCTACGCATTTATTGACAGCCCTTACGGCAGTACGGAGACCAAACAGAACGCCGCGCTCGTCGATTCGCTCAACCAGCAGATTGCTGCTGTTCAAGAGAACTTCCCTAACGTGAGCATGCGATGGGTCGGTGCACCCGTCATTGCCGTCGGTAACGCCAGACGGATCAAAACGGACTCGTTGCTCTGTATCGCTTTGGCACTCGTCTGCATCATCGCTCTCCTGGCTTACGCGTTCCCGCGAAGACGGGATATATTGCTCATCATGCTGGCGGTCTCTTTCGGATGGCTCACGGGCATGGCGGTCTTACGCATTGTGACTCCGGTAGTAAGTGCTGTTGTTATTGGAATAGGGAGCGTGCTCATCGGAATCGCTGTCAATTATCCGTTGCACCTGCTCGTGCATCAACGATACACCACTTCCGTCAGACAAACCTTGGACGAAGTGCTTTCACCGCTCATCGTCGGGAATATCACTACCGTCGGAGCTTTCCTCGCTTTAGTCCCTCTACAAGCTTCCGCACTGCGCTATTTAGGGGTATTTGCGGCTTCTATGCTCGTGGGAACGATCATCTTCTGTATCTTCGTCATGCCGCACTTGATGTCAGCGGAACCGACTAAGATTAGGGACATAAGAATAGCACAACCAAACCCGCGCAGAGCCAACGTCTTCCAGTGGATTATCGTGGCTACTACAGCCATCCTCATACCCTTCGCCCTGTCACCCTTTAATCTCTCACCCTCTAACCCCATATACGACACCAACCTAAGCCACATCAATTATATGACCGACCGCCAGCGTGCAGACCTCGCTTACTTCGACTCTGTCGCTAATCCGCAAAGAGTCATCGAACAGAATGCTTACAAAGCCGACTTATGGCAGCACTATTGGCTGCAACATGATACCGACTCGCTGATAGCACTCATCCAAACGCAGGCGGAACAACTGGGCTTTACAACCGAAGCCTTCGAACCCTTCTACAACTACCTTGCATCCTACAACCCTTTAACATCTAACTCTTTAAACATCAACCCTCCCCTCAACATGAATATCATTGCCGAGCGGCTCAGTGATAACTTCGACTACTTGGGGCTATGCTGCAGTCTCATCGTCTTTATTTTCCTCATTATCAGCTTCCGGAACTTCTGGCTCGCACTAATCGCTTTCGCACCGATGGCGGTTAGTTGGATTTGGATTTTTGCTATCATGCAACTCTTTGGTATTCAGTTCAATATCGTCAATATTATATTGGCTACTTTCATCTTTGGACAAGGGGACGACTACACTATCTTTATCGTAGAAGGACTGGTCTATGAGCATCAGACGGGCAGAAAGATACTACCTCAGTACCGGCAATCAATCATCTTGTCGGCGGTCATTATGCTTATTGGGATAGGTATTCTTGTTTTCGCCAGACACCCGGCGATGTATTCTCTCGGCGTCATTACCCTTATCGGAATGTCCGTCACGCTCCTCATGTCCATCACCATCCCACCACTATTATACAAATGGTATACTATGTTTATTGACAAAAAAAATTAAAAAACACATAAAAAATTTGTACATTCTAAAAATATATTGTACCTTTGCAGTCACAAATATACGGAGGATGCCGAAAAGCCATAAGTGAGTAGGCACTTTTATTAAAATAATGCTAAAATGAAAAAAATTATCCTGTTTTCATTGATTGCGATTGCCGCAATTATTTCATCGTGCAAGAGCCCGATGGTTTATTCTAATCGTACAGCTCGAACAACAACTATGCCTATTGACACTTGGAATTCAATGACTACTGCTGATTTGCAAGTTTCACCAGACAAAGTGCGCCTTACGTTGGATGCACCGTCTGAGGAAATTGTCATGTCTGACGAACAACTCAAAGATAATGCTATCGGTGAGTTGCTTGACAAGTACAATGCTGACGTACTCGTTAACCCGTTGTTTAAATATGATTACAAAGACGGCAGATTAGTGAGCGTCACGGTCAGCGGGTATCCTGCTAAACACACTAACTTCCGCAACATTACGTTTGAAGAGCAAACTCAGTATATGATTGAGAAAGAAAAAGCAGCTAATGCACCGCAAATCGTTATCAACGGCGGCGAGATTAAAAACGAAGTGGCAGCACCTCAACCCGCACCTGCACCCGCTCCAGCACCTGCACCTGCTCAACAAACTAACAACAAAAACAAAAAGTAATTCGCTATGAAACATATTCGCATTCTATATATTTTGATAGTGGTAGCGGGTATGTCCTCCTGTAGTATGCTCCACCAAAGCGCCACAACGCGCACGGCACGGTCGTTTGAAATTGACACAGACATCAAACAAATGCCTACCGTTGCTGACTTAGTGGTGGATTCTACATATGCTCGCGAAGATACAACGTGGACTAATATCTTGTTCAAATATACCGTCACAAAAGCAAATATGAGGGACGTCTTGATTGGAGAGATATTGGAACAAAACAACGCCGACGTGCTCGTGCAACCACGTGAGAAAATAACCAATACTATTCACCATCCCTTCAAACAAACCTATTCGATGGAAATCTTTGGTTATCCTGCGCGATACCGCAATTTCAGAACAGCTACAGAAGAGGACATCCGAATCCTTAATGGCATCGACCCGCAACCTGTTAATTACAACACCATCTATATCGGGGGAGGGTTTACCGGACAACCTGTTGCTGGTGCTTACACGCAAGCTATTACAGAAATGCCTGTCAATAAAGCCAAAAAAGATAAAAAACCACCATTTGTACGCAATAATTACATAGGAACGGTCGAATTTGGTTATAACAGGTTCCCGGGATTCACTATGCGTTATGGAGGTAATGGATTTATGATTAATACAAATCACCTGTTTAAAACCAAAAATCCTAATATCTATCAAGGATTTGGTATAGGGCTCAATGCCAATTTTGGACAATACGACAGCGACAATGACGCAAGAGAATGGTTTATTCCTATCTATTACACTCCGCGATTCTATTTCGCTCAACGTAAATGCATTCCTTTCTTTGACTTTCGCATAGGCGCATTTATGGCTCCGTTTGAATGGAATCATAATAATAACTGGGGTAATAAAGAAATAGACTTCGCTGGTGGTCTTTACTATGCTGCCTTCCTTGGTATGGAATTTGGCAAGCATGTGGACATAGCTTTCGGTACAGACCAATTCTTCGGTGGAGCGACATCCGCCATGGGATATTCGGATGAACATCTGCTCTTTACGCTTAATCTTGTAGTAAAAATGGCTGTCTGCTTCTAATTCCAAACTTACAAACAATCAAGTTTACACAATCAAACTTACACACAGCCAAACTTACACACAATCAAACTTACACACAGCCAAACTTACACACAATCAAACTTACACACAGTCAAGCGAGACCACAACGGTCTCGCTTTTTTTCACCCTTTCACCCTTTAATCTTTAACCCTTTCACCTTTAATCTTTAACCCTTTCACCCTTTAATCTTTAACCCTTCGCCCTGCAAGTGCCCTCCCGCTATCAACGGATGCTCAACGGATGCTCAACGGGTGCTCAACGGATGCTCAACGGATGCTCAACGGACTCTCACCGTATCATCTACGTGACAATCTATTGGAGTTCCCGTAGGCACCTTTCGGCTTTTACACTTCCGCTAGTCACTACACGTCCGCTAGGACATTAAACGTGCGCAGCACACTACACGCCGCTTTGTTTTTCACTTTTTGTAAGCGACGTAGTCGCCTGTTTTTCTTAAAAACAGTAGGTTGGAGAATAGAACTCCGTAGCGACATGTGCAGGGCGGATGGGACGCCCGAAAATTGCTTGCAATAATCGTTGTATATTTAAAATATTTGTTGTATCTTTGCACTCGATTTAACA
>CAMOJP010000022.1 GCA_946617165.1 uncultured Bacteroidales bacterium
TAACCCTTAACCCTTAACCCTTAACCCTTAACCCTTAACCCTTAACCCTTAACCCATTCACCCTTTAATTCCTTGAGCCACCGCGGTCTTTCGTCTTTCGACTCTTTCACCCCCTCTTTTCCAGCTAAACTCGAAAAAAAGACGAAAAAAAGACGAAAAAAACACGAAAAAAACTCGAAAACGATTCGAGAGGCAACCGAGGTTATAACGTGCCTCAAAAACACCTCAATATGCATTTTTATGCAATTCCCCAACCAAAAATTTGGTTATGTCAAAAAAAAACATTATCTTTGCAGCGTCAAATCGAACTGACTTAAACGGATGACAACGATATGAAAACAAAAATGAGAAATTTGTTTAACATATTGCTTAGTGCCATACTTGGCTTTTTGGGATATGGTTGTGAGACTGCGATGAAATATGGCACTCCGACTGCGAACTTGCTTCTTGAAGGGGAAGTGACCAACGAGGAAAAAGAATCTTTGCACAATATGCAGATTGTGCACCGTGACGGATGGAAAGACAATGAGGGAATCATGTGGAACGACGAAGCCGACACTATCTATACAAATGCTGAGGGAAAGTACAATAGGATATACAAAGGCGCATTCCCATCGGAATATCACAAAGTGATTGTCAATGACACCGCCGGAGTATATCAGTCTGACTCTGCCATCACTAATGCAACCTTTTCCGGTGGCGATGGCGATTGGTACGTAGGCAATGGAGAACTAAAAGTAAATTTTATATTGAAGAAAAAATGAGTCCGACTACCATAACCCCTAACCCCCAAAAGTGCAGAAAATATCACATTCTGCACTTTTTTCTTGCATATATATAAAAAAAGCACTACCTTTGCACCACAAAGTAATCCTAACCCTTTAAACCTTTAAAACGTTCAAAGCACTTATAACCCTTTAAACTATAACCTTTAACTTATATGATGTCTGTTCAAGAATATATTGCTGCGCACCGTACGCGCTTTATGGACGAGTGGGCAAGCCTTATACGTATCCCATCCGTGAGTTGCCAACCGGAACACAAGGCGGATATGTTGCGGTGTGCTGAGCAGTGGAAGAAGTTACTGCTGGCGTCAGGCTGTCAGAAAGCCGAGATTATGCCTTCCAAGGGCAATCCCTTTGTCTATGGAGAGTACCGCGTTGATCGACAAATGCCTAATGCACAATGCACAAACGATGTTCCTACCGTGTTGGTCTATGCACATTACGATGTCATGCCCGTTGAGCCTTTGGAGCAATGGAAGTCTGACCCTTGGGAACCTGAAGTGCGGGAAGGACGGCTTTATGCGCGCGGAGCTGATGACGATAAGGGACAAGCAATGATCCAGGCTAAGGCGTTCGAGTACTTGGTCAAGGAAGGGCTGATGAACTGTAATGTCAAGTTCATCTTCGAGGGCGAAGAAGAAATAGGAAGCCCTTCCTTAGAGGATTTTATCGAGGAGCATAAAGAACTGCTGCAGTGTGATATTATCTTAGTGAGTGATACGTCGATGATTGGCAAGCAGACACCTTCTATCACAACCGGTTTGCGTGGCTTGGCGTATTGGCAGATCGAGGTGGACGGACCCAATCGGGACTTGCACAGCGGCCACTTCGGAGGAGCAGTCAAAAACCCGATTAATGCCTTGTGCGAGATGATGGCGCAGATAGTGGACAACCGCGGACGTATCACAATACCCGGCTTCTATGACGATGTCTTACCTATTGCTAAGGCAGAGCGTGATATGATAGCGCAGATACCCTTCTCCGAGCAGGAGTATAAGGCGGCAATTGATGTCGATGCACTCTTTGGGGAAGAGGGATATAGTACCTTGGAGCGGAACTCTTGCCGACCCTCATTTGATATATGCGGGATATGGGGAGGCTATACCGGGGAAGGCAGTAAGACGGTTCTACCGTCCAAAGCGTTCGCTAAGGTCAGCTGCCGCCTCGTAGCTAATCAGGACCACGAGAAGATAAGCCGCGCCTTTGCCGAATATATCCGGCAGTTAGCACCTGCGGGGGTACGAGTCAAAGTAACGCCTATGCACGGCGGACGGGGATATGTCTGCCCCATAGATATACCCGAGTATAAGGCTGCCGAGAAGGGATTTGAGATAGCTTTCGGTAAACGACCCTTAGCCGCGAGAAGAGGGGGCAGTATTCCTATTATCTCCGACTTTGAACGCGTCCTCGGCGTCAAGACTATCTTGATGGGATTCGGATTGGAGCAGAACGCTATTCATTCACCTAACGAGTCCATGGACCTCGAAGTCTGGGAGAAAGGCATTATTGCTGTCACGGAGTTCTATAAGTCAATTGCCGAAAAACAATAGTTTTTGTTTATGACCCCTAAAGAGGCACTTCGCACATATTTCGGTTATGACGCTTTCCGCCCTTTGCAGGAGGAGATTATCACTTCCGTCTTGGAGGGTAAGGATACCCTAGCGCTTCTGCCTACCGGTGGGGGGAAGAGTCTGTGCTTCCAGATCCCTGCTTTGGTGCAGCAGACTCTATGTCTCGTTATCACTCCTTTGATAGCTTTGATGAACGACCAGGTCGAACATCTGTTAGCTTGTGATATACGTGCAGCGGCTATCTATACGGGTATGAGTTACGAGAAGCAGCGTGTGGCGTTAGACAACTGTCAGTTTGGGCCTTATCGCTTTTTGTATATCAGTCCCGAGCGTCTGGAGAGTGCTGATTTCCGCAAGCGTCTGGCTCAGTTGCCGATAGGTCTGATTGCGGTGGACGAAGCGCATTGCGTGAGTCAGTGGGGGTACGATTTCCGTCCCAGTTACTTACGTATTGCCCAAGTGTGGGACAGCCTGCCTAAGGACAGACATATACCAGTCCTTGCCCTCACAGCAACGGCAACGCCAGAGGTGCAGCAAGATATAATGGATAAGTTATCCCCCGCTTCAGGAGGGCACGACTGGCAGGTGTTCAAACAGTCGTTCCAGCGAGATAATCTACGTTACGTAGTCCGGGCATGTCAAGATGCAGAGGATAAAAAACAGCAGATCCTGCGTATCATCAACGGAGTGCCTGGAACAGGAATAATCTATGTCCGCAACCGTAAGCGCAGCAAGGAGTTAAGCGAGTGGTTGCAGCAGCAGGGCGTCTCTGCCGATTGCTATCACGCAGGCTTAAGCAGTGCGGAGCGCGCCTTGCGGCAGAAGTATTGGTTGGAAAACAGAACGCGGGTACTTGTTTGTACCAACGCCTTCGGTATGGGTATCGACAAGGCGGATGTACGATTTGTCGTGCACCACGATTTGCCGGACAGCGTTGAGGCGTATTTCCAGGAAGCCGGACGGGCAGGACGGGACAAGGGCTTGGCGTATTGTGTACTGCTTTACGCTAAAGAGGATAAGGCAACCGTACTACGACGTGTGCCGACGAACTTCCCGCCTCAGACCTTTATAGACAGAGTCTATATGTCCTTGTCTAATCACTTTGAGGTAGGAGAGGGTAGTGGATTGGGACACACGTTTACCTTGCACATGTCCGACTTTATTGAGATATACCGCTTGCCGGTATTAGAGACCTATTCAGCACTCCATTTGCTCTCACAGGCGGGGTGGATACATTTTGAGGAGGAACAGGAGATGCAGGCAATGGTGCGGATACGGGTGCAACGCAGGGATTTATATGACTACAATCTCAACGACGAGCAAGATGCTTTAATGCACGAACTGATGCGTCGTTATACAGGTATTTTCACCGACTTGCAGTATATATCCGATTTTGACCATAAAACCTTGGTCTCATTAGCTCAGCGAGGGATTATTACTTATATTCCTAAAACGTCTGCATGTTCGGTTACCTATACACGGGAGCGCGCAGCGGAGGTGTTTATACCCGTCTCTATATACGACGAAAGACGGGAGCAATATGCAACCCGTCTTCAGTCAATACTCGGTTACGCGGAGCAGGCGTCTGGTGAAGCCCCGGAGGACTTGCAGCGCAATGAGCAGTATCTGTTAGCTTATTTTGGAGAGGGCGGTACGCACACGACGTAGAGTCTCTTCTTTCCCTAATACATCGGTGATAGCCCATATATGCGGACCGCGCGCTGCACCTACCAGACAAATCCGAAACGCGTTCATCACGATACCTACACCATATTCTTTGGCATTAATCCAAGGCATAACGACATTGTCTAACGCGTCAGCCGTCCAATCCTCTTGTTGTTCAAGCAGTTCAAGCAGTTCGGTCATGTGCTTGGGAGAGTCCTCTTTCCAGCGCTTTGCTAATGACTTCTCGTCGTATTCGGTAGGGGCGACAAAGAAGAAGTTGACTTGCTCCCATAGTTCAGGTACGAAATTGACACGGTCTTTGGTCAGCCCGATTACTTGGGCAACTATTCCTTTGTCGGCGGTGACACCGTGTTGTTGCAGTGTGGGCATAAATAGGTCTGCCAGTTCTTCGTTGGACTTCATCTGCAGGTACTGGTGGTTGAACCATTTACCTTTTTCGTAGTCGAACTTGGCTCCGGATTTAGAGACTCTGTCTAAGGAGAACTGTTGAATCAGTTCGTCCATAGTGTACAGCTCCTGGTCTCCTGTGTTGTGCCATCCTAAGAGGGCGAGGAAGTTGATAACCGCTTCCGGGAAGTAGCCGCTCTCGCGGTAGCCGGAAGATACGGTTCCGTCTTTCTCGTTGTGGAACTCAAGCGGGAAAACAGGGAAACCGAGTCGGTCTCCGTCACGCTTGCTCAGCTTGCCGTTACCGTCGGGTTTGAGCAGCAGTGGAAGATGGGCGAACTCGGGCATCGTGTCTTGCCAACCGAAGGCACGATACAGCAGTACGTGCAACGGTGCGGATGGTAGCCACTCTTCGCCTCGGATAACATGACTGATTTCCATCAAGTGGTCATCCACGATATTTGCCAAGTGGTAAGTAGGCAGATCGTCTGCGGACTTATAGAGCACCTTGTCGTCCAGTATATTGCTGTTGATGACGACATCTCCCCGGATAAGGTCGTGAACGGTGACGTCCTCGTCGGGTTCTACCTTAAAGCGCACTACGTATTTCTCGCCGTCGGCGATGCGTTGTTTGGCAGCGTCGAGCCCTAAGGTTAATGAGTTCTTCATCGTCATACGGGTACGGGCGTCGTATTGGAAGTTAGGTATCTCTTTGCGCTTAGCCTCTAATTCTTCGGGTGTGTCGAAGGCATAGTAAGCGTGTCCTGAGTCGAGCAGTTGCTCCACGTACCGGTGATAAATCTCCCGACGCTCGCTCTGACGGTACGGACCGTGAGAACCGACACTCTCTATTTGCTTTTGACTTTCGCCTTTCGACTTTCGACTCATCCTCAGTCCCTCATCTATTTCTATGCCCAGCCAGTCCAGTGCTTCTAATATATACTCCTCGGCTCCGGGCACGAAGCGTGTGGAGTCGGTATCTTCGATACGCAAGAGCATATCTCCGCCGTGCTGTCGTGCAAAGAGGTAATTGTACAAGGCGGTTCTCACCCCGCCGATATGTAAAGCCCCTGTAGGAGATGGGGCAAATCGAACTCGTACTCGACGTTCCATATAGTTTTATAAATATTATAGTTTAAAGGGTTATGGGTTATAGTTTATAACCGCTGCAAAAGTACTGCTTTTTTGTGATATACACAAATAATAAGTGCAGAAAGTGTTATTTTCTGCACTTTTTCCGGTTAGGGGTACCGGTTATTGGCGAACGCCTACAGCATTGCTTTGATACTAACCTTCGCCCAAGCTCCAGGTTGCAGGATTCCTCCGTAGTCGTAGTACCGGCTATTGGTTATGTTGGTACATTCTGCAGCGACTCTTAGAAACTCATTCTGCCAGAAGAGGGCTCCGTCCAAGAGCCAGACTGGTTGGTAGTCTTGTACGTTACCATAGGCATCGTTGTATTGGCCTTCGCGTTTCTGGAAGAGTACGGTCCACGATGCACCTAAGCCTTTGTATATCCCGTGCTCGAGGTGTATCGTGAGTTTATGGCTGAGGTAATCGAGGTATCGTGAGCCGGTTTGTTTGAGGTCCAAGTCAAGGTACGTGTAGGCATAATCGACTGAGACTCGTCTGAGCCACTGATTGAGTTGGTAGGCGACAGAAGCCTCCAGTCCGGTGGCGTTGACTTGTTGTTGGTTTTCGGCATGATAGGGCCGTTTGGTATCTTCAGCGACATAGACCCAGTCGATGATGTTCTTCCCCCAACGGAAGTACCAGTCGGCGTTGGCGCTGATAGTACCGGCGTTGTTGTTTGTGCCCAATTGCCATTCTCCTTTATATCCGACGGACAAAAGCCATGCTTCTTCGGGCTTGAGGTTTCTGTTCCCGAGTTGGTTGCCGGCGTTATAGTATAGGTCGGTGAAGGTGGGCATTCTCAGTGACCGGTTGGCGTTAGCGTATAGGTTCCCGTTGTGTTTAAAGTGGTAGCCTATATTAGCGCCTCCGGCGAGGTGGTGCCCGAACTGGTTGTTATAGGTCCCGTTGATTCCGATGGATGCGGAGAGTGATTGGTAATAGAATGTTTGTTCTGCGTAGTAATTAAGGTGAAAACGGTTACCGCCTCTGACGAGGTCCAGTACGCGCACTTGGCTCAGCGGAAAGTCTGGGGTGGTCGGCACTTGTCCGTCAGGGTTGATGGTGTCTCCGAGGTTGGTGGAGTGCATGTTTTCGTTCCTGACACTTATTCCGAAGGAGGTTGTTCCTATTATTGAGGCGTAGTGTGCAGCGATAGCGGCAGAAGCAGTCTGTGCGAAGTGGAAATTACCGTATAGTCTTTGTCCTCTGTGCCACTCGTATCGGTCGTAGTTAGCGCGGTAGGCGGCTTGTGCTTCGAGTCGCCAAGGTCCCCAGCGGTGTTGGTATCGTGCGGAGGCGAAGGCAGTGCGTGTAGCGTCGAACTGGTCTTGGCTGCCGAAGCCGTATCCCATTCCTAAACCTGCGTTTTTCCATTGTGCTCCGGCTTGTACGTCAAGTCCTCTCCATTGCGTGTTGAAGTAGATATTCGCGAGTTGAAAGTCGGAGTTGTTGCAGGCTGTCTGTTCCTTGTCGTTTGGCTTGGGAGCGTAGTAGCCATCGGCTCGGCTGTATTCAGCGGAGATATTAAAGAGTGCTTCGTTTTTGCGTATTGTGGCGGCAATCTCGGGGTTGACGAGTCCGTTCATCCCCCCTGTTAACTTCACACTAACCGCATTCGACTTGCGACTTTCGACTTGCGACTTTTGACTCTTGTCCTTGAGCGAAGCGGTCGCACTTGACTTTGTAACGATATTCACTGCTCCCGAGAAGGCACCGTGCAGGTTGGCGGATGTGCCTTGCAGCACTTCTACCCGTTCGATGAGTTCTGTCGATATCGGGATATTGAGTGCGTAGTGCCCTGTGTGGAAGTCTTGCAGTGGTATGCCGTTGATGAGTATAAGTACTTGGTCGAAGGTACCTCCTCTCATACTGATGTCGGCTTGTGCTCCGTTGGCTCCTCGTGTCCTGACGTCTATGCCCGGCATATATTGCAGTATGTCCGCGACTGTCTGTACGGGAAGCGCCTGTATCTCGTCGTGCGAGACCTGAGTAATGAGCCGATAGGCTTCCGAATTGACTTCAGCTTTATTAGAAACGACCAGCACCTCCTGAAGACTAAGTTGCCGGTTGTTGGCAGAAGTGGAGTCGAGGGGAACTCCCTCGTCGGCTTCGATAGCGGAGATACCTGACAGGAGCAGTATCGCGGTCACGGCGATACTTTTCCCTTGTTTGAGCATCTCGAGGTCTGTCATATAGCCTGCGATATGTCCGATAGTCACTTCTTGGTGCAGTGATCGGAATGCGGCATAAGCCTTGTGGCAGAACCTCCTGAAGCGTAATCCACGTTTAGTTAGAAATTGTTTGTACATAAAACATACTTTCGGCAGTCAGTTATTGCGCCAAAAGCGCTGCAAAAGTACTGCTTTTTTTGCATGTACGCAAATAAAAAGCGTAGAAATGAGAATATTCTGTTTAGTTCTCCCACCGGTTGTCATAAAGCAGCTCGTAGATAGTCCGATGACAGCTTACTTGACTGTCGTTTGACCGTCGTTTGACTTTTGCTCCACCTTCGTTCGACCTTCGGGTGACCTTCGGGCGACCTTCGGGCGACCTTCGGGGAGAGAGGGAAAAAATGCACAATCTACAGGGAGGAAATGAAACAAAATTGAAATGAATCCAAATGAACCCAAATGAATCCAATGAACCCAAATGAATCCAATGAACCCAAATGAATCCAAATGAACCCAAATGAACCCAAATGAATCCAATGAACCCAAATGAATCCAAATGAACCCAAATGAATCCAATGAACCCAAATGAATCCAAATGAACCCAAGTGAATCCAATGAACCCAAATGAATCCAAATGAACCCAAGTGAATTCAAATGAATCCAAATGAACCAAATGAACCAAAATGAACCCAAATGAATCCAAATAAACCCAAATGAATCCAATGAATACAAATGAACCCAAAAAGTTTTGTGTGCAACTTTTGGGTTTATTATATAAATGCGGGGCACTTTTGTTTATCTGATAGATGCCACATCCTGCGTGATTTGGGCTTTGAGTTGCTCAAGTGAACCGAAATGCCTTTCCTCCCGAATGCGCTTAGTCAGGCTGACCGTCATCGTTTGGTCGTAGAAATTATCTCCGTGGTAGTCCGGCAGGTAAGCCTCTATCGTTGTGTGGTCATTACCGACCGTAGGGTTGGAACCGATATTGATGAGGGCGGGGTAGGTAGAATGACCGCTGCGTTCAAAGTCAAAAGTAGAAAGACCGTTATAGACACCGGGAGGTGGTAGAAGTTTGTCGTGCGGTGGCAGAATATTTGCGGTCGGAAAGCCGATAGTGCGTCCAATAGCGTTGCCGTGTACGACAGCGCCGGTCAAGGTATAGGGATGGCCTAAAATCTCATTTGCCCGCTCAATATCCCCTGCTGTGATAGCTTCCCGAGCAGCAGAGGAGGAGAAAGTCGGGTGTTCGGTGTACGGTGTACAGTGCCGGATGTTGAGGTGCAGGGTGTTGAGCCACGGGGCGTTGATGATTTGCTCGTACGTGAGCAAATCCGAGCCGAAACGATGGTCATATCCCATCAGCAGGAAAGTGACATGATATCGCTCCTGTAGTAGTGTAAGAAATTCCTGTGCGGTGAGTTGGTGTATATCGTCCAAGTCAAACCGTAGTATATGTGTTATACCTAAGCTGTTCAGCAGTTTATTCTGCTCCTCGTCCGTTGTGATTCGGCTTAGGTTCGAGGGGTGTATAACAACGACAACGGGTTCGAGTCCGCGCGCAGCAGCCTCGTCACATAAAGTACGAATAAGGAACCGGTGTCCTCTATGTACGCCGTCAAAGACTCCAATCGTAGCAGCCAGCATCAGGTTTGTCTATATTGCGTTTATGCCCTAATCGGTCCGTAGGATAAGCTTGAGCAGCTTGCGTCTGCCCGATTCCTCGTGCAGGTGAATGCTCCGCCAAACGGAAGTCATAGTAGATATATTGTTGGTACTTATAATACATATTCACGAAAAGTGCAGAGTCCTCCTTTTGCCAATAGATATTGTGTGTTGCCTTAGGTATATTCAGCGAGTCGGCTTTGAGATAACAACCCGTAATGGTATCGGTATAATATTGCTCGAAAGGCGTTGCAACAAGTAAGTTATTTCCCCTGACTCCGCTGACGATACAGTTGTGGAAGGACGCGTGCGTGGGCTGTGCCTCTTTAGAGAGATTATTGATATAGACAGCTGCTACGTCCTGTCTGGATGTGGACTGGATACGTACATCCGTGGAGTTGAAGTATGAGGCGATTGTTGAATGAACGAACCTGTGTGTTCCGCCCTCCAGATAGGCGCAGTATGAAGCTGCGTTACTCAATTCGGTATTAGCTACCGTTGCGTTGGTATTATACAGGACAAGCCCATATACGGCGTGGTTATGAATACGTGAGTTGAGCAGGGAGAGTGCGGGTAGCGATGTCTCCTTTTCACTATAGACATAAAGCCCGACATTAGCCGAGAGAATATCCACGTACTCGAGCCGGTACGACTTCGTCCCTGTACCTTTCAGGTCAAAGAGATAAACTCCGGACCACATCCCAGCAACATAAGCATAGGGGACATTGTCAAAGAGATCATCAACCCGGTCGCCCTTGAGAACGATAGGCTTGTCTAAGGAACCAACGGCGTCCACTCCTCCGTATGCTATTATCGCCGCCTTGTCATGAAAGAAAAGACGAGCCCCTGCTTTGAGCGTTAACTTACCCTGTACCGCTACGGTGTCGTAGATGAGATAGGGCTTGTCGTCGTTGAAAGTGCAGTTGTTCCTGAGGGTATAGCGCTCCGCGGATTTAATGAGGTGTACGTCCTGACCGATTGCCTCCAAGTGTACGGACTGTGTCTTGTCGTTGAAGGCAAAATGCAGATTGTCCTCAATAAGGACGGGATTATTAACCTTGAGCGGGTCGATATGCGCCTTGATAAAGACAAAGAGACTATCCCCCCCATTGAGCTGTATATCAGTCAGACGGGACAGGTCGTTCTCACCATCTACATTGACCATAAAAGCGGAACTGTTATCCGTCCAAATGCGTTGTATCAATAAGGCGTTGCGATTGCGGTTATACACCATGAGCCGGATGGTAGAAGTGCCGACGCTTGTGAAAACGGTATCGAAAGCAACAGTGTCCCTGGAGAACGTAAGATTCAACGACGGGTCACTGCTTAATTGCTCCTCCCTACACGAGACAAGCGCAATAACGGCTGATAATATGATAAGTAGCCGACGCATTATTCAAAGTTAAAGGTGATACATAGCATTCGCGAAGTGAGTTTGGATAATGCCGTAGAGTAGAACCTGTTATCGGGTGTGAGGTAGATATTCTGGTCAGCCGGTGTAAAAACGTTGGCAAAACCTATCTTATAGGAAATCTGCGGGCAGAACTTGAACCACCTGAAGTAGATATCACAGCCGACACCTAACTCTACGAAATAATCCGGTCCTTTGAGCATCACAGGCTGCTCAGCATCCCGATAGACATTATACTCAAATCCTCCTCCCGCAATAACGTAAGGACGGTAGTTTTTCTCACGCGCTGCAGAGAACTTGAGATATAGCGGGATAGTAATCGGGATACTTAGAATATCTATCTTGTCGCGGAACTGCCCGGATTTACTCCTAACGGGTGCCCCCGACTCGGTGACATACGAGAGCGTGCGCTGGGAGAACGACAAGCCCGGACAAAACCGCAGGTTCAGGTAACGGCACAGCCGCAGGTCGGAAATGAAACCGACCGAGAAACCCGGCATCAGACTGCTCACACGGGCATGATACACCTCACCCTCAATAGGCACCTCCGAGTCCGTAACACCGAACGTCATCAGATTAAGACCTAAAGAGAAACCAAAATGGACAAGCTTATCGTCCACGTAAGGATTATTCTGCGCCGTGGCGTTAAGAGCCAGCAACGCGGTAAATAGTATGGTGAGCAGTCGTTTAGTCATATTAATCGTCCATTCCTCCGCTTCCTTCTTCGTAAGAAGATGACATATCCATATTATCCATATTGCCCTCCGGTCCTTTCTTCTTGCCCGTATTCGTACCGAAATTATAGGTAAGTGTAAGACTGACGGTCCGCGAGTGCCATCTGTTCTCCGAGTTTTGCCAGAATCCGTCACCCCACGTGGTATTGCGGCGTGCCCGTGAGTCCAGTATATCGCGTACGTTAAAGGCTAAGATAAGCCGTCTGTCCAGGAAGGACTTGCGTAAGCCTATGTCAATAGAGTAGCTGTGCGTCGTAGAACCTTGCGCAACAACCCGAGGACTGCGGTAACGGGCAGACAGTTGTCCGGAGAAGGTCTTGGTAAACATAAACTGCGCATTAATACGGGCAGACCAAGCCAAAATACTCTGGGCAGGCAAAGTGACATCAATTTTCTCGTCGTTGACGTACGAGTGATAGTCCGCTGCAGTAATCGTGTTCCAGTAGAAGTTGACCGAAGTGGTAAGTTGCAAGATATCCTTAAAGAGACGGTTCTTGGCTACCACCTCAACACCTAAGTCCTGCCGCTTGGCAACATTGATATAGGTGTTTTTCATTACGTCCCCGTCCATGTACTTGACGTTCTGAATAATACCATCCCGATACCTCCAGAACACACCTGCCGATAGGGTATGACGTTCCCACGTCTTGAGGTAATTGAGTTCCAGTGAGGACGAATAGGACGGCAGCAGGTCCGGATTACCGTAGGATATGTTCGTCGAGTCGGAGAAGTCTATCCTCGGATTAATTTGATGCCCCCTCGGACGGTCAATACGGCGAGTGTAGTTGAGCTGCAGTTCGTGCCCCTTGCCGAAGTTATATGAGATATAGGCTGAGGGGAAAAGTTGGAAATAAGCTGTGTCGCGTTTGTTGTCCTTTTGGGTATAGGCGTCCTGCTCGGCTCCTGTGTTATCCTTGTAGGTTGATGAGAGGTGCCGCTTAAAATACTCGCCGCGTAATCCCACTTGAATAGAAAGACGGTCCCAGAAACGATTTCCGTAGGTGATATACAAGGCGTAGTTCTGCTCAAATCCCCCGAAGGAGGTGTAATACTTATACAACTCCTGCTCTTTATTATGCCCGTTATACGCCTTGGCAAGCGACTCGCTCCAGTTGAGTGTAGCCTTAAATCCCGCTTCGAGTCGTGACTTGGCGTCCGGTTTCCATTCGTAGTCTAAGGCGAGGTCTGCAGTCTGATTGGTGTTCAGATTTGATTGCTCCTCGCGGGTGGTATCCTTGCCTGCTTCAATCTGGGTATAGAAGCGGTCTTGATTCCATGTGAAGTTGCGGTACTGCCCGGTGAAGATGATCTGATGCCCGCGTAACTTGAACGTATAGTCCAACTGTGCCTGTCCTCCCGGATGCCAGTTGGTGGACTCCTGAAGGCGGTTATAGTACCGCAGCGTGTCAAAGGAAGGGTAGGCGGAGAGCAGATACGTGCTGCTGTTCACTCCGCGTCCTTTGAGCGCTTTGGGGTCTGAGGCCATAGCAAATCCCGAAACACCTAATGTGGAGTGCTCTGCAAGACGGAAATTCAGACCCGCACGGAAGAACATTCCGTGATCCCTGTTATCGTTCTGACCTGTTCTGCTGAGACGTGAAATCTTATCGGCATCGGCAATCTTAAGAGTGTCCTCGACACCGGTGCCGTTGAGATTGATACGGTCGCTGTTAGAACCGCCGTTAGATGTGTGGAAACGATAGCCGGCGTTGAAATAACCATCTACCGGTCCGGCGTTGAAGTTGATATTAAAGCCCGCATTAGCTCCGGGCGGTACGGTCCATGGTTCTGCCAAGCCGTACTCGATACCAGCATTGACAGAGCCGTAGTATCCGGCTTTGCGGTCCTCTTTCATGACGAGATTGATAATACCGGCTGTACCTTCGGGCGAGTACTTGGCGGACGGATTGGTAATAAGCTCAATCTGCTTAATGCTCTCTGCCGGCATCTGCCGCAGTATATCCGCGCGGTTGTCACTCGTGAGTCCTGCCGGCTTGCCGTTAATCCAGACCTCCACTTCATCAGAGTTGCGAAGGGAGATATTGCCTTCCTGGTCCACATCAACAGACGGGATATTCTCTAATACCTCTGATACACTGGCTCCTGCCGAGGTAATATCATTACCAACCGTGAATATCTTCTTGTCCAACTCAAAGCGCATCGTCGAACCTTGTCCGACAACCTCTACTTCCTCCAAGTTCTGCGTGTCCTCTTTAAGGAAGAGACGCCCTAAGTCCACGTTTTTGTTGTTGACTTCAACCGTTTTAGTCAATGGCGAATAGCCCATGAAACTAATCGTGATAACGTACTTGCCGTTTTTGATGTTAGTGAGCGCAAAAACGCCCTCTTGGTCTGTGACAGTGCCGGTAAGGGGAGTCGTATCACCCTGCTTGGCAATACCTACATTGACAAAATCCAGCGCTTGGCGCGTGGAGGCGTCGAGAATCTTACCCGTTATATCAGCGGCAGTCAGCGTGCCGCTAACGGTCAAGATGAACAATATAATCCACAGCTTCTTTGTAACCATTAATACCATGCCCTATTATCGTCAGGGCGCAGACGTCCGTTAAAAGTTCAGGTTGTCTAAATACCTCGCGCGAGCGTATATCACTGATGTGTACGTCCACGACAGGTATATTTTGCTGCATCACATATTCGACGGCGTCTCTGAGTGCAACACTTGTGTGTGCGTATCCGCCGGCGTTAATGACGATGCCGGACAAATCCGTCTCGGTAGCCGCTTCCTGCAGGCGGTCAATAAGCACACCTTCGTGGTTCGATTGTAGATATTCAAAATGCGTGCCAAACCATTGGCGCTGTATATCCAAAAGGACTTGCTCCATCGACATAGTACCGTAAACTTTGGGATCACGTTTCCCTAATAAGTTCAGGTTAGGCCCGTTGATAATCAGTATCTTCACGTTTTATCTCTCTCCGTTTACAGCGAGTAAGAACTCGTCGTTATCGTCAGTCCGCTCCATATATGACTTGAGTTTCTCCATTGCCTCAACGCCGTTCATCTCGGACAACTGTTTGCGTATCTGCCACATTCTCGTAAGCACGGCCGGCGGCAGGAGCAGGTCATCACGACGCGTGCTTGAAGCAGGGATATCCACAGCCGGGAAGATTCGTTTGTTGCTGAGTTTGCGGTCAAGTTGCAACTCCATATTACCGGTACCTTTGAACTCCTCGAAGATAAGGTCGTCCATCTTAGAGCCCGTCTCTGTGAGCGCGGTTGCGATAATAGTTAAACTACCACCGTTCTCAATATTACGAGCAGCACCGAAGAAACGTTTGGGTTTATGTAGTGCCTGAGCCTCGACACCTCCTGACAGCACCTTTCCGCTGGCAGGAGCCACTGTGTTATACGCACGTGCCAAACGTGTGATGGAGTCAAGCAGAATCACCACATCGTGGCCGCACTCGACCAGACGTTTTGCCTTCTCATGCACAATATTCGCCACTTTAACGTGGTTCTCTGCCGGTTCGTCAAACGTAGAAGCAATCACCTCGGCATTTACACTGCGCGCCATATCCGTCACTTCTTCAGGACGCTCGTCTATAAGGAGCACAATCATATAAACCTCGGGATGATTAGCTGCAATAGCATTAGCTATCTCTTTGAGCAGCACGGTCTTACCTGTTTTAGGCTGCGCTACAATCAGTCCGCGTTGACCTTTACCGATAGGAGCAAAGAGGTCTATAATACGTACGCTTAACGGGTCGGAACGATCGCCCTTACAGAGCGTGAATTTCTCATCGGGGAAGAGCGGGGTAAGGTTCTCAAAAGCAATACGTTTCTTTACTTGTTCAGGATCAAGACCGTTTACCCGGATTACTTTATCCATCGGGAAATACTTCTCGCTATCCCTATTGGTACGGAGCGTGCACTCCACCGTATCGCCGGGTTTGAGACCGTATTGGCGGATTTGCTGTTGGCTCACATACACATCGTCTGGCGACGGGATATAGTTATAATCGGCAGAGCGGAGAAAACCGTATCCGTCAGGAGCGCACTCCAGTGTCCCCATTGCAATGACGTGCTCTCCAAGAGAGAACGTGGTGGGTTGTTCCTGTTGCTCAGTCTGTGCAGGCTCTGCCGTTTGTTCGTCTGTAGGAACTGCAGGCTGCTCTGCTGTCGGTTGTTCAGCGGCAGGTCCTTGTGCCTGTTGTTCATTCTGTGGCTGTTGTGCCTGTGGTTGCTCTGCATTAGATTCCTGTGCCTGCTCCTGTGCCGGTTCTGCCTGTTTCTTACGACGACCGCGTTTCTTTGGTGCAGGAGCGGGAGCCGGTTCTGCAGATGCAGCAGGCTCTTGTACTTTCTCCGCTAATTTGGCTTCTACCGTCTCATTAAGAGGCTTGCGTGCTTCCATTGCCTGTACAGTGCGATTGGCGTGATGGTTGTTCTCCTTCATTTTCTCCTGCATCTGCTGGAGTTGTTCCTTCTCACTGCCGACAGTACCAAGGGTAGTAGCACTTCTCATATTGGCAGTACTGACATGTTCGGCTGCTTTTTTCACTCTGACGCGCTGGCGCGTGCTTTTGGCTTCACGCTGCGCCACTTTGGCTTCTACGTCCGCTGCACGTTGGTCCCCCTGGGCGTCTAAAATAGCATATGCTATCTGTTTCTCTTTGTAACTCTTACGCACAGTAATACCTAAACTCTTTGCGATAGTTGTCAATTCTTCGAGCGACATCCGCTCTAACTTTTGCATTGTATATTGCATAATGTAAACTAATATTTTGCGTATAATTGTCAGGGAACGGATTAGATGAAATCTCAAATCCGCGACAAAAGTAGTACTTTTTTTTGGAATGTGCAAATAAAAACCGAACTTTTTTGCTTATATGATAAAAAAGTTGTACTTTTGCAGCCTAAAAAGAGTGTTATGACAGATAAAACAAGAAACATTATACGAAAAACAGTGCTTTTCGGGCTATTATTACTGCCCATTGTTTGTGCGCTTTATATGGCTATCGACTTGGAGTATTCGTTACTCAAAAAGATAGCTTATTTAGGGGTAGTAGTGGTACTGTTGGCTTTGCCGGCTTTGTTCCTTAAAGCGCGCACGTACTTTATTATAGAAGGAGTATTTAACTTCCTTTTCTTTCCGATAGATATTGCCAGTTTGTATCTCAACGGACAATCTACCTCCACGGCTTTTTTGATGAATATTTTCCATACCGATTGGCATGAGGCGGTGGAACTGGTGCTGTCCGTGTGGCCTTTTGCTTTGTGCGTGGTAGGCCTGTGGGTGTTATATTTTGTATTGGCTTGTCGGGTAGAGAACCGGTATTTGGTTAAGCCTCTGGTGCGTAAGATAACCCTCGTCGCCGTACCTGTGCTATGCGCAGTTGGTCTGTTGACAATGTCGCTGTTCTTAATGCGTCTGCATAGTGAGCGCACTTTTAAAAGCACCCTTGACGATGCTACAGGATTAGTGCTGATGAAATTCTATAAGATATATCCTTATAACTTATATTTGGAGACTGCCGATATTATTCGCGATGCGCGCAATCAACGGCAGTTACAGAAACAGGTGGCGTCGTTTCGTTTCGGAATAACTCCGGCGCAGCACAATGATGATGCTGTCTATATCTTTGTTATAGGCGAAGCGGCGCGTTATGACCATTTATCTATCAACGGATACGGACGTGAAACCACTCCGCTTTTGGCGCAGTACACCAATCTCATCAGTTTCGATAGCGCTTTCTCGCAAGCTAACCTGACTGGCTATTCCGTGCCGCTGATTCTTACGCGTGCTACCGCCGATAATTCAGAACTGGCATATAGGGAGAAGTCGCTACCAGAAGCTTTTCAGGAAGCCGGATATAAAACAGGATTCATATCTAAACAGATTCCTTCCCGATTGACAGAGCGTATCATGAATGCTTGTGATGAATCCTATCTCTACTACAAAGGTATTGACGTGGAGGGGAACTACGACATCGATATGGTGAGTAAACTTAAGGAGTATATTGCTGATTCGTTGCAATGTGTTATTCTCCATTCGTTAGGTTGCCATTTCCGTTATGAGTTGCGCTATCCGGCTGAGTTCAGTCGGTTTCAGCCCACGTTCGGTAAAGCGTTCAGCTATTCGCTTATCTCGGAGGAGAACAAAGAGCAGTTAGTCAATGCATATGATAATGCAATCTTATATACCGATTATTTCTTGAGTGAACTGATTCATTATTTGGATAGTCTTAATCGTCCTGCTGTGATGCTCTATATGGCTGATCATGGTGAAAGTTTTTGGGATGACGAACGCAAATTGTCGTTGCACGGCTCATATCAAGTGTCCGAATACGAATACCATGTACCTTTGCTTGTCTGGTATTCTGATGAATATGCCGCCGCGCATCCTGATAAGACGCAAGTGATGCGCTCGAACAGATTCACTCCCGTGACTTCTGATGTGGTGTTCTATTCACTATTGGATATGGCTGATATTGAGGAGGTCGTTGATAGTACACGCAGTATATGCTCACCGGCGTTAATGGTGTACGATAGTGTTTATGTGTTAACAGGTTCCGGTGATAAGGAGCTTATACAACTTCGTTAATATGAAACAGTCCATTCGATATCTCCTTTGGGTGCTTTTCGCTACGCTGTGGACCACGGTCTGCTTTATCCTTCCTGACTTTACAGGTAGTCCCATGGACGGCTTCTATGGCACGCTTCATATCACGGCATATATCGCTGTGTGTGGATTTGGTACTTTTCTCATTCTCTATATAATAGGGTGTAGCAGATATCTTAGTGCAGTCATTTTGCCTGTTTGGTCGCTTGTCGGTGCTGTGCTTTCTTTTTACCGCATCGGCTATCATGCTACACTGACACCGGTACTCTTGGATGTTGTACTGCATACCAATACGGAAGAGGCTTTAGGTGTCTTGTCGTGGCAGTTGATGGTGTGGGTGGTATTTAACTTGTTTGTCGCGGGGCTGTTGATATGGTTCAGATGGCGTACTATACGTCTCCCATACGCGTGGGTACATGGATTAGTGCTCTTGGCACTTTGGGCGTCCGTCTTCTTTGGATTTAGACGCGTGCACAATAGTCTTTGTCAGCGCTATCCGTATAATGTGCCTTATACGATTCATGAATATATTGTACTGCAACATAGTATGGACGCTCCGCGTGAAATGCCAAATTACACTGTAATAGAGCAACCAGATTCGTTGACCATTGTGCTTGTCTTGGGTGAAGCCGTACGTGCTGACCATCTGCAACTTAACGGGTATGAACGGGAAACAACACCGCGTCTCAACGTGCGAACGAATCTCGTCTCGTTACCGCATATCTATACCGATAAGACACACACCAGCGTTTCGCTTCCTGATATCCTGACGCGCGGAGATAGCTTGCATGCTGAGAGGGTCTATACCGAGACGTCTTTTATTTCTGTCCTTAATGAGGCACAATACCACACCGCCTGGATATCCAACCAGGATATGGGCCCTATGTTTGCCCATTTCGTGGCGGAGAGTGATACGGCGATGTTCGCTAATGCCGACAAATCCGTATTTGTCTTCTCACAGTGGTTGGATGAAGAACTGTTGCCGTTGATGGAAAACGCTTTCGTTACGCGTCCGAAGCGCGTTTGCTATGTCCTGCATACTATCGGAAGCCATTGGTATTACGATAATCATGTTCCGACCGATAAGTACTTTTTCCGTCCCACGACCACTAACCGCGTGGTGACGGCTAATACGGTGGAGCAGGTGGTCAATTCATATGACAACACAATACGTTATATGGATGCCTTTGTCGATTCCGTTATTGCTTCGCTGGTTGATGAGAAAGCACTCCTTATCTATCAATCCGACCACGGAGAAGCTTTAGGGGAGAATGGGATGTTCCTGCACGCTAACGGCGCTGAGGTGGCTATGAATCCGGCGTGCATGATTTGGTATTCCGACCGGTTTAAGGAAGCTTATCCCGATAAAATAAAAGCGCTCATCTCTAATAAAGACAAGCGCTATCGAACGGATTACGTATTCTATTCAATTCTTTATGCAGCTGGAATAGAGGCGGAAGGAGATTGTCCTCAAATGAACATCTTCCGTGAGTAATTGGTCACTTCGCTAATGCGGCTGCAGTCTTTGCTGCAAGGCGGGCGTTATTCAGAACAAGCTGGATATTGGATGCCAGACTGTCTCCACCTGTCAACTCTTTTACTTTGGCCAATAAGAACGGTGTCGTCTCTTTGCCGTGAATACCCTGTCGCTTTGACTCTTCAATAGCCTGGTCTATGGCTTTATTGATGACATCTGCAGGCATGGAGTATTGCTCGGGAATAGGATTGGTAACAAGCATTCCGCCTTTGAGACCCATATCTATTTTAGCTTGGAAAGCAGCGGCTAACTCCTCAGGGGTATCCAGACGATAGTCCACTTTGAAACCGCTGTGGCGGGTGTAAAAGGCTGGTAACTCTTCCGTGCCATAACCGATGACGGGCACACCTTTAGTCTCCAGATATTCAAGGGTCAGCCCTAAGTCTAAAATGGACTTGGCGCCGGCACAGATAACCATTACAGGGGTCTGTGCTAATTCCTCAAGGTCGGCGGATATATCCATAGTCGTCTCTGCTCCGCGATGTACACCGCCTATACCGCCGGTAGCGAAGATTTTGATGCCGGCCATGGCAGCGATAATCATTGTTGTAGTGACGGTAGTAGCTCCGTCTTGTCCCCGAGCGATAAGAACGGGCATGTCGCGCCGTGAGGCTTTGGTGATGGCCTGTCCTTTTTTGCCGAGATATTCGATTTCTTCCGGCGTGCAACCGGCTTTGAGTTTGCCACCGATGATGGCGATAGTAGCGGGGACAGCTCCGTTATCGCGTATGGTTTGTTCTACTTTGAGTGCAGTTTCGACATTTTGAGGATAAGGCATTCCGTGAGAGATAATAGTTGATTCGAGTGCAACGACGGGTTTGCCTTCTTTGAGCGCCTGTTCAACTTCAGGCGATAGTGATAGGTATTTGTTCATTATCAGTAGTTGTAATTATTTTCGTAGGGTTGTAAAGTGTTCCCAATTCTTCTTTGAGGTTCGGGTTGACGACGGAAGGCACTTCGATGGTAGCGCGCGATGCCTGTAGCCCGTATTTGGCAGTGATGGGGAAGTCCACGCCTTGCAGGAAAGCGTACGCCACTCCGGAAAGGAAAGCGTCCCCTGCGCCGTTGGTGTCAACCACTTGTTTCGGCGGAATAGGTGGGTAGGAGACCTGCGCGGGCTGCACGAGTTCCAATTGGAAAGGTGTGCCGGAACAGAATACACCTTCTGCACCTAATGTGATGTAAATATTGCTTACACCTAACTCATGAATTTGTTTGCATAGAGACGGAAAGTCTTTGCCGGCTTCCTCTCCTAATATATATTGTGCTTCAATTCGGTTCAGCTTGAGTGTATGAAGGTGTGGATTATGGGCTTGCTTGAGTGCCTCCGTTATGCGCGAAGCTTTCTTGCGGGAGACCGTATCCGCCATCATAGGAGCGGTACAGTTCTCCAGTAACCACACCATGGTAGCAACGGGCAGATTGGCATCAAAAAGCACTAACTGGGAGTTGTTGATATCTTCTTTTCGGGCGTCAAGAAACTCGGGCGTCAGATATTGTTCGATTATCTCTACATCAGCAGCTCCGGCCTGCATCTGACCAAGTGTGTTGTTGATGCATAGAAACATCGAACTGCGGGAGCCTTTAGGTGTATGACTGAGGTGCAAGCCAAATCCTAATCGCTTGCACTCTTTGCGTGCCACCTCCCCAAAATAGTCATCGCCGAATAGGCTGATGAATTGAATACTCTCGCCTAACAGAACAAGGTTATGAGCATAGTTCTTTCCCACGCCTCCAATACCCATCGTGATATGCGATGGGTTGGAGTCGTGAGCGACGAACGCCGACGAAGTGGCGGCGATGATATCGATATTGGTTGCGCCGATAACCGTAACCATATGAGATCGTTTAGAGCAGGTGATATGTTACGGTCAGACCAGCCATAACGATGCTGACCATGGACATAAGCTTGATTAGGATGTTCAGAGACGGGCCCGATGTATCCTTGAACGGATCACCGACTGTATCACCGACTACGGTAGCTTTGTGGCAGTCTGAACCTTTGCCACCGAAGTGACCTTCTTCTACATACTTCTTCGCATTGTCCCAAGCACCGCCGGCATTAGCCATGAATACTGCCAGTACGAAACCGGTAGCCAGACCGCCGATAAGCAGACCGAGCACGCCGGCTACACCTAAAATAAGACCGGTCAAAATAGGAACTACGATTGCTAAAATAGACGGAAGAAGCATCTCCTGTTGTGCGCCTTTGGTTGATATCTCTACGCAACGGGCATAGTCTGGATCAGCCTTGCCCTCAAGGATGCCCTTGATGGTCTTGAACTGACGACGTACTTCTTCTACCATCTTCTGGGCTGCACGGCCTACGGCGTTCATCGTCAGACCGCAGAACAGGAAGGCCATCATCGAACCGATAAAGATTCCTACCAGAACAATCGGGTTCATCAGATTTACGTTATAGGCGTCCATGAAGTCCACAAGACTTGCTTTGGCTGCTTCCACTCCGTTTGGCAATGCTTCGCCGGTGCGGATAAGAGCAATCTTAATCTCCTCTACATAGGATGCAAGAAGGGCGAGAGCCGTCAGGGCTGCAGAACCGATTGCGAAACCTTTACCGGTGGCTGCGGTCGTATTACCCAGAGCGTCAAGAGCGTCTGTACGTTGACGGACTTCGGCTGGCAGACCGGACATCTCGGCATTACCACCTGCGTTATCTGCAATAGGTCCGTAAGCGTCAGTCGCAAGAGTGATACCAAGCGTCGAAAGCATACCTACGGCGGCTATTCCGATACCGTATAGACCCATAGACAAGTTAGAAGCACTGAACTCAACTTGGAAGCCGTTCGCGCACAAATAAGCAAGAACGATGGCTACACCTACCGTGATTACAGGAATAGCCGTGGACAGCATGCCTAATCCTAAACCGCTGATAATAACGGTTGCAGGACCGGTCTGCGAACTCTCAGACACTTTCTGAGTCGGTTTATACGATTGAGAGGTGTAGTACTCGGTTGATTTACCGATAATCACACCCGCAAGAAGACCTACTACAACTGACAGCGATACCTGCCACCATTGGTTGGTCTCTGTTCCGAACAACCATGCAAAAATGGCGAATGTAACACCTGCAATCAGGAAGGCGGCGGTGTTAGTTCCGATAGATAGGGCACGAAGCAGTTCTTTCATTCCCGCACCTTCTTTCGTCTTTACCATATAGATGCCAATGATAGAGAGCAGTACGCCGCACGCTGCAATCAGAGAGGGAGCAAGAACGGCTTTGAGTTGCATGCCTTCTACTGCTGAAGTTGCGAAGGCGGAAGCTCCGAGAGCCATCGTGGCAAGAATAGAACCGGCGTATGACTCGTATAAGTCTGCACCCATGCCCGCTACGTCACCTACGTTGTCACCTACGTTATCTGCGATAGTGGCAGGGTTACGTGGGTCATCTTCAGGGATGTTGTACTCGGTCTTGCCTACAAGGTCCGCACCTACGTCTGCTGCCTTCGTGTAGATACCACCGCCTACACGCGCAAACAGAGCTTGAGTCGATGCACCCATTCCAAATGTCAGCATCGTCGTCGTGATAGTAATCAGGTCTGCTTCTGCACCTACAAACTCTAAAAGACCCGTGCCGTTCAGAATAAGGAACCAACCGGCTACGTCAAGCAATGCCAGACCTACTACGGTCAGACCCATCACGGCACCAGAGCGGAAGGCTACTTGCAAACCGGCATTGAGAGACTGACGGGCTGCATTCGCCGTACGGGCTGAGGCGTAAGTCGCTGTCTTCATACCGAAGAAACCTGCTAAACCGGAGAAGAAACCACCGGTCAGGAACGCAAACCATACCACTCCGTTCTGGAGCTTGAAATATGCCATAATGGCAAAAATGGCAGCAAGGATAACAAATACAATCGTTACCACTTTGTACTGCTGTTTCAGATAGGCCATCGCGCCTTGACGTACGTGAGCTGCTATCTTCTTCATGAGGTCGGTTCCCTCATCTTTCTTCAGCATGCTCTTGTAGAAATAAAAGGCGAAGCCCAATGCTAATACAGAGGCCGCAAGGACAATGTACATTAAGGATTGAATTTCCATAAGATTTTGTGTTTTAAGTAGTTAATAAGGTTAATTATCTATTTGCAATTAGCAATTTTCTGTTCTCAATTCGCAATCACTTCCTCGGCTTGATATTCAACTTGACAGGACGAATCATGTTCTCAGGAGAGAGAATCGTATCCAGTTCTTCCTTCGTAAGAATACCGTGCTCGAGCACTAAATCATATACCGGCTTTCCTGTCGAAAGGGCTTCTTTGGCTATCTTGGTCGAGTTCTTGTAGCCGATGATAGGATTGAGGGCGGTCACGATACCGATAGAGCCTTTGATATAATTGTTGCAGCGGCTCTCGTCTGCTTTGATGCCGTCAACGCAGTATTTGTGCAGCACATCAAATCCGTTTATCATTATCTCGCAACTCTCAAAGCAGCATTGAGCCATCGTCGGCTCCATGGCGTTGAGCTCCATCTGAGCCGCTTCGTTGCACATCGCTACAGTCAGGTCATTGCCTATCACTTTGTAGCATATCTGGTTCATCACTTCCGGGATAACAGGATTGACCTTGCCCGGCATAATGGAACTGCCCGGTTGGCGGGCGGGTAACTCTATCTCGTGCAAACCGCATTTGGGACCGGAACCCAGCAAACGCAAGTCGTTCGATATCTTGTTCAGTTTGGTCGCTATACGGCGCAATACACTCGAATAGCCTACCATGCAACTCGTGTCGGATGTCGCTGCTACAAGGTCTTCTGCCAAACGGATGCGCCAACCCGTGATGTCCGCTATAGCTTGCGTGCATAACGATGCATATTCAGGCTCGGAACAGATACCTGTACCAATGGCGGTTGCCCCCATGTTGATGGTCAGGAACTCCTCTGCTGCATCATTGAGATGCTTAATCTCGTCGCGCAGGATGGAAGCGAACGCACCAAAAGTCTGACCAAGAGTCATCGGAACGGCATCTTCCAATTGAGTACGACCCATCTTCAGCACGTTCTTGAACTCTTCTGCTTTCGCTTGGAAATCGTCTATAAGTGCCTGCAGATGTTGGATATATACCAAGTGCGTAGCGTATAAACCCAGATGAATAGCGGTGGGATAGGCGTCGTTGGTTGATTGGGAGCAGTTGACGTGGTCATTCGGGCTCAGATACGTATATTCGCCAGGCTCATGACCCATAATCTGAAGGGCACGGTTAGCGATTACCTCATTGGCGTTCATGTTAGTGGTCGTTCCAGCACCGCCTTGTATCATATCCACGGGGAACATGTCATGCCATTTGCCGTCTAAGATCTCGCGGCAGGCTTGTTCTATTGCCCTGAATTGTTCATCGCTCAGCAGACCAAGCTGATGGTTGGCTATCGCTGCACCGAGTTTGGTATACGCTAAACCGTTGATGAATAGCGGATAGTCCTTAAGTTTGAATTTACTGATCGGGAAATTCTCTAATCCTCGTAATGTCTGTACGCCGTAAAGCGCCTCTGCGGGGATTTTCAACTCGCCGAGAAGGTCACTCTCAAGCCTGAATGTTTGTGCCATTCTTTTTACTTTTTATGGTTAGTAATGATATAGTATATATCTTGTTTTAATTCCGCTCCAAGTGCATAAATACTTTTCTGTCCTGCACTACTTTTACGCGCTTTTTCTGTTTCAGGCTGCAAAATTACAACAAATATTGCACATATGCAAGTTTTCGGACATTTTTTTTGACAAATAGAATGTCTTTTCTATATGGGAGCTTTGATTACGCCGTACACTATACCCGTGCACTATGCTCATGCACTATGCCCCGTGCACCATACCCGTGCACCATACCCGTGCACTATACCCATGCACCATACACCGTGCACCATGCACCATATGCCCCCCGCTCCCTACGATAGATACACGATAGATACACGTAAGATAAAAACAATACAAGACTGAGATCAGTCCATCTTAAAGCTTGTTACGCACGCGTACGCGGTAATGTATAGGTAAAGTGATAAATCATTTCTTTTGCGTGATACTTTCGATTTAAGGGCAGGTTTTGATTCAAATCGATAAACATACTAAAATGAACAAAAATCGCTTAAAATGCAAAAAAATGCACTAAAAACTTGCATGTATCAAAAAAAAGTTGTACCTTTGCCGCGTTATTGCATTAGGATGAATAGGGAAAGTAGTGTAAATAGAGGCGAGATAATAATCTACCGTGCGGCAGACAACACGGTTCAACTCGATGTGCGCATGGAGAACGAAACTGTGTGGCTGACAGCTGCGCAAATGGCAGAATTATTTGGCAGAGATGTGAAAACCATACGTAAACACATCAATAATGCTTTGCATGAGGAGTTGGCAGGTGAAGTGGTAGGCGCAAAATTTGCGTCCACCACTCAACATGGTGCGATGGAAGGCAAAACTCAAACAAATGAAGTAATGTTTTATAACCTAGAAATGATTACTTCTATTGGGTTTAGAGTGAAGAGTAAAAGGGGTATCCAATTCCGTAAGTGGGCAAACCGTGTTCTTAAAGAATTTATTATCAAGGGCTTTGCTGTCAATGAAAAACTCCGCCGTGAGCAGTTGTCGGACTTGCGACAGTTGGTTCAGATTGTTGGACGGACGATGCAAAGCAAAGCGGTAGAGAGCGCAGATGAGACGCAGGCTATTTTCGATGTCGTTTTGGATTATACGTACG
>CAMOJP010000023.1 GCA_946617165.1 uncultured Bacteroidales bacterium
CGCCGCTTCGACATCCGGGGTCCCCAAAACATTTCTAATTTTTGGGGAGAGGAGGCAACCTCCAGATCGTGCCCTTAAGGCTAAGAAGTGCGGTTGCTTTACACAAAACGTGTTTTGTTAGTCGCAACAAGCCACTTCCGACGAGGCATCGTCACGCGTTTTCTTAAGGTGGTCATCTGACTTTCAGTCAAGAGGGTTGGCTATTAAGGCGCGCTGCAAGCTCGCTTGTAAGCGCGATTTAAGAGACTACACTCAAGGCCGTGTAGGCCGACCACCGCGTTTTCGATTATCTTCTCTACAACGCTTTCTTCGTTCATTTCAGGCGGATACTATCCGCCGCTCTTAGAACGTCTTTTTAGACGCATCGTAGCTCTCGACGGTCCTCGTCACAATCGTGCAACTGGTATCACCTTTCTGCCAATACTGACTCTCGGTCGTTACGACTCGGGTGACATTGCAGCTCGTCATTGCCATCATCGCCCCTAGGACGACTAGGCCAATTAGAATTCCTCGTTTCATAACTCGTTCATTCGACTAATTGTCTTTCGACTTTCGACTTTTGACTGAAATTACACGATTTTGGAGTATTCCATCGCGAAGATGTAGCCTTGCAGCGATTTGTACTTGCGTTGCGCTTTGAACGCGGTTTTGTACTCGTTTACTTGCTCGGTAGTGAGTGCTTTGACGGCCGCCCGAGCTTGTGCGAACTTGGTACGTTGTGCAGTCTGTGCCGTGCTTGGTTCGCCTTTGTACGGATTACAGATCTTACCTGTGTAGTTCGTACCGTAGCGGTTCGCGAAGTAGGTGTCAGAGTGCATGCACACTTTACCTTTGAGGGACTTCAGTAAGTCCATAGGAACAAATTTTGCCATTACTTTTTTCGGCGTTCTTTATGGTCTCGCGCCGGACGAGGGTTTAGGTTTAAATACAACGGTAATTTGCTCCGGATAATATCCCGGTTTTTAGCAAGGGATACGCTACCGATACGCTACCCTTAGCCTCTTTGGAATTCCGACGACAAAGGTACTGCTTTTTCTCCATCCCCACAATACCTTGTCCCCCAACTCATGCCCTTTGTCCCCTAACTCGTGCACTAGTCCCTATAGATATCCTATCGGGGTCCCCGCAAAATACAATTTTGTGGGGAAAGCGGAGGCACGAGTTGCTTTTACCAATTAGCAGAGCGGTTTGGTCTGTGCAATCTCGTTGCTGAACGCGAGGGTTAAAAGTTACATTGATCGAATTTAAAATTGAAACATCGCGTATGCGCGCGAAAATCAATTATGATAAGGTGAGTTAACCGATGCACATGTAAAAACAAAATCGCATCGTGTTAACTTTTAACCTTTTTTCTTCCTCAATTATTTGCACACC
This sequence comes from uncultured Bacteroidales bacterium, assembly GCA_946617165.1. Classification (GTDB taxonomy): domain Bacteria; phylum Bacteroidota; class Bacteroidia; order Bacteroidales; family Paludibacteraceae; genus Colicola. Next base: position 1,375 of record CAMOJP010000023.1, read on the forward strand.
TCAACAATTTGTTGTACCTTTGCGCCAAGTTTGGCGCACAAGGAAATCTATACTATGGCTACTACTGAGAAAATTAATTCGTTTCCTGCTTCACGTGACAGCGTGAAGAAAGTCTATTACGCGCCAATCAAGCATAACACACAACGGCGAAAGAAAGACCATGACTACACCTCTGTTTCTCTTTACCTGATAACTGTAACTACAGTAGACCGACAAAAGATATTGGGAAATATGGTCGGAAATAGCGCAGAGGAGGCTCATATTGAACCAACGGATTTGGGAAGGATGGTTATCGCATTCTTTAAACAAATTCCCGAAATCACTCTGGAAAAGACCGGTTGCCATGTCCAGGTCGTTCAATATCAACTAATGCCAGACCACTTTCATGGTATACTTTACGTAAAGGACAAATTGCCTAAAGAATACCCTCTAGGACAAATCATTTCAGGATGGAAAGGCGCTTGTACTCGAGCATATAATTCACCTTCCATGTTTTCGTCCCCTGCTTCGCGTGACAGCGTCGAGGTTTCCTCCATCTTTTCGTCTCCTGCTCGACGTGACAGCGTCGAGGTTTCCTCCATCTTTTCGTCCCCTGCTTCGCGTGACAGCGTCGAGGTTTCCTCCATCTTTTCGTCCCCTGCTTCACGTGACAGCGTGAAGGTTTCTACCTTTATTTCGTCTCCTGCTCGACGTGACAGCGTCGAGGTTTCCTCCATCTTTTCGTCCCCTGCTTCGCGTGACAGCGCGAAGAAACCACCTCTCTTTAATCCCGGCTATAACGACCGAGTGCTCAATCAGTTTGGCCAGTTAGAGGGATGGATTGAATACTTACGAGATAACCCAAGACGATTATGGCTTAAGGTGCATAACGCAGATAGATTGCGAAAAGTATATGAGTTTACGGCCGGCAAACAAGGGCATCGTTATACTGCTGTAGGGGAGACGTTCTTTGTGAAGTACCCCGAAAGAGCACAAGTACGATGCCATCGAAATCTTAACGAGGAAGAAATACAGCACGAGGTGGCGTATTATCTAGGGCTCGCTCACAAGGGAGTCGTTCTCGTGTCTCCATTTATTTCCCCAGCAGAGAAGGCCGTCTACGACGCCTGCTTCAAGGAGAAGTTAAAGATGATTCGGATTGTCAATCGTGGCTTGGACAACCGATTCGTCTATCCTTCAGGACGAGATCTTCAAGGCTGCTCTGATGGCTTCATGCTGGTATTAGCGCCTTATACCGAAAACTCCGATGAGACCAGAGCTGTAAAAATTTCACGTGCAACATGCCTAGACATGAATGGGTACGCAGCAGATCTAGCAACCTTCACGTTGTCACGCGAAGCAGAAAACGAAATAACACAAAACGATAACCCTAATTCATGACCACCTCCGAGTTCATACAAAAGGCGCAAGCCATCCATTGGAATAAATACGATTATTCCAAGGTGGAGTATGTCAATAACAAAACTAAAGTCTACATTATATGTCATGAGCATGGAGAATTCCTGCAGGTGCCTTCAAGTCATTTGCGCGGTCATGGCTGCTTACGGCTTCGATATCAAAATGTCCGAACCCGCCTGCGTCGCACAACTATTCAAATTGTACCAAAACTTAACTAAATAAAATACTATGGCTGCATTTACATTCTTTAGATATGGACTGCTTAAAGCACCCAATCTGAATTTTAACGAATACTTAAGCGAACAAGTCGTAGATAATCCGGAGAATATTTTTGATGTGGTGTTTAATAAGGATTTACCTTTAGATTTGCTCGTTGTAAAACGTACAACTAATGGTAAGGATGTTGAAGTGGAACAATATAAGGGGGAGGTGCTGGCTAACCGTGACGGAATAATTATTCTAACTATTGAGAATAATAAAGAAAAACACACCACTATAGACAAACATGATGTTACTCATCCACATAATCCTTATAGTTATGTAGTAATTGATCATCGTCCAGGAAAGAATATGATTGCCGTAGAAAAAAATGCGGCATTTGATCAACAACCTGACAAGTTATTGGATGTTTTAGCTTCATCTTTTAATAGACTGTTTTCCGCGCGTGGAGTAAATGTTGAATTTTATACGCTTACTAAACAGTTTGACGATATATGGGAGGCTATATCAACTATTCGTGAACGCACCGCTGATAGAGTAAAAAAAATAAGCTTGGATTTTAGTAATAATTATAAAAACAAACACAAAGTTGACTCGAATATGGCGGCTCAAATATTGACGGAATTAGCAGAAAAGGCTCGCGCTAAAGGAGCATTTGTATTAGAATCAGACGGAGTTAATGAATTAGATGTGGAAGCCATTCGGGATGATTTATTGCATATAGCAGAGATATGTCTCCAGGAACAAGAATATGATCTCATAATACAATTCTTCTCGTATGGAGTTTATCGATATGGTAATGAAGTTAATGCTCAATTTGGCTTTGATATAGATGTTCTTGATGCCTTCTCGTATGGTGATGATGAAATGGATTTCATTGATGAACGTAATATAGTAGCACACTGGATGGATAATATGGGCATATTGTTTAATGACTATGAAGAACAACCTTTTATTACAACCTCTGCAAAACGCAGGCGTAGAAGATAGATATTCTAACAATATAATTTTTCGATATTTAGAATTTGTCAATACTCCTTTGGCGAATATGTCTCATCGGTATTCACTATCTTCCGGTGAATTATTTTACCATACAATATATAGTTTAGATGACCTAAAAGGAGCTGACTATCGTGAACGAGAACGTATAGCCAGTTTACTATGGGATGATTTGGTAGATCATGCACGTAGACGCAAAATACCTATTGATGATATAGAAGTTATTCATGCTCTTATGACTATTACATATGGAGTATATAGGTGCCTATTATTAGACAAACAATCGAAATATACGGCCGCTTCTGGATTAATTGTCGCTCGATTAATTGAAATTGATGCATCCTTTGTGCACACCTTGTCGCTCCACTTTAATCGCGCCACTACTATACTCGGAGAAAACAAACTTCGTGAGCAACTAACAGACTATATGAATGGCTCACAATTCATATCGGATGAATTGGATTCATTCCTTGCTTCAGTTGGTACTAAAGTGGATTTGACTGCTGATCTGCCGACGAAGGAAAATTTACAAAAAGTGTTTAAATATGCCTATACCTTATCTAACGACTTTTCTAACCTTATTGATTTTCTTAGGGATGAGAGAGAGCGTGCTTCGGACTCGGATTGGGCGCGCCATGCATTAGCGATAAAAGAATCTGGTGTATTGAAAACTAATACGTTCACTAACCGATTTACCCAATGGTTATCTTTCTTTGGTGAAATGTTCGGAAGAGTGGTGGCATACCAAGAACCCAATAAATTACGTCGCTCTAAAAGCGCTAGCGATATAAGTATATATTTTCCGAAACATGTCGGGTAGTTGTCGGCTTTAATGTCGGCTCTTCTTTTTCTGCAAAAAAATGTTTTTTCTTTATAAGTCGCTGATTTATAGCGACAAATTTGCTATGTCGGCATGCAGTCCATGTCGGCATTTTTAGTATGTGATAATAATGCAGTACCTTTGCACCGCATTTGAGAAAAACGCGTAGCTAACGTTGGTAGCAAATGTACGGTTCGGAAAACGACTACAACGACGTAGTGTAAAGAAGAATCGGATTGGCTGGCGCCAGCCATAAACAATATAATTTACTATTAATTATTTTGTCTATGGCAAAAATTTTTAAATCGGGATTGCTCGCTCTCCCCCCTTACCAAAACATGGTGTCACAAATCTATTTGGACACTAAGTTGAAACTTACAACCAAGGATTGCCACATGCATGCCGGCGAAACACGGACAGTCGAACTCACTATGGTCGAAGACTATGAGTCATTCGAGGCTACAGAGGTCATCAAAGACATCTATCCTCGTAATCCTAAAGTCTTCAATGGCGAGTACATCAACGTCCATCGGGTTAAAAGCGGAGAGCTCATGGTTAGTCTGCGCCAAACCGCTATGACAAGCCGAAAGAAAGCGGCACGTGATGGCGAAGCCATTAAAACTGAGTTTTTAACCGCTGCTAAAATTTTAGGTCTATGAAACAGACATCGCTTCCATTCGAGGAGGAGAGCAAAAAGCTCTCCCCTCTGGAGCGACTTTCGCTCCCAAAGGACAAAGACCTTCCACCGGTCATCCGTGAAATCGTGACCAACGCCCCGCAAAACCGTAAACTGCCTGCGTTCGTCGCATGTCTATCACCCCTTTGCGCTATGTGCCCACGCGTGAGATTACATTATTATTATGACTCGCGACCATCCGCACTACTGCTTCAAGTCCTCATCGAAGGTGCCCAGTCGTCCGGTAAATCTTTTGCCGCTGACATAGAGTCCCTCATCATGGACAACACACTTAAATCGCGCGATAAGGCCATGCGCAGACTCGAACAGGAGTATCGCGACAAGAAAAAACGTCGTAAGGCCAACGAACGACTGGAGGAGGAACCACAGACTACCATCCGCGTCGTGCCGCCTACTATCTCCAAGACCGTCCTCACCAAACGTGCTGACATGTACGAACGTGTCCTTGGCGACACCCTCACGTTCTGGATGTTTGCAGAGGAACTTGCACAGGTCACAGATGCTGGCAAAAACGGCTATTCCAACCTGCGTACCATCATGCGTACAGCTTACGACCTCGGATCGCTCTTCGGTATCGACTTCGCGTCGGATAACTCGTATTCTGCTATCGTGGACATCAATATCTGCTCGATGTTCTGTGCCACACCTGCTGCGCTTGACGAGTATTTCGACAAAAAAGCTATCGAAGGGGGTAACATCACGCGTACCGTCCTCTGTAAAATTGATGACGACCTCGGAGAAGATGGGGCTATCTTCATCCCTTACTCTACCGAACAACGGATTGCTATCGACGCTACGCTTGCTCAACTCATGAACGAAACCTATGATGGAGATGGTATGCTCAAACCTACAGTCAACCTCGACATGTCTTGGCTCGACAAAACCGTCTGCAAGTGGGTACGAGATAAGGGCAAACAGGCTTCACTTAGCGGTAGCATAGCCATGGATGTTTTCCGTAAACGTTCTTCCGTCTCTGCTTTCCGTATCGCCGCCCTCTGCCAATACCTCTATGAGATCGAGAATAATTCTCATCTCGCTGACACTCGTTCGATTATTTCGTCGCCTGCTTCGCGTGAAAGCGCGAAGGATACGATCCAAAAGCGCGTCCGTCAAATCTACCTCTACATGGCTGAATATATCCTTGATGGTATGCTCGCACGATGGGGGAAAACCTTCGAAGAACTGAACGCTAAACGAGAGAACGGTCTCAAAACAGGTCCGGCGGTCTCTATCTTCGACCAACTGACGGATACATTCACCCGAGAGCAACTCAATCTTCTCATCGAGAAAACAGGAAAAACTACGCCGGATAAGATTTTCATCTGCCGATGGAAGAAACTGCACGTTATCGAGATTATTGACAAAAACACCTTCAGAAAGTTAAACGTTAAAAAATAAAAGTTATGAAAGGAATTTATAGAATCGTATCACTCTGCGATCCGCAGAACATACAAAAATCCGACGGCACACAGCTCGTCAAACAACAAATCATCCTCCGCGAACAAGGCTCCCAGTACGAAGATGCATACCTCGTGACGCATCTCGGACAAGAGCAACTACGACTCAAAGAAGGCATGTGCATAGCAGCTTCCCTTCGCTTCCGAGTGAACGAATCCACCTTCTCTGCAGGACCGGACAAACCCATGGAGACGAGACATTACCAGGATGCCACACTCCAAGAGTACGCCTGCCTCATGCTCTAAGGTTAAAGGTTAAAAGTTAAAAGTCATGGACATTCAACTCGTACGAACTAATTACACCCAATGGGGTGTAGAAGGGCACCTCTACATCAACCGCAAACGCATCTGCGATACCGTAGAACACCCAACACGACACCTGCCGGAAGGAGACTACATCATTTCATCATTAGGAGCCATAGGCTCATCATTCAGCACAGCGGCTCATTCGAAAGGAAATCTTCCGTCCCCCTTCCGCCACGGCGATGGAGCTTTGGCAAGCCTTCACGGAGAGATTATAGTAGGTAAACAACTCCTACCCGGAGTCGTAACCCAATCACAAGCCACCTACGACCGCATCTACGACCGCTTCAAAAAAGCCTTCCAACGCGGCAATACCATCCGCCTTCGGATTGTCGGCTAATAAATGCATATCATCGACTAATGCTCCACATCCTGACGGATGACTACAAAAAAAGCGAGACACTCACAATGCCTCGCTTTTTATATACTCCGAAAAAGGTTAAAAGTTACATCGATCGAATTTTAATTTTTAATCTTTAATTTTTAATCTCCAATGCATCTCTCCCGCCACTGCCAATAATACTAATGTAATTACTTTTTCATGGCTATTGTGTTTTTAATTATTTTTTCACCTTCAAATATTCCGGCATGAACTCATTGTGAAATCCCGGTATGACTACATCCGAATTACTTGTGCCTGCCAATTTATTCATCCAAACGCTAAACAGCTGATTTAGAAGCGGAGTAGGGATATCTTTGTATTTGGAGAAATCGACTTTGTAAAATGCCACATCAGCAGCAGCCTCATCGCCTCGCTCTCTTTCTTCATCACAATAAAATCCTTCCGCATAAAAGGCATACCGAAGATAGAAATTCCTAAACTCTGGCACATCCCAACTTCCTTTAAACAACCGACAATCTTTCAATCTTTCCGTGTTCATGGTATTCTATTTTGCATCTTTCTGACCTAAATATTCATCCCTTTCTGCGTTCGTGGTTGTCATTTATCTAAGCTGCTTTCAATAGCTGGCACATCAAAATGAGTTTCCACCATTTCAATTATCTTGTATAAACCTTCAACGTTATAGTATTCTGTTTTATTGAGATAAATAAGAGCTACTTTAGAGTGCTTTTGAAGGAATGGTTTATTCGTCTCCCCTTGATTTAATTTTTGCCATAAGTCCTCATACTCCTTTGAATGCTGATGATCTCGCCATTGAGTAACATAACATGCCCATACCATCATCCAAATCATTCCTAACTCTTTGTATTCATCCGATTCTGGCTGAAAAGGTGAAGCTTCTAATTTATTCTCAAAAATATCCCACAATTCATCTATATCAAACTTTAATAACTTATACTTTTCATAGAATTTCTTGTCGAACATATGTAGATATAAGATAAAAACCACTAATTCCGGAACCATATTCTTTACCCCTAATGATCGAATAACGATATCCAAGCAATTAAAATATTTCTCAACATCACGGAGGCTATGTTGATGTGCTGCAAAACAGTCTTTAATCGTCTTCTCTAATTCCCACTTTTGCTTTTCAAAAGAGACCAAAGCATTACTGTATTTATCAAAACGCTCATCTATATTATGTTCTTTGAACTTTGCATCTATAAAGTCTTTAATATCTGGCTCGGGCAAATCAAATTCCAAATCAATAAATCGGCGCAAATATCCTTCAGGCTTAATATCGCCATATATTGATTTTATTGATTCAAGGATTACGGATTTGTCTATGGACAATACAAAAACGATATTTTCAGCAGAGAAGAAATGTTTTATGCGTTCTAACATTTGCACCGCATAATCAGGTCTACAACGGTCTAATTCATCAACAAAAATAATCAGTTGCTTATTGCCACACATTTCTTTAGCAAAATGAGCCAATTGTTCGCGGAATTCAGCTACTAACTTACTATAACTTTGCTGCCGTTGAAGTGGATTCTTATCCTTCAACAAATTGCATACTCCTTTTTTAGCGGCCTTAGTTCCTTTTCCGATTATTTTCGCATATGGCGTTGGAAGAAGTTGGATCAAATCAATTGCAACATCTAAAATAGCGGATAAAGTTTGTATTGTTTCTGCCGAAAAATTCTTACCATCAAAACCATCTCTCAATCCATCTACCAACGCCATCATCGGATCTGCCACAAAATCACTTTCCCAAGCGTTGAAATATATAGTCTGATATCCGGCATTTTGCAAGACTTTTTCCCACATTTTAACAAATGTGGTCTTCCCATATCCCCAATCAGCGTTAATTGAAAGCGTAAAACCTCCTTCTGTATTCTGAACTATCTGCGTCAGAACTTTTGCGTATTGTTCCCGCTTCAGCAAATCTCCCGCAAACGGATCCTCTGGCTTAGGTTCTATTTCTTCCGGTCTAAGTTTCATATAAATATCTTATCAATTTGTTCGAATAACTCTTCAATTTTAGCCACAATACGCTTCTGCTCGGCTAATGGGGGGAGAGGGATAGGAAGTTTCAATAGTTTCTCGCGAGAGATATTCCAAAACGCTTGTCCGGATTTATTCGTGATAGTTTTGCAGAAACTATTATAGAAAGCAGATTGGAAGAAATAAGCGAGATATTCCATCAATCCATCATTCCTATCATCATACGGCATTAGGTATAACACAAAACCGCCAGCTACAATATCATTATGGTCTTCACGTATCAGTGCCGTTTTTCCCAAATGCTCTAAACTTGTAACAGCCGGAGTTATGAATGAGTTTTTCTTTAGGAATATATCCTTCTTGACAAACTCGGGTGCAATCATCACATCATCATCTTTTGTACACCATGAGCCGCTTTGAATATTACCGCCGCGTAATACACGAATCGGATTTGATACTTTCTTCTCCAAGTCTCCTTTGCTATACGACAATCCTGTTTGGGTATATACGATATCACCTAAACGAATCCATGTCCAATTATCTGGTATATCGAATGGCAGTTCATCTTCTTCGAAGGGCTCGGAGTTCCATTTCTTTTTGAACGGAGAATTATTAACAGCTTGTAGCAAATGCGCCTTTAATCCATCAGAATTTTCATTCTCATCTTGCGGAACGAGTTTTCCTTGGATGGCTTCTTGGAGGATGGATTGGCGCAAGCGAGCAGGAAGAGCGGCGTTGAGTTCGTCGAGTTCTTTTTGTGCTTTGCCGTATTGCTCCACAATAGGCAGCAACTCCTCTAACTTAGCCACAATACGCTTTTGCTCAGCTAATGGTGGGAGAGGGAGAAGATACTCATTCATTCGAACCATGGTAAGTGTAGCCACAGTAGTTCCTTGAGACTCTCCTATATATTGACTAACAAAAACAGGCGATTCGATAACAAGCTTAGCAAACTTTGCGTTGATACCAAATCTATTCTCCATACAAAGCACGCTACCGTCTTTGTAATAAAAAATCTCGTTAGCTTTTACGACATAGACTCGCCCTAATGTTCCAACAGCGGTGACCATTAGATCATTCTCTTGAGGAACTCCACTCTTTGAAAACTCGTTATATAACTCTTGGTCTATATATAAATCATTATCAACATGACCAAACTCGGCTAATTTGCCAATCTCTCTTGCTCGATAAAAAGGAATACCAGAAGATCGCCAATCCTTTTCATGAACACGTCTTGCAGAGCAAACATTAAAAAGTTCTTTCACACGAACCCACTCCCAAGAATTTGGAATTTCATAAGGAATATCATCCACAGTAATTGGCGTTACAACTATATCCTTCGCTTTTAGTTTCTTCTCTTTCACAAGCCGTGCTTTCTCCTCGCGGATACGCTGGAGAAGGACTGATGCCGGTTCGTCGTTCGGATCTTGCGGAACCAAACGACCAGAGGTGGCTTCTTGGAGGATGCTATTTCTTAATTGCTCTGCGGTCATAGTCCAAGAAGATTTTGGAGTTTGGCAAGGGTGTTATCTATCTGTGCGTCGAGGGCTTCACGGCGTTTGTGGTAGTCGGCTAACAATTCTGCAGGCGGCAGCACTTCCTCTTCTGATTTCGGGAACTTACATTGGTCGAAGTTGCAGGAGAGGTCAATGAGTTGCTGTGCTGTGAAACGGCGAGATTTCTCGTCGAGAACATTGCCTTCTTCATCGGTGGTGATGATTTCTTTTCGGTCGTTCCACCAATCGCGGATAGGCTGACAATGCTCCAGACGCATCGGTTTGGTCTTGGAGAAATGTTTGTATCCTTCCGGCATGTCGAGACGATAGAACCACACATCCTTGGTCTTGAATCCTTCTTCGGCTCCTTCTGCGGTTTCGTTATTGAAGAAGACGATATTGGTGTTGATACTCGTATAAGGCGCGAAGATAGAACCCGGCAGACGGATGATGGTATGCAGATTGAACTCACGCAGCAACGCAGTCTTGATAGCTAATTTGGCACCATCTGTACCAAAGAGAAAACCGTCGGGAATAATCACACCTGCGCGGCCGTGTTCTTTTAGGCGTTTCATGATCAGCACCATGAAGAGGTCAGCCGTTTCGGACGAACGCATATCCGTTGGGAAGTTCATCTTGACCGATGCTTCCGTACTACCACCATAAGGCGGGTTCATAGCAATCACATTCACTCGGTCTTTATCGCGGAACGAAGAAACAGGTGTACCAAGCGAATCACAGTGGATAATATCCGGTTCATCCACTCCATGTACCAACAAGTTCGTGATAGAGAGCAAATACGGAAGTGGTTTCCATTCCTGGCCATGTACCGCATTCTGCCACAATTCTTCGTCTTGCGGAGTCTTACGTTGTGCCGACATATAATTGAGCGCCGATGTCAAGAATCCACCTGTACCGGACGTGAAGTCTGCTACCGATTCACCCAATCGTGGATTCAATGTCTCGATGATAAAATCAGTCAGAGCACGAGGCGTATAGAACTCACCCGCATTACCTGCAGACTGCAAGTCTTTCAAGATTCCTTCGTATATATCTCCGAAAGTGTGACGGTCATCGACATCGGTAAAATCAATCTCATCAACGATATTGACTACTTGCCGCAAAAGTACGCCGTTCTTCATATATTGGTTGAGGTCGGCAAAGACTTCTTTGACAATCCAGTGTGCGCGAGGCGAACTCGGCACTAATGGCAGTTTCTGCAATGTAGGAAAAAGTTGGTTGTTCACAAACTCTAACAGCGCATCTCCTGTCAATGCTGCTCCATCTTTTCTGTCCGTTGCCCAATTGCGCCAACGAAGCGGCTCAGGAATAATAGAATGAAATGCTCCATTGCTCTTAAACTCCCATTCATCCTCTTGTGCATCGTACACCTTAAGGAAGAAAAGCCATGTCATCTGTTCAATACGCTGTGCGTCACCCGAGATACCGGCATCTTGACGCATAACATTCTGCAATCGTTTAACTAAGTTGTTAACTGCCATATATTATTCTGCAATTTTATACAATTGTTGTTCCAAATCATGAATAGCCTCTTGATAACCATTTCGGTCACCAAACAGTTTGATAATCTTCACCGGAGTACCATACTGTGCAAACGGCTCGAGACGAAGAATCTGCGGATCCTCGAGACTAAGTACACCGAGTTCTGCATATTTATCAAGCAAAGCCTCGAGCACTTCACGCGCTTTGCCTTCGTACTTACCAAAGTAATTACGCTTCTTTACATTATTAGCACGTTCGCGACGAGTCATCGGCTTCTTATCGTACGCCACGTGGCAGATGATATCAAACAAATCTGCATTGGCCAAGTTCGGATTAGAGCGACGCACTTCCTCTATCAAAATGTCATGGTCCTTGAAGTCATCTATAATCTCGCTCTTGTGCATCGTATTCATCCACATCCTTGCAAAGTCAGCGAACTTCGGGAAACGAGTCAGAATACCTTTGCGAGTAAAGTCCAAGAAATCCGATATCTCCAAAGCTTGACCATCATCATTAATCACATAGTATATCTCATGAAGCTTGACGACTCGTTTACTTCCCTGAATATGAATCTTAGACAGTTTATCTTCATCTATCTCTTTACCGTCTATCTTTATTTTCTTTTGCCCACCTGTCTTGCGTTCTCCCTCCTTTGTTTTACGTGGTTTCTCTACATCCAATTCTGGCTCACCATCAAATCCCGGATCAAAGAATAAACGTGTAGCATCGCGGAAATCAAGTATTTCAAAATGCCATTTATTGATTTTACGTTCTTTGTCGATATAGATACGAGTTCCACGACCTATCATCTGCTTAAACAGCGTCATCGAGTTGACTTCTTTATCAATAACTATCAAACCGCATGTCTTACAATCCACTCCAGTAGATAATAATTCAGAGGTGGTGACAATAGTCGGATATCTCGAATCGGGATCAATAAACCTATCAAGCATCTTCTTTCCTTCGGAATCATCACTGGTGATACGCATAATATAGTTCGGACTCTTACCCATTTCTTTCGGATTGAGTTGAACAAGCATATCCCGCATCGTTGCTGCTTCTTCCTGATCCGGACAGAAAACAATGGTCTTGGTATATTTCCCCATCTTCTCTAACTTCTCCTGAATCTCCATCGCCACTGCAACTTGCCGACGAGTAATCGTGATTTTCTTCCCAAACTCTTGACGCTCGTATAGACGAACAGGCACTTCTTTTCCTTCTTTGTCCGTTTCGCCCACCCGAACAATATAACCGTTTACATCTACATCTAAGTGTACACGCGAAACTCGATACGGTGCAAGAAAACCATCCTCAATACCCTGCTTCAAACTATAGGTATAGATCGGTTCGTTAAAATAGTCAAAGTTATCAGCATCCTCTTTACGCTTCGGGGTAGCTGTCAAACCAATCTGTGTTGCGCTACTAAAATACTCCAACACTTTACGCCAAACGGAGTTCTCCTTAGCACTGCCACGGTGACACTCGTCAATGATAATAAGGTCAAAGAAATGTGGATCAAATTGCAGATATGGCTGCTCAGCACCATCTTCGTAGGATACCAATTGTTGATACAAGGCCATGTGCAGTTCATATGACGAATCCAATTTCTTGCCTTCCACTTTGGTCATGATTTTCTGGAAAGGCTTAAAATCCTGTGCCATTGTTTGGTCAATAAGGATATTACGGTCGGCCAGATATAGAATATGATGTGCTAATTGCGCTTCACGTAAACGCCATATGATTTGGAATGCCGTAAATGTTTTACCAGTACCGGTAGCCATAACAAGCAACAAACGTTTATCGCCACGAGCTATAGCATCTAATGTACGGTTAATCGCTATACGCTGATAGTATCGCGGCTCGTGGGCATTCTTACTGTAATGATACGGAATTTGTAATGCTTCCTGCTGTTTCTCATTTAGACTTTTCTCTGCAAACCATCGTTGCTTCAACTGCTCATACGTCGGAAACTCATCCATCTCAAAATCGCGCTCTTCACCCGTAATCATATCATGCTCACGAAAAGCAAGACCGTTAGACGCAAAAGCAAACGGCACATCCAAAGCCTCAGCATAACCAATCGCTTGCTGCAAACCTGTTGTCAGATCTTTCGTCGCCGATTTAGCTTCCACAACGGCAAGCATGTTGTCGTTATTGAACTGAAGAATATAATCCGCTTTCTTCTTAGAAGCACGCTCATATTCACTACCAGCAGAAATAATACGACCATCCGTGAAGCAATACTCCATACGTATTTGCTCCTTCTGCCAACCAGCTTGCTCCAACGCAGGTGTGATAAACCGATACTTCACATCCTCCTCCGTCAACGCCGAAAGTTTCTCTATCTTTGCCATATCAATATGTATTTACTCTGCAATTTTTTACGCAATTTACATGTAATTTACGTGCATTTTACACCATTATTTCACTTCTATACCGGTAATGGTATAAATCTTCTCTCCCCGCTGTATCATTATCTGCCCTTCTGAAAGGAACTTTATTATATTGGCATTCTCAAAATGGGCGTGCTCATTCATTGTTGTAATTGGATCTGAATTATGAATAGAGTAATGGTAGGTCAAATAAGCCAATATACTATCATCGGTTGCCGAATATGTAGTATAAGTTGATACATTTCCGTACTCGTCAAATGTTTGCGAAAAATGTATAGACTTTATCCAAGCACTACTCTCACTATCGTACGTCCAACGAATCTGCTCAACCAAGCTATCATTCTCGTTATATGAACGTTCAAATTTAGAAAGGCCTTCCAATCCTTTATCGGTTTTTATTCTAATTTCATCCAAGATACAATTACCTCGGTTATCATACTCGAACATTTCTTTTTTTGACAAAGGCCAACTGGTAGCAGACTCCGCCGTATATGTATCTATAATTGTTACATACCCTTCAGTCGAATACGAAAATATCTCAAATTGCGCAATTATCCACTGTGAAAGCACATATACGTTAGTTGTTATTACTTTAACACCTAATTCTCCATATTTGTAATTAATGACCGATTTAGGGGAAGTAAAATCTTTTTTGCTAGAATCCCAATCATATATACCCTGAGATTTCTTGCAATATCGCCCTAATGTATCAGAATATGTATAAAAAACGGCCTGCTTTCCTACCCATGCGTTATTGGAATAGGTGTATTGTTTTAAGGAAGCTATCGAATCTCTGTCTGTGTAGGTATAGTTTACTCGAGATTTATTGACATATCCGTTTTCTATATGGTCCGCATATCGAGTTTTAATTTGAACTATTCGTCCTTTCTTGTCGTAACTATAACTTGTCTCATAACAGTCATAGATATCAAACTCATCTGCAGTATCTGTAAGGGATGCTTTGTGGACAAGAGAATCGCGTCCTTTAACGTCATACTCTACGGCATACTCAGACGTTTGCTCCCAACAGGAACGTGTAGCATTCCACGTGAATCGCCTTTGTATCTTATGATTATCCTGAGGGTATGTGGTTAGAACTTTTTCATTAGGAATATATTGACCAGTTAACTTATTGATTACATGTATAATATCTAGAGTTTCACGATTGGCAGAGTCGTATTCATATGATTCTACACGGGACTTGTTCCCGTAGATTTCAGTCACAATACTATCCAACAATAGTGCAGATTCTGCATATAAGTTTATGACAGCAGAAAGGAATATCGATATAACTATTATCTTTCTCATTTTTTCTCATATTTAACAGTTCGTCCTTTCGTAAAGGTAACTTCCCAAACTTCGCCGGTTGACGTGTTTAATACATAGCAATGCTCAATGGAATCTCTATTTCCTTTCATTAACTGATAGATGCATTGCTTGGCTTGCAGACCACTTTCGTCCGCGGGATCTCGCATGGCAACAATAACACCGTCTTTCGTGTATAACCAGATATTACCCGTCCATTTGTCGAACTTGATATTATAGGCATAGGCACTAAAGACAACTTGAACCATTTCATAACGATTTTCGTCCATGGTAGTTTGGACATAGTCGTCAGCAAAAGTTGCCAACGAACAGCATAAGAATAAAGCCATCAATATCTTTTTCATATATGCAATATATTAATTTATTTCTCCAATTTATCTTATCTTTTTTATAGCCTGTTCCTTTTTTGAATTACTCTTCACAAAACTTTTCCAACCACTCCAAACCCTTCCTCGTTAATTGATATGATTGCTCTGGCAGACTTGGTCTCTCAGGATATAGCATCTGCACCAATCCCAACTCTCGCGCAGGGTTCAAATAGTTATAATAAAAGTTACGACGAGACTCTTGTCTCAATTCCAATGCGGCAATCAATTCTTTCCGTGATAACGCTCCTTTTCCGATTGTCACCACCAACCGCCGCACTCGATCATATGTCTTCTTCTTAGTATTCATCTAATCAACACCTGCCTATCCCCTACACAGCCTGTTCCTTTTTTGAATCTATTTCTCCAATTTAGCACAATTTTTCAACCACATCGGTTTTGCTTCTTGCAGCTTGTTCTTAGCCCCTTTGAGGCACGATTATTGCAAGCAATTCTCCTTTTTTGAAATTACAAACTCTCGTAATACTTCCGTATCTTCTTAGCCATTTACATCACCATTCACCATATCCCCACCATAATTCAATTTTAGAACTTTTCTTCCCATCTTCACTTTCTCCCAGCCTGTTCCTTTTTTGCCCATCCTACATACAGCCTGTTCCTTTTTTCAATCTTCTTCACGAAGATTCTCCAACATCACCAAACCTTTACCCGTTAATTGATATGCTTGTTCCGGAAGACTTGGCCTCTCAGGATATTGCATCTGCACCAATCCCAAATCTCGAGCCGGATTCACATAGTTATAATAAAAGTTACGACGAGACTCTTGTCTCAATCCCAATGCGGCAATCAATTCTTTCCGTGATAACGCTCCTTTTCCGATTGTCACCACCAACCGCCGCACTCGATCATATGTCTTCTTCTTAGTATTCATCTAATCAACACCTGCCTATCCCCTACACAGCCTGTTCCTTTTTGAACTCCCCATTCCCAGCCTGTTCCTTTTTTGAAATTATATAGCTTGTCCAAACTCGCGTATTGTTTCTACGCTATTACGACCAGAAACGGCTTTACCCATTGCTTTCTCGATGCGATTGAGAATGCGTGTCGCACGGTCGGTTACGTAAGCGAAGAAATCGTCACTACGCAAGAGTGTCGGATTTACCATGTGCGAAGCCAATGCATCGTCTATTTGTTGATCGGACAAACCTTTGTTAGCCATCGTCTTGATGTAGTCACTTGGTAAACGACCACCAATAGAGCGGTTTGTGCTTGCATAGATAGGTGTTTTGTTGATAACAGAATTCCATTTATTTTCTGGATAATTCGCATTCTGGCATTGAATCTCGGGATAGATATGGTGAATATCTGTTTTCTCATTAAGATAAGAGGCGACATCCATTTTCTGACCTGTCATGAAATCTAATGGAGATTCCTTAAGAATAAGTGCCATCACTCCCTTATATGCTGCACTATTACGAGTTGTGAGCGATAACAGACGAATAGCGTTGAAGGACGAACGAACAACTGTATCTGGTTCGCTTCCACCAGCAACCCAAGAGAGAACACCCGCTACATCAGTAGCAAAACGTGTCTCATTGGCACCACCGTATAACTCGCCAAACACCCCGCACCAGAACCAGTTTGCCAATTTATCTTTAGCATGAGGCATATTTAGCATCTTGCTATGCGTTTCATCAAACGCAAAGATGGCAGCTAATGGAATGAGTTGCGTCTCATAAGGCAAGTCACGTGTAGAATATATACCCAGATGAACCAAAAAATTATTTGCCAGTTTGAAACCGTTGACAAGCGCGTTTCTGTTGGACATATAATCCTTGAGAGCCATTTTTAATATGTCGCGTTTCTTACATGTGACTGCAGAGCCGGAAGTCAAATTATTCTGATAGGACACCAGCAAAGCCATCGCCATTAAGAAATAATGCGGTTCAATCGCTTTTAGCAAGTTTACTTTGAGGGAAGTTTTGCACTCGTTCTGAATTTTAACCCAATCTTCACGCAAATTAAAACCATCGGAAGCATAAATAGCCGTTACAAGTTCAAAAACTGTAAGCGGCACACCACCAGTATTGACATTCTCAAAGATTTGGCATACTGCTTCTTTTGATGTATCCTTGGTCAGTTGGATTACCGGTATTTTATAGGACTGCAACGGAGTGATTACCATTTGCAGGAACTCCGTATAGAGTTTAACCGCTGCAGGATCATAGTTGTGATACTGATAATATTGAGTCATCCAGTTTCCCACTTCTACTGGGTCATACAAAATATTAACCGGATAGTAAAAGTTTTCAAACTCCTTTTGCCTTGTGCTGAGATCAAGCGTTATCGTGCGACCGATATCTTCCTTCTGTTTTTTATCTGCCGGAATAGATAAAATACAATCCAAGACATCCATATCGTCTTTCACGATTTCTTGCATGTTGATATAATAGTAGCGTTCTATCTCTTTATCTCGATTCAGGGGAAGACATGTCTTTACCGGCTTCTGACAATAAAGTGCTTGATACAACGTCGTTAGTCGTTGCTGACCATCCAATATAAGTCCTTCCGGCACAACCGAAGCATACTTAGAATCAACTCCTGTGAATAACCTATATTTGAAGTTAATACTATTATTACCATACTCCAAATTCATGATGGCTCCCATTGGATAGCCGGAAAGCAGACTTTCCAATAGTTTCGTTACACGCGTGTCATCCCAAACCCAACTACGTTGGAATTCCGGCAATTGCCATGCACCATTATGAACTTTCTTCAAAAGCTCCGATAAATCCTTGTCATTTGATTGTGCTGCCATAGTATTATGTTTTTATCTTTTGCTTTGATTGTTTTTCGCCTCTGCACGCGTTTGGCGTGCAAAGGTACGGGTTACTCTACTCTTGCACCTTGGGCGTTGAAGGTTTGGTTGCTGTGGTGGATGTAGAGGTGGCCGTTGATGATGGATTTATGATTTGTGATTGGTGATTGGTGATTTAATGTTTGGATGGCGGAGGATGCATTAGCGGCTTTAATGCGATTGAAGAAGGTAATCATCTCGTCCGTGAACTCGGCAGCCACCTCATGAACGCCGTCGTGGGAATACATCTCAGCATCGATGCCGATAGTCCGTAGGTTGTCGTAGAACTTCGTACCCATACAGTACGGAACAACCTGATCTCTCTTGCCATAAACGAGCATCATCGGAGCATCGCTGGCGTCCAGATAGGTATATGCGCCGTAAATGACATGTTTGTCGGGGCAGTTCGTTTTGGAACAGCCAACTAAGGCATCCAGTACATCATCAGGAAGCAGCGAGGTGCCACAATTCTTATCCTCCTCATCTATCGGAGCCGACCATTCGCATACGGCATGGATCCAACTGCTCTCCTTGGTATATTTTCCGATGCTACCTTCGATATCCATCGTCACCGAACCTACGGTATGCTCGCGCACATTACGCGTCACACCCATCAGCACCGACAGATGGCCTCCTGAGCTGAAACCGGACATAGCGATGAACGAGGTGTCGATACCATATTTATCCGCATTGCCGCGCAAGTAACGCACTACGGCCTTGATATCGTTGATTTGCGCAGGGAAGACTGCATCATTCACCGAACGGTGGTTCGGTGTGACGAAGATATAACCCGCCTCGAGAGCTGCCACGCCGACTGTTTCGGCATCGGTACCCTTCATATTATTCATCTGCCATGCACTGCCGTAAACATGGATGATGACCGGATGTTTGGCTTTGCCGTCCTCTTTTGGGAAATATACATCCAGCTTATGACCAGTCTTGCCATCACCGACATAGTCGATGTCAGTGATCACTTGAAACTCGCTGATGTCTCCCGCCATCAGACTGGTGCAGCATAGTGCTGCGAAGAGGGTGAAAAGGTGTTTTCTCATAATATGGAATTGTTTATTTGTTAGTATTTTGATTCTATTGTTTTGCTATTGTTTTTCGTTCTGCACGCGTTTTGCGTGCAAAGGTACGATTATTTTCCGACATATACAAAAAAAAAGTGCAAGTTTCGTCAAAAACCTGCACCTTACCATCACCTCTTTCCGCTTAGCTTGTTCCCTTCCACGTCCAAAAAGGAACAACCTATGTTTTATTCATAGCTTGTTCCCTTTCGCTTCCAAAAAAGGAACAACCTGTTTTTTATTCATGACTTGTTCCCTTCCACGTCCAAAAAGGAACAACCTCTACCGGTTAATTGCTTAATAGTTTGTCATATAGATCAAGCCCTTTTCCAGTCAGTTTATATGTTTGCTCGGGCTTGTTTGGAACCCCCGGATAAGACATCGTTACATAACCCTGCGCCACAGAAGGCTTGAGATAATTGTAAATAAAATTCCTTCTGCTCTGCTGCTTCAATCCCAATGCAGCCAAAATTTGACGACGAGGTAACGCAGATTCGCCTATAACCTGAACCATCTTACGTACACGCAAATCAACTTCCGTGCGTACAAATGGACGATCAATGCTTTCTTTGTCATCCTTCATTCCAGCAGGTGCAAGATATAAACTCACATGACACGACTGTAATCCCTTTTGCACATCCGCACAATCATTACTTAGAATCAACTGATGTCCCGCTTTCTGCAGAGCAGACATTATCTCCGGAACATATTTTTTGTTCCTCTTATCTACTTGTATAAAAATCTTCATGGCCTTATGTATGGCTTTGCACGTTTACTTTCAGCATGGCTTGTTCCCTTTCGCTTCCAAAAAAGGAACAACCCATTTCGGTGCAAAGGTAGTGCTTTTTTCCGACATATACAAAAAAAGTGCAATATTTTATTAAATACTGCACTCTTGTTCCGATTTTTCGGTTTAGTCCTTAATTATTTTCTCCAATTTATCTTATCTTTTTTAACAGCCTAGTCTTAGCCCCTTCGAGGCACGATTATTGCAAGCAATTCTCCTTTTTTGAAATTACTCGTCGTCATCTTGAACGTCGTCGTCTTTAGTGGTGTTGTTCAGAATGATGAGTGCACCAATCACTCCAGGCACCCAGCCGCAGAGAGTTAGCAGGAAGACGATTAACACCGACCCGCAGCCGTAGTCTATCACAGCCAATGGTGGGAACAGGATTGCTAATATGACTCGTAGGCAGGACATTAGTTTATTCTGTTGTTTTTGCTATTAAGCTAATATTCACCGTATTCGCAGCCGACATTATCAGCACGTAAGCGGTCAATGAGTCGACCGCAACGATAGATAGCCACCGTGCCCTTACCTGTGCCACCGTTCCAAAGACGCTGATGACGATGAGCGCCATCAGGAGACTGGTAGCGGACAAGGAGCATGTCTTTTTTCTCACAGGTGATATCGGTGACCATTCGGTTGAGCCATGTTCGTTGCTCGACGTGCCAGATGATTTGCGTGTCGGTCTCACGACACTCGAACTTCGTGCGACAAGCAGTCCAGAACTTCGAGAAGTTGAACTCGAAGTCCCGTCCTTCGTACCAGAAGTCAGAAAGCAGTTGGCGATTGAGGATGAGCGGTCCGACTTTGGGTCTTCCCCCTCCGATATCAAAGACGCTGTTGGTCATTTTTTTGGCTGTTAGTTCACTCGTCAGGTTGCATGACGAAAGCCACACCCAAGGACTGGTAAAGTCCCGTCCCCAGTTTTTATCGGCATATCCGTAGCAGGTTTGAGGCCGAACGATATACTTACGTCCGTTCCAAACGACTTCGCCATCGTAGGCAGTTTTCATGCCTTCAGCGTGCCAGAACATCTCGAAGAGTTGCCATTTACGCATAGGAGCCGAAGCGCCATATCCGACATGGAAAGCGACTTGTTTGTTGATTTTCAAGTTCCAAGACATGGCCCCTGCATCGCTCATCCATTCAGGATGTTTCTGCGCCTCAGCGGGCTTAATCGTCACCGAACCTCGTGTCTCGTTTTCGGTCACGAAACAATCGTCCGCCTTCACGCTGAACGGTACGCCAAAATCAATCTGAGCCTGTTGCCATCCGAAGAAACGGTGCAACTGCGCTTTATCGCTATCTCCCCAAGCGCCTACTTTGACCATCACATAAGAGGGCTTGTCGCCAAAGATGGGATGCTCTGCGGCATAGGCTGGGTTGCAGGCAAAGAACTCAATAAAGAAAGCCTTCTTGTCGCCAGTTATAGCGTCCTCGCCTGTGAAACTATGCCACCACCAGTCGTATCCTTGTTGTGCCTGTTTGCCAAATAACTGGCACGCATTGCGCGATATGTCGTGAATATTTGCCATGGATGTTGACTACTTTTATTTTCTGTTGTTTTTCGTTTGGCACGCAGTTAGCCTGCAAAGGTACGGCGCTTACTCTTCGGCTCAGTACGATTCCCGATAAATCGGTCATATGAACTTTCGCCGTGAGCTACGCTTTCCCCATCGGATGCACTTTGTTGGCGTCCGTTGGGGACCCCGTTGTACTTTGCAGCTGCAAAGATACAACAAATTTCCGACATATGCAAAAAAAAATGCAAGTTTTTGGGGAACCTGCACTTTTTTGGTTGGTGGTTTGTGGTTTGTAATTTGTAGTTTGTAGTTTGTGGTTTATTATTCGTTGTCCAGAGGCAGCTCTTTTGCTTCGGCATCCTCAATCGGACGGATATAGTCGGAAGCTTTGTTGGGCGAGATGATGCTACGTCCTAAGCCTTGCTCAATATTTTCTCTTGCAGCACGAGCTGCGTCTCCCCCTTTACGTGCGACACGTTTATTCTCGTTCAAGCCTTTGGGATTATACTGCTTGGAATATTCGGTTGTTGCAGCCTCCGCCAATGTGTTGAGCGCCAATTCAATATTGGTCATATTGTCGCGTAAGTTTTCTTTAGTCAGGCCTTTGAAGTGCTTGTATTCACGCGTTGTTTTTCCGCTCCAGGCCTTTGTGATAATATCCGTTAGCAAGGCGAATTCTTTTCCCTCTTTTACACCGCCACGTTTCCATTCATCGGTCAGTTCCTTCCGCATCTCAATAGAGCGCATACGTTCGTTAATCCATTTGTCCGAATATCCTTGTCGCCGATAATCCTCGACAGCCATTTGGAAGGTCTGCTCCGGGTCGATTATCTGGTCAATACGTTGTGCCCCTTGCTCTGCTAACCATTGCTTGACAGGTTCTGCCTTCTTACTCGGAATGGACTGGATAAGGCGGAAAATGCCTTCGAGGTCAGCAAAATTAATTTTTTGCTTACCACCTGCTGTTTGGTATGCAAGGGGGGTGACAATTTGTCCCCACCCTTTAGCAAGTTCCTTGTCACGCGCTTTCATTTTTTTGATATAGTCCGTCGGATTGAGACTATCCGTTAACACTTGCACTATATCAACGACAGAGAAATAGTACTTTTCCTCCTTTTCGTTCCAAACAACACGAACTTGTTTGCCTTCAAATAATTTTATGATTGATTCGTCTGCCATGGTATTCTGTTTTTTTTATCTTTCTGCACGCGTTCGGCAACGAGATTGCAAATATAAATTACTAATGAATATTATATAATTGGTTATTCTCTTCTATAGCTTCGCGGAACATCTGTTCGCATTGACGTACGGATTCGTGGATATTGTACTTTTTCGCAGCCTCTGCATACTCCAACTCCATACGCGCTTTTTCTTCCGGGTGGTCAAGCCACCAATCTATCGCGCGTGCCAGGTCTTTGGGACGCCCTGGAGCGAAAAGACTTCTTCCATCTAACGCGAACTGGGGTGTAGCACTCATCTCCGAATTGGCAATGACAGGTACCAAGCCTGTTGCGAAGGCTTCGATACAACTGATTGCTTCGCTCTCCATGTCCGAAGCATGCACATAGAGGTCCGCTTGCGCCAGGAGGTTGATTAGTTCGGATTGGGAGAGGAAGAGGAAAAGGGGCATGTTCTTCAGCCGTTTGCCCAACTCCACGTATTCGTTGTATTTAGGTCCTTTCCCTGCAAAAACGAGTTGAATCTTGTCGGCGTACTTGCTGAAGGGCACCGCATTAATGACGACGTCCTGTCTTTTTTCGCTCGCCAGACGTCCTACCATAACGATGAGAATCTTGCCCTCGTACTGGGGTTCTTTAGGACGCTTGGTATAAACAAAAGCGGGGTCGATGCCGTTGCTAATCACATGTATCTTCGCCTTATAGCCATGCTTGACCAGTTCGTCCGCCATGAACTGCGAGGGGGTATGGATATGCGTAAAACGGCTATATAGCACGTAGTCAAACACTTGGTAGAAACGGTCATTCACACGCTCCACCTTCCCCAATCCCACCGACGAAGTCATGTTCTCCGGCTGGATATGGAAAGCCGCCGTGGAGGGCTTATGCTCTTGGTCTGCGATGTACTTTGCAGCCGCTTCCAAAGCAAAAGGCATCATGCAATGCACCACATCCGCCCACCGTACCGCCTCGCGGATGATATCCAGATCGACTGCGGCGAACTGGAAACCGTATGAGTGAATGAGGTCGTTGAAAAGCGGCACTTTGAACTCCTTGAGCACGAACTTGTCGTCCGCCGGTTCTCCGGTCGTCAAAATCTTCACTTCGTTGCCATGCTCGCGCAGTACTGCCGCGAAACGCTGTGCAGAGATAGATGTACCATTGTTATTGGTATCGTATGTGTCAATGACTAATAGTATTTTCATTCTTCAATTCTTTATATCGTTTGATTAGCTTTTCGTGATTGATAAAGCCATAGACCGCCACAAGGAAAGCCCCTACAAGATCAAGGATAAGGTCCTGCATGCTGTCGCGCAACGCCTCATGGCCGCAGAGTGGTTCGTCGGCCGGGCTGATGATAGAGCCGGTTGTGGTAGCCATGAACTGCTGCGAGTTGGTGCCCGCTATGCTGTCGTACGTATATTCCATAATCTCCCAGAACGCGCCAAGCCCGAGCGAAAACATAACTAGGAAAAGGCATAGGAACCATTTGTTGAAATAGACATACTTGTCGTTCTCCGCCATGAGTATATGGATGAGCCATAGGGCAATCATCGAGAGCAAAAAACCGCTCTCGGCGTGCAGCAGTTTATCCCACCACGGCAGTCTGCCGTACAGGTCCAAGCCGTCACCTAAAATAAGCGACGAGAAACAGAACAGGACTATGACTACGGAGAGCATCCACGGCACTTCCAATTGGAAACGTCGGCGAAGCATTTTTGGCAAGTACATAATGAGCAACATTGCCACGTATTGCAGTCCGCGGAAAGATATCTCGTCCCAGTTTCGACCTTGATAAATCAGCCACGCTACATTCACCATCGCCATAACGGCAATGAGCCAAGAGATGACGTTGTTCAGACGGTGTATGTTTTCCAACTTTGCCATATTACGAGTGCAAAATTACTGCTTTTTTTTGAGGTGCGCAAAAAAAAGTGCAAGTTTTGTCAAAAACCTGCACCAGCTTGTCTATTTATTCTTGCTCCTTCCTAAAAAATAGACAAGCTATTGTGTCCAATCATTTTGTCTATACCAGCTTGTCTATCTCGGTCTGCATTTCCAACAAAAAAAATAGACAAGCGAGTGAACGTACCAACTTGTCTATTCTTGCATGCCTATTCGAATATAAAAAAGAGACAACCTATTCCTATTACAGCCAATCGATGCCGCGAAGACATGCCGGGAGTGAAAGAACGGATGGATGAATGGACGAACTATATTAAAAAAATGATAAAAAAGTTAATTTTTAAGCAAAAGAT
>CAMOJP010000024.1 GCA_946617165.1 uncultured Bacteroidales bacterium
ACCTTGAGGCATGTTGTTGGTTAGGATCGAGCACATTTATGCTTCAGCTGCTTGTTCTACTGCCAGTTTACCACGGTAGTAACCGCAACTTGGGCAAACAGTGTGATAAATGTAATGTGCACCACAGTTAGGGCAAATAGCCAAAGCCGGCATCTTAGCCACGTCATGGGTACGACGTTTCGCTTGTCTGGTGTGCGATTGTCTTCTTTTAGGATGTGCCATAATTATTTAACTTTTACTTTATTACTCTATTAGTTTATGCTTCGGGCTCTTCCGTAGTGCAGAGGTGGCTTTGGAGAAGGTTATCCATTTGCGGATTACAACCACCGTTCTGGTGACTATGCACCAAGGGAAGATTAACTACTGTCAATTCATAGGCCAACCAATTAAGGTCAACTGTATTGCCTTTTTTGTTTTCTGAGATAGCGTCCATCGCATCGGTTGTCATATCGTCCTCTGCAGAAACAACTAAGTCCATCGGTTCGAGACATCTGTCACATGTAACGCTCACGGTCCCTTCAACAGCCACTGTCAGGTCAAAACCCTCCGTCAGCAAATTGAGCATTGCCTTCGCATCAATCTCCAAGCCAAGTAATTCAGTTTTCTCTACTGACCGGAGATAGGCATTATCCAAATGAAAATCAAAGTGGTGAATCCCCGGTTCCAGTTTGTCCAGATTGATAACATTTTCCATTGTCCGCACAAAAAAAGCGTGCAAAAGTACTGCTTTTATTTCAATTACGCAAATATTTTAGCAAAAAAATACAAAAAATCTTGTTTGTATGTGAAAAAAGCATTACTTTTGCAGTCCATTTTAATATAATAGCATTATGAAGCGAGTATTATTATTCAGTTTTGGACTACTTTTATGTTTATCTAACTTACAAGCTGAAGAGGCCGCATGGCAGGAACAACCCAATTCGTTATCTATAAGCGCCGGTGCCATTAGCGGTTACTTTGTAGGGAAGTCCCTATTTTCATGGATTCCTGCAGCTGCCGGTCATTCCAGGCACTCCAAATATTACGGCAGTTACGGTATTCAATATCACCACCAACTCAAAAAATGGTGCCGTTTAGGTGTCAAAGGCACATGGGAAGGAGATAACTATGATCTCTATACCGGTAAGAATGATACGGATGTGCGCAAAGGTATAACCTTTAATAATATGGTATCCCTTGTGGCCAGCGTACAGTTTCTCTATCTCACCCGTGAACATGTGCAACTTTATTCGGGTTTAGACGCAGGCGCTGCCGCGTACATCAGAGACACTCGCTATGATGCCGGCTTTGACGACGGGAACGGTAATTCCCACCCTGTTAATGTGGTATGGTTACCAGCCGTAAACATCACGCCCCTCGGCGTTGCTTTCGGTTCATGGCGTGTTTATGGCTTCGTAGAAGTCAATGTCGGCTATGAGGCCTTTGGCAAAGCAGGTTTAGGCGTGCATTTCTAATAGTGCATTTTAATCGACGCCACCACCTCCAAGGGCTATATACAAGGCTATTAGTGCCTGCGAGCCTTTATAAAGATTGGATGCCTCATTGAGTTGAGCCGTAAGGAGTGTTTCTTGTGCAGTCAGCACTTCCAGGTAGTTAGCTTTACCCACATCCATAAGTTGGTGCGTACCTACGTAGGCATCTTTCAAGACCTCTATTTGTCGTTTATAGAAGACATCCTTCTCAGTAGCCACCTGACAATCAGCCAGTGCTTCATTAATCTCATTTCCGGCATTGATAACCGTTTGAACATAACGGTTGTAAATATCCTCTTGTGCCAACTTACTAATCTTAAGATTAGCAATCAGTTTACCGCGTGCAAATATAGGCTGTGTGAGTGATGCCAGTGCATTAAGCAGTAATGCTCCGGGATTAACAACAACGGAGCCTGCATTGTTAGCCCATCCTACGATACCTTGCAGTGAAAGTTTCGGATAGAAAGCGGCTCTTGCACCCTGTGTATTATAGAACGCTTCCGCTAATGCTTGGTCCGCCAAGCGAATATCCGGACGATTAGCTATCAGTTCAGCTGGCACTCCTGTAGAAACCGTTTTGGGTAATTCAAACGATTCCCACGCTGCGCGCTCAATAGATTGGGGAGGCATTACCAAGAGCCGACAAAGAGAGTTCTCTACAGAACGAATTGAACGCTTCACGTCCACGATTTGAGCCTTTACATTGAGGTACGAGTTCTCCATCTGGTTAACAGAAGTAGAATATGCTTTACCGTTTTCCCATAGTGCACGTTGCGTCTCCAGAGATTCGTTCCACAGGCTATCAGTATTGATAAGAATCTCCAATTGCTTATCTAACAACTGTAACATGAAGTATTGCTGTGCGACTGCAGAGACGAGATTAGCGTGTACGACCTGCTCTCGTGCTTCCGCTTGCCACAACACAGCCTGAGCTTTACGCATTTGATTGGTATTGACAGCAAAGATGTCCAAATCCCAGTTCATCTGCAAAGGCAGACTATATGTCCACGCAGCAGCCGAGTTATTGAAGCTCCCTACTCCGCCTTGCGGTGCTAATGCAAATGACGGCAAATAGCCTAATTTAGCAGCTGTTAAGGAAGCCTGAGACTGCTCTACGGCAATTCGCGCTGCACGCATATCGGTATTACGGGTAAGTGCGCTGTCAATAAGATTCTGTAAGAGCGGATCTACGAATACGTCACGCCATGAGATTGTAGCTATCGAACTATCCGCCATCGCAGTTTGGACATCCTCGGTTGTACCATAAAGATTATCCGGTGCATCAGTATGCGGCTGATATTTATTATAGATACCACATCCGGATAAGAGCACAGTACTTACAGCTAAGACTGCAATAACAGACGCTTTATTCGCCACGGGTGCTACTTCTGTCCCGCCTTGGAAACGCTCGTGCAGTGTCTGAAAGACGATAAAGAATGCAGGTACAACAAAGAGCAATGCAAGCGTACCGACAGCCATACCTGCCGTTACACCCAGAGCAAGCACACGGTTACCGTTAGCACCTGCACCGCCAGCGATAATCAGCGGAATCATACCCGCAATCATAGTAACTACCGTCATAAGGATAGGACGTAAACGTTCTTTACATGCCTCAAAAGCAGCATCACGTATACTCATGCCTTGCGCACGGCGTTCTTGTGCGAACTCAGTAATAAGGATAGCAGTCTTAGCCAACAAGCCTATCAACATAATAACACCGGTTTGGAGGTAAATATTATTTTCCATACCCGGCAGGTGCAGAAGGGAAACAAGCCATGTAATGCCAAACGAACCAAGCAAGCCAAAGGGCACACTAAGCAATACTGCCCAGGGAGTGAACCAAGAGTTATAGAGTGAAGCAAGTATAAGATAGATAAGTATACCGCAGATTAGATAAATGAGGGCAGTGGCATTAGAACCAGCCGTTTCTTCAACCTCACGAGACATTCCACCGTATTCATAACTATAACCATTAGGCATCGTCTCTTTGAATACTTCAGCAATAGCTTTATGCGCATCACCTTCAGAGTAGCCTGTTGCAGCCATGATGCCGCAAGTAATACTCTGGAAGAGGTTGAAATGTTCTTCCGATGCAGAACCTACTACTTCACGAAGCGTAACGAACTCCGAGATAGGTGCCATTTTTCCTCCGTGTACGCGCACGAATATATTATTTAACGAAGACGGGTCTAAGCGATATTCAGGTGCGGCATTCGCCATGATACGATAGACTTTACCAAACTGGTTGAAGTTACCGACATAAGCAGCACCGCAATACGAACCGAGTGTATTGAGTACAGCAGCCGGTGTTATGCCGGCACGATTACATTGCGGTGCATCAACGCTAACCTCATATTTAGGGAAACGCTCAGAGTACGTACTCATAGCCATCATTATTTCCGGCCGTTCATTGAGCGCAGCAATAAACTTATTTGCAGCTGTATTAAAATCAGACATCGGTCGGTCCTGTGTATCTTGTAGAACGAGATTGACAGAACTGGAAGAACCATATCCCGGCACTTGAGGCATTTGGAATGGAATAACCAAGGCATTCTTTATCTCCTGACAGTCCATTGCAAAACGTCCATATACCAATTCAATCATATGGTTAAGTCCCTTTCGGTCATCCCAATTTTTAAGGCGCACAATGAGTGTTGCATAGCAACTGGCAGAGCGGTTAGCCATCATTCCATAGCCATTAACTACAGCGTAACTCTCCAACTCGGGAATCTTCTTAATTTTGTCCTCTACTTTCTTCACAATTTCCTCCGTTTCGTGTAATGTACAACCTTCCGGAGCACGTACTTCAGCGAAGAACACTCCCTGGTCTTCTTGCGGCACCAATCCTGATGGCAGCGCGCGCATCGAAAGCACAAGTAACACGCCCGATACGGCAAGCAATATCCAAGCAATCCAAGAGCGTTGGATAAACTTACTTACACCTTTGGTATATTTGTCTGCGATGGCATTATAACTAACGGTATATGCTTTTTTAACATAGTAGTTGATGCTCTTCTTATCGTCACCACCCTCTTCGTACTTCATCATCAAAGCGCAGAGCGCAGGACATAGCACTAATGCAGATACACATGACAGACCAACAGCAGAAGCCAAGGTAACGCCGAACTGCAGGAAGAACGAGCCTGATGTTCCGGGCATAAATGCAACAGGAATAAACACAGCCATAAAGACTAATGTACATGATACAACAGCTACAGACACCTCGCTCATCGCTTGTCGCGTTGCTTCCCGGGCATCAGAGATACCGTTTTCCATTTTTGCCATTACAGCCTCCACCACGACGATAGCGTCATCGACGACTGTACCTATCGCAAGAACAAGAGCAAAGAGCGTAAGGATATTAAGCGAGAAGCCAGCAACCGTCACAACAGCAAATGTCCCCATTAATGAGACAATAATAGAAATAGACGGAATAATAGTTGCTTTAAAGTTCTGCAGGAAGAAATAAACGACCAGAATAACAAGGAGTATAGCAATAACCAGTGTCTCCACTACATTATGTATCGCAGCAAAGAGGAAGTCATCCGAAGTCTGTAATATCTCGAACTCCAAACCAGCCGGCATCGTCGGTTTCAAGTCTTCGTAGAGTTTATGTATCCGCGCATTCACTTCCGTTGCATTAGCTCCCGGAGCCTGGAAAACCATAAACATAGTACCTGGTTTGCCATCGATATTGGATGTAAAGTTATAGCTGACCGCTCCAATCTCGACATCAGCGACGTCGCTCAGCTGTAACAAGTGCCCGCTATCCGAAGTACGAAGCACGATATCATTAAACTCTTCAACCGATTTGAGTGTACCTTTGTACTCCATGGTATATTGGTAAGCATTCTCACTTTGTTCTCCCAAGGATCCAGTTGCAGCCACAAAGCTCTGTGACCCCACAGCCGCAAAGACATCTCCGGGCTCCAAGCCATACTGCGCCATAACATCCGGTTTAAGCCAGATACGCAATGCATATGTATTACCGAGAGACATAACATCACCGACACCGGTAATACGCATGAGTCGCGGCTTGACGTTGATGTCGATATAGTTAGCAATAAAGTCCGCATCATACTTTCCGTCCACACTCTTGAGTGCGCCAATATGCAAGATATTATTTTGCTGTTTGGCTACTTGTACACCTACTTTCGTTACATCAGCCGGCAGTAGTGCAAGTGCTTTGCTGACACGGTTTTGTACATTGACAGCAGCGATGTCAGGATTAGCCCCTTGTTCAAAGAAGACTTGGATAGACACTTCCCCTGAAGCAGAAGCCGAACTGGTGATATAAGTCATTCCAGGTACGCCATTAATACTTTCCTCTAATGGTTGTACGACGGATTTCATAATTGTATTAGCGTCAGCTCCCGTATAACTTGTTGAGACGCGGACGGTAGGCGGTGCAATATCAGGATACTGCTCTACAGGCAGTGTTTTCATACAAATGAAGCCCACCAAAGTAATGACAATT
Organism: uncultured Bacteroidales bacterium; assembly: GCA_946617165.1. Classification (GTDB taxonomy): domain Bacteria; phylum Bacteroidota; class Bacteroidia; order Bacteroidales; family Paludibacteraceae; genus Colicola. The sequence continues at coordinate 5,950 of CAMOJP010000024.1, forward strand.
GCAATTGCACACGCCATTACATGTTTATTAATGAAGATATTACCTTTCATAGTTGTTTCTATCTTTTAACTAAAAGAGCACTTGTTGACCTTCTTGTACGTTATTAGCACCGACAGTGACGATTCTGTCACCTACATTCAGTCCTGAAGTAACCACTACATCTTTACCGTTACCCGCTGCTTCAGCCGTAATAGTAACAGCAGTAGCAGTGCTATCGGGTTGTACTTTATAGACTAAGCTTTTATCCTGCAAGCGAACAACCGCCGTTTGCGGAATAACCATTACGTTATTGACATGCAAAGGAATTACGATTGTTCCCTGTACACCTGAATAGAGGACTCCATTAGGATTTGGGAAAGTTGCTTTGCAAGCGACAGAACCAGTTACGCGATCAACAGTACCGGAAACGCTTGTGATCCGTCCTTTAAGCGGATACTCTGCACCATTTTTCATCAGGAAAGTCACATTAGGGAACTCTTTCAACGTCTTATCGTTCTTACCACTGACGATGCGGTCTTCCAAGAAAGATTCGTTAATAGAGAACTCGGCGTGCATATTTTCATTACCACTGACCATAGTAAGATAAGTCCCCGGACTAACTTGTGTCCCGGGTGTTATATCTAAAGAGCCGATATAGCCTTTAACGGGAGCTTTTATTGTACAGAATCCCAAGTTGACGCGCGCCCTGTCGGCAGCGGCTTTAGCTTGTGATGTAGCCGCTTTCGCACGGTCATAGGCATTCTTACTGTTCACTAACATAAACTGGCTAATGATGCCCTTTTCGAACAGGTTTTTATTTCCTTCATATTCGAGCAGCGCACTACTCTCTGTAGCCTGTGCGGCGAGCAGATTTGCTTCAGCCGCCTCAAGTTCCAATTGTGCATTACGACTATCTATAACAAACAAGACATCCCCTTTTTGTACGTGCTGTCCTTCTGTAACCCGTATTTCCATGAGTTGTCCGCTTACTTGAGGTTGGATAATAACGTCGTATTGTCCTTTCATCTTGGCACTGAATTTGAGAGGAAAGACGATGTCAGAATTCTGGACTGTAATCGTCTCATACGAAGACTGAGTTGATTTTGGCATGTCAATGCCACACGCTGCCAACATGAGTGTTAGCGCAAAAAGAGGTAACTTTTTAATCATTGTATAGATGTTTTTGGTTATTAGTAACTAATATAAAAGCTAGTGCAATATCTTAATATAAAAGCAAGTGCAATATCTATTTTTTAGCAGGATCGGTAGTAAGATCAATACCAAGTTTTTTAAATGTTTTCCAGTCCACCGAGTTAAGCATAACAGTAGAATGTGCCTGGCAACCTTTGAGTAAAGGCAACGTCTCTAGCGCCCGTCTGCAGTTTTCATCATGCAAGGACAAGACAGAGAGCGTAACCAATGTTTCATCGGTATGCAGTCTCGGGTTCTTACCATGTAGATAAGTAATTTTAGTATTTTGTATGGGTTCGATGATATCTTCGGGTATAAGACGCAGCGCATGGTCTATTCCAGCCAACTCTTTCATTGCATTGAGCAGCAAGGCAGCAGAAGATCCTAACAAATCACCCGCTTCAGCAGTAATAATCTTCCCGTTGGGTAATTCTATAGCGGCCGCATGCGCAAAGACCCCATCGTGAATAGCTCCAGTCAAGGCACGTCTTTCCCGCGCAGCGACAGTTGTTTTACGATAGGCAGTATTGATCCCCAACTGCTGCTGAAGCAGAGCGAGTTTTTTTATTTCGGGTTCATTTACAGCGCCATTAGCCAATCGACAAACAGCCTGAAAGTACCGACGTATAATCTCCTGTTTGCTTGCCTCACAAACGGCATCGTCATCGCTAATACAAAAACCGACCATATTAACTCCCATATCGGTAGGCGACTTGTACGGGCTTTTACCATAGATGGAAGTAAACAAGGCATTCAAGACCGGATATATTTCAATATCCCGATTATAGTTGACCGCTGTTTTCCCGTATGCTTCGAGATGGAAGGGATCCAGCATATTGACATCCTGCAAATCAGCAGTGGCAGCCTCGTAGGCGGCATTCAGTGGATGTTTAAGCGGCAAGTTCCAGACAGGGAAAGTCTCGAACTTGGCATATCCCGCTTCGCGCCCGCGCTTCTGTTCATTATACAACTGACTCAAGCAGACCGCCATTTTTCCGCTTCCGGGTCCCGGAGCAGTAATAACGACCAAGGGGCGTGTTGTTTCGATATAGTCATTATGACCAAATCCTTCGTCGGAAGCGATTAGGTCCACATTGTGCGGATAGCCGTCAATCGTGTAATGGTAATAGACCCGAATACCTTTTCTCTCGAGCCGTTGCCGATATGCATCCGCGGAACGCTGTCCTGAATAATGTGTAATAACGACAGCAGAGACCATAAAGTCACGCTGCATAAATTCGTCACGCAGCCGGAGGACATCCTCATCGTACGTGATACCCAAATCCTGCCGCACTTTATTGCGCTCAATATCCAAGGCAGAGAGCACAATAACTATTTCGAGCGAATCACGCAGCTGTGTGAGCATTTGCAGTTTTGTATCGGGCTGAAATCCCGGCAGGACCCGACTTGCGTGCATATCGTCAAAGAGTTTACCTCCCATTTCGAGGTATAATTTATTACCGAACTGCACTATTCTTTCGCGGATATGCTCGGATTGTATGCGTATATATTTATCGCAGTCAAAAGCAGTCATCAGCAACTCTCGAATTGACGAAGGAAACGGATGTCGTTTTCAGAGAACAGACGCAAGTCTTTTACTCTATATTTAAGGTTAGCGATACGCTCAACCCCCATACCGAAAGCGTAGCCTGTATAGACTTTGCTGTCAATACCGCACGCCTCGAGCACGTTCGGGTCCACCATACCACAACCGAGTATTTCCACCCACCCTGTTCCTTTACAGAATGCACAGCCTTTACCTCCGCAAATGTCGCAACTGATATCCATTTCGGCAGAAGGTTCAGTAAACGGGAAATAGCTTGGGCGGAGCCGTATTTTCGTATCTGCTCCGAACATCTCTTTAGCGAAATAAAGAAGCACTTCGCGTAAGTCGGCGTAGCTGACATTCTTATCTATATAGAGTCCTTCCACCTGATGGAAGAAGCAGTGTGCCCGCGCCGAGATAGCCTCATTACGATAGACGCGTCCAGGGCAAAGGACACGAATAGGCGGTTTCTGTGATGTCATCACTCGTGTTTGTACGCTGGAAGTATGTGTACGAAGCAGGACGTCCGTAGGTTTCTGCACTCCCGGCTCTTTCTCCACGAAGAACGTATCTTGCATGTCTCGTGCAGGATGTTCGGGTGCGAAGTTCAGCATGGAGAACACGTGTTGGTCATCTTCCACTTCCGGTCCGTCGGCAACGGTAAATCCAATTCGTGAGAAGATATCTATTATTTCCTCTCGTACGAGTGAGAGCGGATGTCGTGTTCCCAACTCAATGGGATCTGGCGTACGTGTCAAGTCCTGCTTATCGACGATAGCTTGACCGGTAGCAGTTCCGAGTTGTTCTTTAAGTTCATTGAAACGCGCTTCAGCCGCTTGGCGCAATTGGTTAATAGAAGCGCCTAATTTGGCTTTTTCCTCTTTTGGCACGGCTTTGAAGGCGTCAAAGAGTTGCGGGATAGCTCCTTTTTTAGACATGTAACGCAATCGTAGCGCTTCCAACTCATCAGCACTTTCGGCTTTCAAAGCCCCGACTTGTTTCTGTAATTCAGCAATTTGTTCAGCTATATTCATAGTTTATATCAATTTATGCACATAATGGGCTGCAAAAGTAATACTTTTTTTTGGAATATGCAAATTTTTTCGTACATTTTGCATATTTTCACCTATTTATTAGCATAATCAAAAAAAATACTGTATCTTTGCAGCAAAATTCGAGATATCAATCCAAACGAACTAAAACAATTAAAGACTTCCAACTATGAAAACAAGGTGGGTAGAACTTATCGGAGAATCGACGGGTAGTTTCGGGAGCAGGCAATATGCTCGTCGGATTCCGGGAAATGACGAGTACGCTGCAGTATGCACTAAGCCAGAACTGAGTAAGAAAACAAAGAAAAAGAAAGCGGAACTGTTTGTTGTGAAAGACTTTCAAGTCTTAATTGCTACATGCAAAGAGATTCTGCATAATCCGGAGCGTCGGGCGATATGGCAGGAGCGTTACGACGAGGAAAAACGGTTAGCATCCAAACATGGCAAACAGATTCAAGGTCGGTTATGCGATTACGTACGACATGAAGTAAGTAAGGCTCTGAAAAACGGGGAAGAAATAGCGTAATTCTTGGCTTTCTGTCGTACTTACGTTATGCTATGGTCCCGTTGAGCATACATTGAGCATACATTCAGCATACATTGAGCATATATTGAGCATATATTGCCAAGCGGAGGGCATGTGTGGGCGAAAAAGTTATTGGAGGTGCTCCGAGAAGATGAGATCTGCGTTGTCAGGCGAGCGATCTGCGGAGGCTGGCGAAAGATCTGCGTTGTCTGGCGAGCAATTTGCGGAGGCTGGCGAAAGATCTGCGTTGTTGAGGGAGCGCGCGGAATTGTCTATTAAGTCCGGATAAAGTATTGTTATGAGGTCGTGGAGGATATAGTCAGGTCGCACGACTCCCATTTCCCAGAAGTCGTTTCCGCCGTTAGGCGTTGTTCGTTTGGCGAAGTTATAGACCTCGCCTTGTTGGTACGCTTTGAACCAAGTGTGCTTTTCGTCCATTTGTGCCAGTTCAGCCAGCGTTTTGGCGGGACATCCGACCCACACATCCGCATTACGGAAAGTATGGATAACACTTTCTATGCCAAGCGGAATAGAAAAATGGGAAGTGTCGTTTTGGAAAGCATAATCGGCTCCCGCGTCTTTGAAGAGTTGTCCCATATATGTTTGACCAGCAGGCATGTACCATGTTCCTCGGAAGTTATTTCCAGACATTATAGTGCGCTTGGATGTGATGTTTACAGTCTTTGCTTTGAGGGCATTGTAAGAGTTGACTACTTCGGCAAAAATGGAATCTGCTTGCGGCAACTTGTCGTAAAGTGCTCCGACGACTCGAATCCACTCAGCCCGAGCGAGCGGATCGTTCTCCGTCCACTCGTTGTTGTAGAGGACAGGCAGTCCAACCGAATTGAGTTTGGCTGTAGCGGCATCCCCTTGTGCGTAAGTTGAAACCATCACGATATCGGGATTGGTTCGAACGATGAGTTCGACGTTAGGTGTCATGGCGTCGCCAGTGTTGCTGACTTGATGTCCATCTTTCGGCTCAAAGAGGTCTTGATTATAGACGATTTCCGGGCTGCAGATTCCATAGACAGTTTCCATGCAATTTAGCGCCTTGAGAAATCCTATATGTGTGCAGCTGGTCAAGGAGATACGGCGAATCGGGACCTTAATACGAATGCCATCGTTGGGAACATTAATTTCATCGCTTCGCACCAAATAATAGGTCTGCAAAATTTGTCCGTTTTGCCACGGGCTGAAAACGACTAATTTGGTCCAGTTTTCGCCCTCAGAGATGGTAAATCCTTTTGCAAATTGGTTTGTAGAAATTGTAGGTTGGTTGGCAGTTTTTCGGTGGCAACTTGCCATCATTATACATCCGCAAAGCAGAATCAAACTAATCTTAGGGAAAGAGGTATTTTTCATATTTTAGCTGCAATAAAATCTCATTTTTTCATTCGGGACGCAAAGGTAGTGTATTTTTTGCATTTACGCAAGAAAAAAGGAATAAAGACCAAATAAATGGAAGATTGAGGAAGCAAAAATGAAGAAAAAATGTTTTTTTCGAGAAAAAGTTTGCATATATCAGATATTTGTAGTACTTTTGCAGGCTTAAATTGCGTAAGTGTGCGCATACGCGTATTGTACATAATAAGTATATTGCTGGTAGGTATAATTTTACCTGTCTCCGGTCAGTCGTCGAAGTTAGAAGCTCCGATCAGTTATTCGTCCAAAGATTCCATGGTAATGACGGGTAACGGTAATGCCTTTCTCCACGGCAAGGGAACTATTTTGTACGAATCGATGGAGTTACAGTCCGATTATATCCGCTGTAATCTGGACAGCAACCTGATTTATGCGAGCGGAGTATATGACACAATCAATGACGAGTTAGTTGGAAAGCCTGTATTCAAGGACAAGCAGGATCAATACGAATCGAAGGAGATTACCTATAACCTGAAGACAAAGAAAGGTATAATCCGTAATGTAGTGACGCAGCAAGGGGAAGGCTATATTTTAGCGGAAAAGACGAAGAAGACGGACAGCGATGTAATGATGATGGCAGGCGGAAAATATACGACGTGCGACAATCACGAGCACCCGCACTTCTATTTGAATCTGACGAAAGCGAAAGTAAAGCCTAAAGAGTATATAGCGACCGGTCCCGCCTATCTGGTTGTGGGCGATGTACCTACCCCGTTGGTAATACCGTTCGGTTTCTTCCCCTTTACAGACACCTACTCAAGCGGCCTTATCATGCCGAGTTTTGGAGACAGCTATGAACGCGGCTTATATCTGAATGGAATCGGTTACTATTTTGCTCTGTGTGACTATGCAGACCTTGAGTTGACGGGTGATATATACACCAAAGGCACCTGGGCCGTATATGCCAAGTCCCGTTATCTGATGCGCTATAAGTTCCGAGGCAATATAGATATCAGCTACCGTACCGACGTTACGGGCGAGCGCGATATGCCGGATTATACCAAGAGTACGAACTTCTCCGTCAAATGGACGCATACTCAGGACAGCAAAGCCAATCCGTATAACAACTTCTCAGCCAGTGTGAATTTCTCGACATCGGGTTATAACCGCAGTAATATCAACAGTTACTACAACCCCCAGTTGAACTCCGAGAACACGAAATCGTCCAGTATCAGTTATACTCAGCGTTTTCCTGAGAGTCCGTGGTCGCTGACTATGAGTGCGCTTGTGAGCCAACGCACAAAAGACTCAACGATGAGTATCACCGCTCCGGATTTAAATGTGAACATGAGCACAATCTATCCGTTCAAGCGCAAGAAACCTGTCGGCAAGGAACGTTGGTACGAGAAAATCAGCATGAAATACACCGGTACCGCCAAATTAGCCGTATCCAATATCAAGGAAGACAAGATTCTTCACTCGAATATACTGAAAGACTGGCAAATAGGTCTCAACCACAACCTCCCTATCTCAGCCTCGTTTATGCTATTCAAGTATCTTAATGTAAATCCGTCAATCCGCCTGACAGACCGCATGTATTTCAAGCGTGTGGACCAGAAATGGAATGACAACACCCAAGCTCTCCAACGCGATACGACGTACGGTTTCTACAACGTGTTCGACTTTGACGTGAGTTTGAGTTTATCGACGAAGATATACGGTTTCTATACACCGATAAGGAAACTGTTCCCAAAGGGAAAAGTAGAGAAATTCCGCCACATATTGACTCCAAGTTTAGGTTTCACTTACCACCCTGACTTCGGCAAATCGGGTTGGGGTTACTACGGCAGCTACGACCAGCCGGTATATACGGACGTGATTGACCCCGCAACCGGTTTGAAGATACAAGAATATGACAAAGACGGCAACCCGGTATTCGTGCACCAGACATACAGTCGCTTTGAAGGCAGTATGTACGGCAACGCACCCAACGGGAATACAGGAAAGATTACGTTCGGTTTGGCCAATAACTTAGAAGTAAAAGTGCGCAACGACAAGGACACAACGGGAAATGAGCCGTTCAAGATATATTCCGTAATAGACAATTTCAGCGTGAACGGCGGTTATAACTTCCTTGCCGATTCGATGCGTTTTGATTTGTTCTCCGTGAACTTACGTATCAAGATACCGAAAGTGAACTACACCATCAACCTGAGCACAACACTTGATCCGTATATGTACGAATTGAATGCGCTGGGCAATCCTGTTCGCACGAACAAGCAATACTGGCACAACGGGCGTTTCCCTCACTGGAGCGGAACGAATATGAGTATCAGTTACACATTCAACAACCAGACATTCAAGAAATGGTTCGGCAAGAAAGAAGGCAACAAAGACAGTGAGGAGGCAAATATGGACATGATGGAAGTAAATGATGACGGCAGTCTGACAAACGGCAAACAAGGCCGTCATCAACACAGCGAAGCCGGCAACGACGGTTACGTAAAGACCAATATACCGTGGAGTCTGAGTATAAACTACTCTATCCGCTACGGCAACAGCAGCACTTTCAATTACGAAAAGATGCAATATGACATGGAACTAACCCATAACTTAAGTTTCAGCGGTTCGATAGGTTTGGGGTCCGGTTGGAAGGCAAGCGGCAGTGCGACTTACGATTTCAAGCACAAGAAGATATCGAGTGCCAATTTCACGGTATCCCGCGATTTGCACTGCTGGAGTATGTCTTGCAGCTTTGTACCTATCGGTCCATTTAAGAGCTTTAACTTCCATATTGGTGTAAACGCCTCCATGTTAGCCGATTTGAAATATGACAAATCAAGTACCGATTCGACCAATAAAACAGTCAATTGGTGGTAATCAATATTTAGAAGCACATAAATTATACAACGATGATAGAAAAAGAAAAAGTAGTGACTTGTATCTACTCGATGTACGTCACAGATGAAAACGGAAAAGAGTCTTTAATAGAGCAAGCGACCGCAGAACGTCCTCTTATCTACTGCCACGGTGAAGGCATGATGTTGCCTAAGTTTGAAGAGCATATGACCGGTCTGAATAAGGGTGACAAGTTCGATTTTGTCATAGCCTGCAATGATGCTTATGGCGAATATGACGAACGCGGCGTGATTAAGTTGGAGAAGCAGATTTTCTTTAATGGTGACGGCGAGTTTGACAAGGAGCATGTGTTTATAGGGAATATAATCCCCATGCGCACGGCTGATGGTCAAATTGTCAATGCCCAAGTAGTAGAAATCGGCGAGAACGAAGTAACAATCGATCTCAACCATCCCTATGCCGGTGAGGATTTGCATTTTGTAGGGGAAGTAACAGACTTGCGCGATGCTGACCCCAAGGAATTAGAGGCGATTCGCAATCCTCACAAATGCGGAGGCTGCAAAGGTAATTGCGGAGACTGCGGAAGTGATTGCGGAAGCGATTGCGGCGGCTGCGGAAAAGAGTGAGCATGTTCAATAAATAGAGAATCAAAAAGATATGGGAAATATAGTAGCAATAGTGGGCCGTCCCAATGTCGGCAAATCAACCTTATTCAATCGTTTGACGAAGACCCGTCGTGCGATTGTCATGGAGGAAGCCGGCACAACCCGCGACCGTCAATACGGTCACGCCGAGTGGTGCGGTCGTGAATTTTCAGTGATAGATACCGGAGGCTGGGTAGTAGGCAGCGATGATACGTTTGAAAGCGAAATCAACCGCCAGGTGAATATAGCCATCAAAGAAGCAGATGTAGTGCTTTTAGTAGTTGATGTTAACGAAGGTGTTACCCAATTCGACATGGAAGTGGCACATTTGCTTCGTCAAGCCAAGAAGACTACTCTACTCGCTGTGAATAAAGTAGATGCCTTTGACCAGCAATACGGTGCACCCGAGTTCTATAAGTTAGGTTTAGGCGAGCCTTATATACTAAGCGCCGAGAACGGATTAGGCACCGGTGAGTTATTGGACGAGTTGGTGTCCCGTTTCCGTTCGACAGAGAATGATGAAGATGTAGAGTCGGAATTGCCGCGCTTTGCCATAGTCGGTCGCCCGAACGCCGGAAAATCAAGTATTGTCAATGCCTTTATAGGCGAAGATCGCGCGATTGTGACCGATATTCCGGGAACGACACGCGACAGCATCTATACACGATACAACAAGTTTGGCAAGGACTTCTATCTGGTAGATACAGCCGGTATCCGCAAAAAAGCCAAAGTGAATGAAGACTTGGAATACTATTCGGTAGTAAGAAGTATACGCGCAATCGAGAACTCGGACGTGTGTATTCTAATGATTGATGCGACACGCGGTATCGAGGCACAGGATTTGAATATATACAACTTGATCCAAAAGAACAAGAAGGGGTTAGTGGTTTGTGTAAACAAATGGGATTTGATAGAAAGCAAGACGAATGCAGATATTAAAGGTTATGAGAATGCTATTCGCGGCCGAATGGCTCCTTTTACAGATTTCCCGATAATCTTTACGAGTGCAACTACCAAACAACGTATCTTCAAAGTGATTGAGACGGCACTTCATGTGTATGAAAACAAGCAAAAGAAGATACCGACAGCACAGTTGAATGAGAAATTCCTGCCGCTGATAGAGAACTATCCTCCACCAGCAAATAAAGGCAAATATATCAAGATTAAATACTGCACGCAATTACCGAACACTCAAGTACCGACGTTTGTGTTCTTCGCCAATCTGCCTCAATACGTAAAAGAACCCTATCGCCGTTTTCTGGAGAACAAGTTGCGTGAGTGGTGGGATTTTACAGGCACTCCGGTACAGTTGTTTATTCGAGCCAAATAGTCCTATAATTAAGAAAAATGCAACTTTTATTTATAAAACAAACTTAAAGTTTGTATGTACGAAATAATTGTATTAACTTTGCCGCTTGAATACTGATGAAGATAGTCGGATTTACACAAATAGACGGTGTGACAGAAATGTTGCTAAAGAGCGATAGCTGTTTGCTCGTCAATCGCAAGCCGTTTTTTACACCCGATGGCACGACCGATATACGGATGACTCCGTGCGTTGTGTTGCGCGTAAGCCGATTAGGCAAAAGTATTGACCGCCGTTTTGCGGAACGCTATTACGACGCTGTTGCCCCCGGAATTGATTTTGTGGACCAAGCGCAGTTAGACGCCGCGAGGCAAAACGGTACGAGTTGGACGAAGGCGATTGACTTTGATTATTCGTTGGCCGTTGGCGAATGGACAGACAAAGAATCGATGGGTGCAAACGATTTAGTTATCGGCTGCGCTCAAGCCATAGAAGAAGTGAGCCGGCTGATGACTATCCGTCAAGGAGACTTGATATATATTGATTCGCGCATCCCGGCCCGGAGCGTCAAGCGGGATGAAGTGATTGAAGGACCGGAATGGGCCAAAGAGCAGTTATATTGTAAGATTAAATGACCAACAAGAGGCACATATTAAGGATGTTGATGCTGATAATGAGTATCAGTACATCGTTGTTGTTGTCAGCCCACACGTATGCCCCTAACTCCGTGCTGCAAAGCGGTAAATGGGTCAAGATACGCGTGAGTCAATCGGGTGTGTGCAAAGTCAGCTACGAAGAGATAGCCAGTGCCGGTCTCAATCCGCAGAATATACGCGTTTACGGCTACGGAGGCGCGATGGTCAAGCAAGACTTCACCGCCTATAAGATAGACGATCTGCCTGCTGTAGGATTCTGGATGGAGAAAGGCTCAGACGGTGTGTTCGGAATCGGCGATTATATATTGTTCTACGCTCAAGGACCGATTAGTTGGGCATACAACGGTACACGATTCGTTCATACGCGCAACACGTACAGTGACTACGGTTATTACTTCCTTTCAGACAACGCCGGCGAGCAGAAGTTACTTACTTCAACTGCAGCAGCTATAGACGGAACAGGTGCGACAAGCGTATCCACTTATATGTATTACCAAGTACATGAGAAAGACTTGGTTAACCTACTTGACCCCGAAAAAGGCGTTGACGGTGGTGGCCGTGAGTTCTACGGCGAGCGCTTCAATCCCGGGAGCAGACAGTCCTTTACTCTTTCGACTCCGAATATTGTTACCGGCACACCGGTTGATTGTCGCATAGCGGTAGCTTCCAACTCTTCCATGACATCAACCTTCACCGTACAATTAGGTTCAACCCAGCAATACGTCGCTGTAGCCGGCATCTCTACGTCGGAGCAACACAAGATGGCTAATACAGGAAACGGCTCGATGCAGTTTACGCCGACAAACGCCAATTCTCAAACGTTGAGCATCCAATACGCCAATGGTATCAGCAGTTCCTCCGGATGGTTGAACTATATTGAAATGACATCCGTGTGCCAATTAAGGATGAACGGCAGCTATATGCCATTCCGCACAGTCACCAACAACGGTAAATCCACTCCCATACAATATGTGCTAGAAGGTGCTGACGCCAATACCCAGGTGTGGAACGTCACACGACTTGATAATATATACCGCGTTCATAGCGAACTGAACGGAGGGAAGTTAATCTTCTACGGCAGCAATGAGAAAGGTATTCAGGAATACGTAGCTGTCAATACGAAAGGCAGCAGCTGGATTAGCAGTTCCGTATCAGGAAGCGTGAACAACCAGAACTTACATCGGCTCAACAATATAGATTTGGTTATTATCACTCCTGCTTCGTTTAAGGCTCAAGCGACTCGTTTAGCGAAAGCACATGAGCAATACGACCATATAACTACCGCAGTTGTGACGGATGAAGAAGTATATAATGAATTCTCCAGTGGCACACCGGATGCTTCTGCTTACCGATGGATAATGAAGATGCTTTACGACCGCGGGACTGGTGCTGTCCACAAGCCGTCTAACTTATTACTCTTCGGCGATGGTACTTTTGACAACCGTCAGTTACTTGTTCCGTCAGGCGGAACGATATCTACCGGCGGTGCAGCTATTCTCCTAACCTATCAAGCCATCAACTCCACAGAAGAGACAAAAGCTTATGCTACGGACGACTATTTTGGCTATATGAACGATGCTGAAGGCGAAGTTGACACGTTGGGATCTATGGAGATAGGTGTAGGACGTTTACCTATTAACTCCACTGAAGAAGCAGAGAATGTCGTGAATAAACTTATCGCCTATATGACGGAAGGCCGTTACGGAAATTGGAAGAACCAAATCCTGTTCCTTGCGGATGACGGCGACAAAGGATTGCATATTCAAGTAGCCGACGAAGGAGCCGAACAAGTACGCAGCAAGAATCCGGATTTTGTAGTCAATAAGATTTATTTGGATGCCTATCAACAGGAGACAACAGCGTCAGGTGAGAACTACCCGTTAGCAAAGAATCGCCTGAGCAATTTACTTAATTCCGGTGTTTTGCTTATGGATTACTCGGGACACGGAGGTTACAACGCTATAACCAATGAGAGCATGTTAGACCTTCGCTCAATACGTGCGATGCGCAACACCAATCAAGCCTTTTGGATGTTCGCCACCTGCTCCTTTGCACATTTCGATTCGGGTAAGCGAAGTGCAGCGGAGGAAGCAGTATTGAACGCCAAGGGCGGTGCGATTGGTGTGTTGTCGGCATGCAGAACGGTCTTCGCGTCACAAAACAAAATGATTAATACCAGCTTCTGCGATACGTTATTTAGCCACAAGAACGCCTTTACTTACGAAAGTACACTCGGTGAGGCTTGTAAGAATGCAAAGAATAAAGTCGGGCTTGGCGATGAAAACAAGTTATCCTATATACTGTTAGGCGACCCCGCACTGCGTATTGCCTACCCTACGGAGTTTAATGTACAAACGACATCCTGCTCCGATACTATCCGGGCACTCACGACGCACAATGTCAAGGGACAGATTGTTGATTCTACAAATACCTTGCAGAGTTGGTTTAACGGCAAAGTACATGTAACCATATACGACAAGATACAAGAAGTCGTCACCCGTGACAATGACACGCCTCGCGACGAAGACAAAGTGACAAGTAAGTACAACGACTATCCCAACATTATCTTCCGCGGCGAAATAAATGTCAAAAACGGACAGTTTGAATTTTTGTTTGTCGCACCTAAGGACATCCGCTATAACTACGGTCTCGGCCGTATGGTATATTATGCCTACGACATCGACAACAAGGCAGAGGCAGTGGGACACTATGAGAAGATGTATATCGGTGGCAGTTCGACGGTAGCGATAGAAGATACTATTGGTCCGGATATACGGATGTATCTGAATAATCCGGCCTTTGCAGATTACGGCATGACTCATGAGAATCCACATTTCTACGCTCAGTTAGAGGATGAGAACGGCATCAATACGGTTGGTAGCGGCGTAGGACATGACTTATTACTTATCATTGACGGAGAGCCGAAACAAACTTACGTATTGAATGACTATTTCAGCAATACCGACGGCGATTATCGCAAAGGTAGTGTGAACTATAAGATGGCTACTCTGAGCGAAGGCAATCATGTGATGACGCTCCGTGCGTGGGACTTATTCAATAACAGTTCTACAGAGACGTTGCACTTCAGCGTAGTAAACGGAATGGAGACGAATATATTCTCTGTTACAACCTACCCTAATCCTGTTCATTTAGACGGAGTGGTCAATATGCGTATTGAATACGACCGTCCGGATGATTTGGTACAGGCAGATATATACATCCTTAACTTCTCCGGCCAAGTTGTATGGCATAACAGCCGGGAAGGCGCCCGTGATATCCAATGGAACGTAAGTGAAATGGGCATCACGCCCGGAATATATTCCTATCGGGTACAGCTGAAGACAGAAGAGACGACTGCCGTATCCCGTATGGGCAAATTGATTGTAATTAACTGAAATATTAACATAAATCATTAAAAATCATTGGTTTAGCCTATGAAGCAACTTTAAGGTAGATTAAAAACAAAGTAGAAACAACTTTATTATCAAATTAATAACAAAAATGAAAAAGATTATTTTATCTATCGCATCGGTTTTGTGTGTATCAGCAGCAGCCTTTGCGTTTGGAAATGAGGATTACGTTAATCCTATCATCACCTCAATGCCATCATTGTCCATTGCTCCGGACGCTCGTGCAGCCGGTATGGGTGATATTGGTGTTGCTACTACTCCCGACCTGAACTCCCAGTACTGGAATGCTGCAAAGTTTGCCTATATGGACAGTAAGGGCGGTATCACAGCCAACTACACTCCGTGGTTACGCAAGTTAGTGGGTGACATTGACTTGGCACACCTCGAGGGTTACTACAACATCGGCGATTTAGCGGGCGGTATCGCAGCTTCCTTCACTTATTTCTCAATGGGTGCTGTTCAGTTAACCGACATGACGGGTACTCAGTTGCAAGAAGCTCATCCTAACGAGTGGGCGTTGGATGTTTCGTACTATCGTAAATTACACGAGTACGTCAGTATGGCAGTTGCTTTGCGTTTCATGTACAGCGACTTAAATAACGGTATCAACTCCTCTGTTTCCGGTTCGTCACAAGAGATGAAACCGGCTTGGACGATGGCTGCTGATGTAGATTTGTACTATCGTCAACCGATTGATATCAAGATGGGTACCAGTTACTTCCTGTTAGGTTTCACACTTACGAACCTCGGCGGTAAGATGACTTATGATAATGTAACCCGTAACTTTATTCCCGCAACGATGCGTATCGGTGTCGGTTATGAGTTGCCTTTTGACGCATACAACAAGTTGACCTTCAACCTGCAATGCGACAAGCTCTTGGTTCCGTCTCGCAAGTCCAAATTCACCGAAGGCTTCAATGCAGACGATCCTGCAACGTGGCAAATGTCCCAGGATGCATATTCGAGCATGACCTCTGTCAGCGGTATCTTCAAGTCCTTCGCAGATGCTCCGTACGGTGCAGCCGAGGAGTTCGCAGAGGTTCGTTGGGCAGCCGGTTTGGAATACACATACAACCGTCAGTTCTTTGCACGTGCCGGTTATAGTAACGAGGCTAAGAGTAAAGGCAACCGCAACTACATCACTTTTGGTGCCGGTTTCCACTTGAGTATTTTCTCACTCGACTTCTCTTACTGCGTAGGTTTGGCTTCTACCAACCCGTTAGACCAGACGATGCGCTTCACGCTCGGTTTCGACCTTGCAGGCATCAAAGACCTTGTTGACAACCGCAAGAAGTAAGACTATGCGTATTGGCTTCGGATATGATGTTCATCAATTCTGTCCTGACCGCAAATTGTGGTTAGGCGGGATTGATGTTCCATCCGACAAGGGCTTACTCGGGCACTCGGATGCGGATGTACTTATTCATGCTCTTTGCGATGCCTTGTTAGGCGCTGCGGGGTTACGCGATATAGGTTTTCACTTCCCTGACACCAAGGGTAATGAATACGAAGGTATAGACTCCAAGATACTGCTTCGAAAGACCATGTCGCTTTTACGCGAGAACGGCTATACGTTCGGTAATTGCGATTGTACTATCTGCGCCCAGTCACCTAAACTGAGTTCATATATTCCTCAGATGCAGGAGTGTCTGGCAAACGTTATGGAAGTGGAAACGGGACGAGTTAATATCAAAGCGACGACCACAGAGCATTTGGGTTTTGTTGGTCGTGAGGAAGGTATAGCTGCGTACGCAGTAGCTTTAATTGAACATGTTTAGACTGTTTTTATATATCCCCCCTATTATATCGATGCTCACCGCGATGGAAGCGGCTCCTACTGTTCAGTACACTGAGGACAACTACACGCGTTTTCAGACGAAAGACAGTTGTACAATAGAGGTTCTGGACTACGGAGACTCGGCATTAGTTGTTCAAACCGTATGCGCTCCGATATGTTCCTCCAACGCGCGCGTATATAATATGGATAATAAGGTAATACGCACTATCCGCCCGGCTGTAGATGGTGTTTTTCCGTACGCGTGGATAGAAGACGGCGTTTTACGGTGGCGTGACAATACTATCGAGATGTTAGACGAGCAAGAAAAGAAACGATGACCTATCCTATCTATCTTATTGGCTATATGGGTGCCGGCAAGACGACTGCGGGACGTCTGTTAGCAGACAAACTCGGCTGGCATTTCGTTGACTTGGACCAAGCTTTCGAACAGATACACGGTTACACTCCGGCAGAGTATATCCGTGAGTTCGGTATTGAGGCTTTTCGACGTAAAGAGAAATACGTACTTGAGGATTTAGCGGAACTGCCTATAGAGAAAGTCATATATGCTACGGGCGGCGGTTATCCGTGCTGGGAAGATAATATGGAGTGCTTGAAAGAGTTAGGAACCAGTATCTATCTACGCTGGCGTCCAGAACATTTAGCCAAACGCCTTATGCTGACCGATTTAAGCGAGCGGCCGGTATTACAGGGCAAGACGGAGGAAGAGTTATTAGCATGTATCTTGCCGCAATTTGAAGCCCGCGAGCCGTTCTATGCCCAAGCCGATATTATTGTAGATGTGCCGTTAGGCGAACTAAGCGAAGCTAACGACGAACAAATAGCAGAACATTTATGTCAATTAATCAAATCCAAGACGAAATAATCGAAGAGTTCAGTTATTTAGACGACTGGATGGACCGGTACGAGACTATTGTCGATTACAGCAAGTCTCTCCCCGCTTTACCTGAGTCAGCCAAGACGGATCAAAATCTGATTGACGGTTGCCAGTCGAAAGTGTGGTTTACCGCAGAGTTAGACAAGAGTAATCCCGCATCCCCGGTGGTTATCTATCACGGAGATTCGGATGCTATATTAGTAAGAGGTATTGTGGCGCTTCTTATACGCGTTTTAAGCGGTCACAGCCCAAAAGAAATTGTCGATGCAGATTTATACTTCATCGACAAAATCGGTCTTCGGGAGCATCTCTCCCCTACTCGCAACAACGGTATAGTTGCGATGTTACATCAGATGCGTTTATTTGCCCTCACTTATCAATCCGTTATCGAATAACAGATTGCGCCCCGGGAAGCGTTCGGGCCAATGAATATTGTGTGTAGATAGAATGACACACATTCCGGCTTTACTGATGGAATAGAGCAATTCCATTATTTCTGCTCCTGTTTCGGGGTCCAAGTTACCGGTAGGTTCGTCTGCAAGGATAATCTCGGGCGAGTTGAGCAGCGCCCGTGCTATAACAACACGCTGTTGCTCACCACCGGACAACTGGTACGGCATCTTATAGGCTTTTTTATCCATACCCACCTGTTGCAGGATTTCGAGCACATGGTCTTTCATGATGCGCTTGTTCTTCCATCCGGTAGCTTTGAGCACGAACAGCAAGTTATCTTCTACAGACCGGTCGGTTAAGAGCTGATAGTCCTGAAAGACAATACCGATACGTCTTCTCAAGTACGGCAGTTTGCGCCGCCTTATCTTAGTCATATCGTAGTCGAGGACTTGTGCTTGTCCGGCTGCAATAGGGATTTCGCCGTATAGGGACTTCATAAAGGTGGATTTCCCCGACCCCACTTTACCAAGCAGATAGACGAACTCTCCACTATTGACGGATAAGTTGATATCGTGCAACACGATTTGTTCCGCTTGGCACAATTCAACCGCTTGATATTGAATGAGTTCTGCCATTATTCTGCGGCATCAATTTGGTTAATCTTATCCTCTAATTCTTTGAGTTGCGCACGCAGTCCGTCAATTTTCTTTTGCATATCCTCTACAAGTTTATTTCCGGATTTGGATTTCCCGGTAAAGAAGAGGATATTGTTCTCAGCCGTTTTGATTTCCTGTTGCAGGTTGGTGTACATGCGTACGAGCTTATCTCTGTCGCCGCTTGCCATGACTCGTTCTCCTCGAGCACGCTGTCTCTCATTACGGGTCTCTTTGACTGCTTCGCGTTTTTTATTGAAGAACTCGTCACATGTAGCCGTGAACTTGTTCCAGAGATCATCGCTGTACTTACGTGCAACGGGGCCGATGGTCTTCCACTCTTTCTGTAGTTCAACCAAGGCTGCGGAGGTCTCTTGCCAAGCCTCACTGTCTTTTAGTTCTTCTGCTCTCTGGATGAGCGCACGCTTCTTCGCCAGGTTCTCGGAGAAGACATCTCTCATCTGCTTGTAATAAGCGGATTTGGCTTTGAAGAACTGTTCGCACACTTCTCTGTACTCGTCGTAAATGGCTTGGTTCTGTTTCTTAGGAGCGAAACCGATTGTTCTCCACTCTTTCTGGAGCTCCTGGATAGTCTCGACAGCTTTGTCCCATTGTTTATTGGACTTGAAGGAGCTGTAGTCTATCTCACGAATCTTAGCTATGATAGCCTGTTTTTTCTGTAAGTTCTCGTTCTCTGTGGCATGCAGTTCGTCGAAGTACGCTTGGTGCTTTTTGTTGATAGCGGATGACGCTTCTTTGAATCTGTTCCAGAGGTCCTCACGCAGTTCGCGTGCAACAGGTCCTATCTCCGCCCACTCGTCGTGCAGTTGCTGTAAAGCGCGGCTTGCTTCCACGATATTCTTATTGTCTTTGAGTCTTTCGGCAGCCTCGCAGAGCAATGTTTTCATCTCGAGGTTTTTCTTGAAATCGAGGTCTCTGAGTTCGATATTAATCTTAACGAGGTCGTAGAACTGCTCTTGGTACTGCTGGTATTTCTTCCATATTTCCTGCGCTTTGGTAGCGGGAACGGGGCCGATGGTCTTCCACTCCGCCTGGAGGTCTTTCATTTTCTTGAGATTATCCATAACGTCTGCTGTTTCGGCTTCCGCCATTGTTTTCATTTGCTCCAGGATATTCTCTTTGCGCAGTAGGTTTTGCGCCTGTTCCTCTTCCATTTGTTTGGCCACTTCGGCACGTTTCGTTTTATATACATTGAGTAGTTCACGGAACTGTTGTTCTGCCTCATCGAGCACGGGTTGCCAATCTTCGAGAGTTTGGCCGGCTTGCTGCGCAGCTTCTTCAGCCGCTTTCTTGAGTGCAGCTTGTTCCTCGTGATACTGACGGTAGAACTGGGTTTTCAGTGTTTCTACTTGTTCTTTTACTTCGGTTACATTCTGCTCCAGCAGAGATTTCAGCTCGTTCACGAGCGATTGTTTTTCGTTTGCCATAATCAGAGACGCCATTCGGCGGAGTACATTAATTTGGCTGCAAAAGTACTGCTTTTTTTGCATTTATGCAAATAAAAAGTGAAGAAAATATCACATTCCGCACT
>CAMOJP010000025.1 GCA_946617165.1 uncultured Bacteroidales bacterium
GGAAGCCAATTATCCCATCTATCGCCGTATCGCACAAGCCTACGAGTTCAAGCCGATGACGATTGGCGAAGAGTACGAGTTCGCGATGGACTATTACTGGATGCAAGGCGATAACCGCCACAATAGTGCCGACAGCCGCTATTGGGGATTTGTGCCCGAAGATCATATTGTTGGGCGCCCAATATTTATATGGCTCAGTATAGAGAAAGATAAACCATGGTTCAAAGGACATATACGTTGGAACCGATTGGGTAAGACGGCATGGAAATAATCGTTCCTACTGCATATTTGGGACCAAGATCGTATTTCGAAGCGATTATGAACTCCGGATACGAAATAGAACAGATGGAGACGTTTGAGAAACAGACTTTTCGTAACCGCTGTTTGATTCATGACCCGAAAGGAATCGAGATACGATTGACAGTGCCGGTAGGAAAAGTTGAACACAAACAACTGACACGGGATATACAAATCAGCTACCAGTCACGATGGCAGCATCAGCATTGGATAGCTATTGAGAGCGCTTATCGCCATAAACCTTATTTTGTATATTTTGCAGATTACTTGAAGCCGTTCTACGAGAAAGAATATAAATGGCTTTTGGACCTCAACGACGGACTGACGGAAACGGTTATTTCGCTGCTCCGCAGAGAGCGTCCGCGTCTCGGCAGCGTCTCGCAAGCCGCTCGCACGAATGACTGGAGCGGTGAGACTTGGACAGACCGCCACCCTTGGCAAAAAGAGATAAGTATTTTAGATACATTATTTGATGAATAATAGTAGTATTAACTGGAGCGCATTAGGATTTCATTACACAGAACCGGACTACATAGTCCGCGCAGCTTGTCATGACGGCGTTTGGGAACAACCCTATGCCACTAAGGACAAATTTCTGCACCTACACGTCAGCGCAACGTGCCTCCAATACGGGCAAGAAGCATTCGAAGGACTCAAAGCCTTTCGGGGAGTAGATGGCAAAATTCGTATTTTCCGCTGGCAGGAAAATGCCAAACGTATGCAGCGTAGCGCAAAAGCACTATACATGGCACCGCCGCCTACCGACTTGTTCGGAGACGCTATCAGGCTCGCTCTGAAAAAGAATATGCGTTTTGTTCCTCCCTACGAAACAGGAGCAACCTTGTATTTCAGACCGCTTCTTATCGGTACAACACCAAGACTCGGTGTCGGCCCCGGAACGGACTTCGAACTAATTATTATACCTTCACCGATCGGTCCGTATTACCCGGGTAAGTACCACTGCACAACTTTTATTGTCAATCGACATGTAGATAGAGCTGCGCCTTTAGGCACAGGACAATTTAAGGTCGGTGGTAACTATGCCGCATCCTTCCGGGGAACGGAAGCGGCGCATGCACAAGGATATGACTGCCTCTTTACGGATGCCAAGACGCATCATTATATAGACGAGTGTAGCGCGGCTAACTTTATAGGGATAAGGGAGTCGAAGGTCGAAAGCCGAATTGAATATCTGACGCCGAGAAGTAGTGCTATTCTGCCGTCAATCACTAACGACAGCCTGATGAAGTTAGCCCGTAAGATGGGAATGAAGGTGATACGAAGACATATTCCTGTAGAGGAGTTGGCAACATTCAGCGAGGCTGCGGCTTGCGGAACGGCGTGCGTGCTGTCGCCGATAGACAAAGTGATTGACCCGGACAAGGGCGTAACGTATCACATCTGCGACGAACCCGGACCGGTTGTGAGCCGGTTGTATAAAGCACTGCAGGATATACAGTACGGACGCACAAAAGATACCCATCATTGGTGCGAAATAATAGATAAGTAGATTATAAATTCTAGATATCAAAACCTATGTTCAAAAACCATCCTAAAGGATTAATTCCTGCCGCCCTCGCAAATATGGGTGAGCGTTTCGGCTACTACATTATGAATGCCGTTCTCCTGTTGTTTCTCGTATCCAAGTTCGGTTTGCCGGACGGAACAGCCGGAGTAATCTATGCAGTCTTTTACTTCGGTATTTACGTGCTTAGTCTTGTAGGCGGTATCATTGCCGACAAGACCCAAAACTACAACAAGACTATTCAGTGGGGATTGATTATCATGTCCCTTGGTTATGTGTGTCTTGCTTTGCCTATTTTCTCGGAGAACCTCAACGGCGGAGCAGAGTGGTGGACTATTCTTGTCTTCACTTGTCTGGCATTGCTCATGATTGCGTTCGGTAACGGTTTGTTCAAAGGAAACCTGCAAGCTATCGTCGGTAAGATGTACGACGAGTTTGAAGCTGAGGCAGCAAAACAAGGTCCTGAAGCATTAAAAATGGCGCAAGACAAACGCGACTCAGGATTCCAGATATTCTATGTGTTTATCAATATCGGCGGCTTGATTGCACCTTTTATTGCACCGCTTTTGCGTCAATGGTGGCTTGATAAACACCTGTTGGTGTATAACTCCGATATGGCTACTCTGGCTCACCAATACCTTACTGACGGACAGCTGACTCAGAAGTTCCTGGAGACTATTCAGGTTTCTATGCAAGCAGGATATGATTTCGTAGATGAACTTGCATTCTGCCAGGATTATATCACCGTCTTCAATACCGGTATTCACTATTCTTTCTTTGCTTCTGTAGCTGCGATGATTTTGTCTCTTGTCATCTTTCTGAAGACAAAGCATATGTTCCCTCAACCGGCAAAAAAGACTACAGCCGCTGTTCAGGAATATACGAAGGAAGAGCGTGAAGCCTTGGCTACGGAGATTAAGCAACGTTTGGCAGCTCTCTCTGCTGTTTTGGGTATCGCTATCTTCTTCTGGCTCTCTTTCCACCAAAACGGTCAGTCACTTGCTGTCTTTGCCCGTGACTTTATCCGTACGGATAGTATTGCACCGGAGATTTGGCAAGCACTGAACCCGTTCTTTGTGATTGTGCTAACGCCTATTGTGATGTGGATCTTTGCAGCTTTAGCCCGGAAAGGTAAAGCAATCTCTACTCCGCGTAAGATTGCTATCGGTATGGCAGTTGCAGGTTGTGCTTACCTCTTCCTGATGGTTATCTCAATGATTAACAACTATCCTTCGGGTGCTGATTTCCGGGCTATGAACGCAGATGAGTTAGCGGCTGCCGGACTGGCAAAAGAAGGACCCTGGGTATTGATTGTGACTTATCTCTTCCTCACTATAGCCGAACTCTTTATCTCCCCGCTCGGATTATCGTTCGTGAGCAAAGTGGCTCCGCGTAACCTGGTTGGTCTATGCCAGGGACTATGGCTCGGTGCTACTGCTATCGGGAACCTGTTTATTTGGGTAGGACCGGTGATGTATAATGCCTGGCCCATTGAGTATTGCTGGGCTGTGTTCTTCGGTATCTGCATGATTTCGATGGGGGTTATGTTAGGTATGGTTAAGTGGTTAGAAAAAGTAGCTTGCTAAAATGATATATATATATGAAAAACGAACTGATTCAATTAGCAGAATATCTTGAAGCACTTGAGACACGTATATCCGATTTGGAACAACGCTATGATATCTTAATGCAACGCAGTACCGAAGCGGAACAAAACGATGAGCAGACAGAGATGTTGCAAAAACTTCAAGACCAAGTAGCGCAAAACACTACCAAACTCAACGCTTTGGGAGCAGCATTAGCAGAAGTGAATGCGCGTTTGGACGATGAGATGAATATGGATTTGGACGAGGAGGAACCGGAGGAGCGTAAGGAGACTTCTGTTCCTGAACCGGAACCGGTTATTCGACAGGAACCGGCTCCCCAACCCGAGGAAAAACCTGTTGTTACCAAACCAGTAGGCAAACGCTTGGAGGACCTGAAACAAGGCATCTCTTTAGGTGACCGGTTCTTATTCCAACGCGAGCTTTTCTCCCAAAACGGAGAACTGATGCAGAAAACTTTAGAAGAGTTAAACAAACAGGCGGATTTTGATGCAGCAGTCGATTACATTGACCGCAAGTTCTCCGCTTGGGATAAAGAAAGTGCTGCATACGACCTGTTTATAAATGTTTTGCATCGTCGATTCGGATAATGTTATACCTTGTTCCAACACCGGTCGGTAATCTGGAGGATATTACACTCCGGGCTTTGCGTATACTCAAAGAATCGGATCTTATCCTGGCGGAGGACACGCGCACATCGTCTGTTCTGCTCAAGCATTATGATATCCACACGCCTCTGAAGAGCCATCATAAGTTCAATGAACATGAGACAAGCGACGAGATGGCGGAACGGATATTGGCGGGCTTGAATGTGGCACTTATATCCGATGCAGGGACACCGGGAATAAGTGATCCGGGATTTATGTTGGTCCGCGCCTGCGTAGAACGTGGTGTAGAGGTGCAATGTCTGCCCGGTGCGACAGCGTTTGTCCCTGCTTTGATAGATAGCGGCTTACCTTGCGACCGGTTCTATTTCGAGGGCTTCCTGCCGCAAAAGAAAGGGCGTCAGACGCGCCTGCAAAGACTGGCAGAGCAAGAGCATACTATGATTATTTACGAGTCGCCTTTCCGGCTGCTGAAAACATTGGAACAATTGGCGGAGTTTTTAGGCGCTGACAGACGTGCATCCGTAAGTAGAGAGATAAGCAAGTTGCATGAGGAAACGCGTCGGGGAACATTGAACGAACTGGTAACTTCCTTTAAACAGCAACCGGCTAAAGGAGAGATTGTCATTATTGTTGAAGGGAAGAATCAAAAAAACGGGAGCGATGAGTAATAACGCTGCAAGTATGAAAATATTGGCGAAAGAGACGGCTATCTACGGTCTCTCGTCCATCATCGGCAAGTTTCTGAATTACTTGCTTGTTCCACTATACACATATGTGTTGGCGCGGACATCCGATTACGGTATTGTCACTAATCTGTATGCGTGGACTGCTCTCTTGCTTGTTATCCTCACCTATGGAATGGAGACCGGTTTCTTCCGTTTTGCCAATCGGGATGATTACGATGCCAAGCAGGTCTATCGAACGGCTTTTGTTGCACTGTTGACTACCAGCACCTTGTTTGCAGTCCTGTGTCTGGTGTTCCGTCAGCCGATAGCCAACGTATTGGGCTACGCTGACCACTCCGAGTTCATTGCTATGCTTGCAGTAACGGTGGCGATGGATGCTTTTGCCTGTATCCCGTTTGCGTACCTGCGCTATCAGAAGCGTCCGCTTCTCTTTGCAGGGCTCAAACTGCTCTTCGTCATTCTCAATATAGGATTTAATATCCTTTTCCTTGTCATCCTTGGAAAAAATGATGTCGTTTATGTCTTTATCAGTAATATCCTTGCAACAACGATTCAGACGCTGTGCTTGTTGCCTTTCTGCCTGCCTCGCGGAGCACGATTCTCGTGGTCAGTCCTGCGCGATATGCTGCATTACTCACTACCCTTGTTAGTGCTGGGTGTGGCCGGAATCATGAATCAAACTTTGGATAGGATTTTGTTCCCGTATCTCTATCCATATGAGAATGCGGAAGCGCAGTTGGGTATTTACGGCGCTTGTTTCAAAGTAGCGATGGTGATGATGATGTTTACGCAAGCCTTCCGCTATGCTTATGAGCCTTTTGTCTTCGCCAAGCATAAAGACAGACAGTCCGTAGAAGCATATGCCGATGCCATGAAGTATTACATCCTTTTCTCTTATCTGATTATGATGATTGTAATCTTCTATTTGGATATCTTCCGTTATATCATTGCCGATTCATATTGGGAAGGACTGAAGATTGTTCCGGTAGTCTTGTGGACGTATATCTTCCAGGGCATCTATTTCAATCTTAGCTTCTGGTATAAACTGACGGATGAAACCAAGTGGGGCGCGTGGTTCTCGTTGATAGGTTTGGTTATTACTTTTGTGCTTCAGGTGGTCTTTGTTCCCCGTATTGGTTACTGGGCTTCTTGCGGTAGCAGTTTGGTTTGCTATCTGTCGATTATGCTGTTATCCTATTTCATCGGACAAAAGAAAGCACCTATTCCGTATGACCTCAAGCGGATAGGATTATATACTGTTCTAACGCTTGTGCTGTTAGCAATCTATTACTTCCTTCGTATCAACGAGATTAGTAATATGTGGGCAATGATGGGAATCGGAACTGTCTTGCTGTTGATTTATTGTGTAATATTGATTAAATTTGATTTTAATGTTTTCAGGTATCGTAGAGGCGTTAACGCCAATAGTGAAAATTGAAGCCGAACAAGGCAATAAGCATTTTACGTTACGTAATCCTTTTGCCGACGGAACGAGTATAGACCAGTCTATAGCTCATAACGGTGTGTGTCTGACTGTAGTTAAGAACGAGGGCGATTTATATACCGTAACAGCAATGCAAGAGACACTTAACCGCACTAATCTCGGACAGTTGAAAGAGGGTGACTATGTCAATCTCGAACGTGCAATGTCCTTGGGTGACAGGCTGGACGGTCATATTGTGCAAGGGCACGTGGACCAAACGGCTGTTTGTACAGAGGTCAGAGAAACGGAAGGCAGCTGGTATTTCCGCTTCGAGTATGAGACTACGCGTGAGATGATTGAACGCGGCTATTTCTGCGTCGATAAAGGTTCCGTTACCATCAATGGTGTCAGCCTTACCGTATGTGACCCTGATATCCAAGGCAGTAAGGGATACGTGAGTGTTTGTATCATCCCTTATACCTACGAAAATACCAATTTCAAGTATATCAGGAAAGGCACAACCGTAAATCTCGAGTTTGATATTATCGGTAAGTACCTTGCTCGATATAATGCTTTATTAAATCCGAAATCATAAATCATTAAATAAGTTTGTATGAATAACTCCTTATCATTCCAATTAGGAACGTCTGTGGCACAATATTTGATGCAGTACGGACAAAAAGAACTCAATTACGAAGAGTTCAAACAAGGTATTGAATTTGTTATGAATGCTTCTAAAAAAGCGAAAGAAGAAGGGGAAAAATTCCTTGTTGAAAATGCCAAACGTGCTCAGGTAAAGACCACTCCTTCGGGCTTGCAGTATGAAGTGATTGAAGCTACACTCGGACAAAAACCGACTGCTACCGATACCGTCCGCGTACACTATGAAGGTACGCTTATTGACGGAACAGTATTTGACAGCAGTTATAAACGCGGAGAGTCCATTACATTCCCTCTCAATCAGGTGATAAAGGGTTGGACGGAAGGACTCCAACTGATGTCTGTGGGCAGTAAATATAAATTGTACATTCCGTATGATTTGGCATACGGCGCACAAGGTGCAGGCGGCTCTATTCCGCCTTATGCAGCACTTATCTTCACGGTTGAATTATTAGGTATTGAAAAATAAATAGTCACTATGAGAAAATTTGCATTCTTGGCAGTTTTAGCAACTGCACTTATTTCTTGCGGTAATACCTATACCGCCAAAACAATTGAGTTAACGAACATGAACGACTCTGTTAATTACGCTGTAGGCTTGGTTAACGGTGCAAACCTAAAGATGTCCCAATTGCGTAACGACAGTTCAGACCAGGTCATCGCAGAGTTTGTTGATGCGCTTCAACGCGGGTATGAAGGAAAAGTGGAAGAACTGTCTGACGTTGCTTCCATCGGTCAAAACGTAGGTTTTGCTACCAAAGCCTGTGAAACTAACGGTTTGGCTGAGAATCCGGCTTGGACTATCAACGAGAAAATATTCTTCCAAGGGCTTGTTAACGGCTTGTACGATGACCAATCCGTGATGCGGATAGACGAGGCTAAGGAATTCTTCCAAACAGCTTATATGGCTTCGCGTACCGAGAATACAGTTGCCGGCAAACCGATTAAAGCTTCTTGCCCCAAAACAACGAAGACCATTACACTCAACAACAAAATGGACTCCATTAACTATGCTTTTGGATTGCTTAACGGTAGTGAGGTTAAGGCTTATGTATTAGCGAACGACTCAACCGGTTCTATGGCTAAAGAGTTCATCGCTTATGTCAACAAGGGAATGAAGAAGTCTTATACCAATCCGCAACTTGTGCAAATGGGTGAGCAGGTCGGTAAAACCATTAAAGAGCAGGAGGCTACCGGTCTTATCGGTGAGCCGAGCCTTGTTACCGATTTCGAACTTATCAAGCAGGGATTTATCAACGGGCTGTACGAGTATAATGAAATGTGGGAGCCGATGGCAGCAGGGCAGTATATTCAGGAAACGCTCAGCAATATCCAATTCGGCGACAATAAGTCCAAGGGTGAGCAGTTTCTGGCAGAGAATGCCCTTAAGGACGGCGTTAAGGTTACCGATACCGGCTTGCAGTATGAAGTGCTGCGTATGGGTAAGGGGGCTAAACCCGCTGCTACTTCAACCGTTAAGGTGCACTATGAAGGTACACTTATTGACGGAACGGTGTTTGACAGCAGTATCCAACGCGGCGAACCGATAGAGTTCCCGCTTAATGGTGTTATCAAAGGCTGGACCGAAGGTCTGCAACTCATGCCTGTCGGCTCCAAGTTCCGTTTCTATATTCCTCAGGAACTGGGTTACGGCGCACAGAGTGCAGGGTCTATCCCGCCGTATTCTACCCTTATTTTTGAGGTAGAGCTGTTAGGCATCACTAAATAATGGGTCAGATAGCGAAACAGTCATTGCGAGGTACTATCGCCACTTATCTTGGAGTGGCGATAGGCTTCGTCACGACGTTCTTCGTTATTACCCGTTTCCTTACGGCGGAAGATATCGGATTGGCGCGGGTGCTTATTGATGCGGCGGTTTTGTTTGTCGGACTCGCACAATTAGGTACCGGTTCAAGTATTATCCGGTTTTTTCCGTACTTCAAAGACGACCGGAAGAATCACGGCTTTTTCTTTTGGACGATAGTTATTCCTTTTATAGGTTTCTTGCTTTTTGCCGTCGTCTATTGGGCGTGCAGAGTCCCTTTAGGCGCGTGGTTCGGTGATAAGTCCCCGCTCTTTGTGGACTATTACTATTTTGTTCTGCCGATGTCATTCTTCATGTTGTATCAAACGGTCTTTGAGACCAATTCGAATTGTTTGATGCATATTGTCGTGCCGCGTTTTGTGCGCGAGGTTGTTGTCAGGGTAGGGCTGCTAATCTCCTATATATTATACGCGTGCGCGGTGCTTTCGATGGACGGGTTCGTGATAGCGCTATGTCTGACATATGCCGTTGCCGCGTTGATAAATATCGTTTATGTCTTTACGCTGCAGCCTATAAGCCTGCAGCCGGATTTCGCTTTCTTGAGAGCTAATAAGCCGCTTGTGCGCTCTTATTTGCTATACACAGGTTTTCTGATTGTTTCGGCCTTGACATCCGTCTTGGCTCCAACGCTGTCTTCATTCTTTATCACGGCGCAGATGGGCTTGCAATATACCGGTATTTTTGCTATTGCAACCTATATTGCGGTGATGGTGTCCATCCCCTATCGCTCGTTAGTGGCTATCACCCAGCCCGAACTGGCGCAGACTATCAAGGACAATGACTCCGCCAATACAGCGAGACTTATAGGGCAGGCAAGTACGAATCTCTTGTTGGTTGGGGGATTTATTTTCCTGTTGATATGGATTAATATAGACCTTATTTTCCATATTCTGCCTAATGGTGAAACGTATGCTACCGCCAAATATGCCGTATTGCTTTTGGGGGTTGGACAGTTGCTGATGGCTACTTTCTCCATCTTTAATCCTGCGTTGAGTTACTCTCGCTATTACGCTTTTTCGCTGCTAAATTCACTTATACTGACCGGCTCGGCGTTAGTGCTTAACAATGTGCTCATTCCGCGTTTTGGCATGAACGGGGCCGCCTTGGCTACGGCTTTGAGTGATGTTATTTATTTTATTCCTGTGGTTGCTATCACGTGCAAGGCTTTGCATATTCAGCCTTTTACCCACCGGCATCTGTGGGCTGGACTGATTATTATGTGGCTTTTTGCGCTCAATCACTTGTGGCTCACGTATATCCCTTCCGTGAATATATGGGTGGATAGTATAGCCCGTACGCTGTTAATCGGTGGAGTAGGGCTCTTCAGCACCTATAAGCTGCATCTATCTCCTGAGTTGGAAGAACTTATCCGTCATGCGTTACTTCGTTGATTTTGCATATAATGGCACTGCTTTTCACGGCTCCCAGCGCCAGCCTAACGGTATCACGGTGCAGGAGGTGATGGAGGATGCTTTTTCTACCGTTTTGCGTCAATCCGTCTCGCTCACGTTTGCGGGCAGAACGGATGCGGGTGTGCATGCTGAGCATATGGTTGCGCACTTCGACCTCTCGTCTTTGAGCGAATCTGTCTTTCAACTTTCGGCTTTGGGCGCAATGGTCTCCCGGCTCTCCGGTCTTCTCCCTTGGTCTATAGCGGTGCACGATATCTATCCTGTTTCAGATGACTTGCACGCCCGTTTCTCGGCGTTGTCCCGCACGTACGAGTACCGTATCACCACGACCAAAGACCCTTTTCGTCATAACTTGGTTACGCAAGTTGCGCCCGGATTGGATTTCGAAGCGATGAATGCAGCGGCTCGGACACTGCTTGGTACGCATGACTTTGCTTCCTTCTGCAAGGCGCATACGGATGTCAAAACCACTGTTTGCACCGTTACACAGGCGGAGTGGAAAGATGAAGTCTTTACTATAACGTCTGACCGTTTCCTGCGCAATATGGTTCGTGCAGTAGTCGGAACACTATTTGAGGTCGGTCGTGGAAAGATGACGGTTGCGCAGTTCGAGGGTGTTGTCAAACAGCATAACCGTTGTGCTGCAGGGCAGTCTGTGCCGCCTCAAGGACTCTATCTTACGAAGATTATTTATCCTCAAAATAAATAATTTTCCACTTTTTTTGCTCAAATATTTTGTCAGTTCAAAAAAAAGCAGTACTTTTGCAGCCGCTTTGGTAGCGAAGCGAAGGAAAGATGGCGGAGTGGTCGATCGCGGCGGTCTTGAAAACCGTTGACCTGAGAGGGTCCGGGGGTTCGAATCCCTCTCTTTCCGCAAAACAGAAAGCTCGGGAAACAGAGCTGAATGCAAAAGAGAACGGAAGTCCAGTTGGGCTTCCGTTTTTTTGTGAGCAATAGTGCCTGTAGAGAATTTATGGTTGTAAATGTACTGTTGTACATAAAAAGAAAGAGCGCTGTTGCACTCTTTCCTTTGTCCTCGAACCCCTCAGGGGCATCATTTACTTGACTTCCTGTCCGGCTACGTTGTATGTTTTGTCGTCACGGATGATATAGAGTTGTCCGTCACGAACAACTTTCTGTACGTTAGATTTCTTGCTTGTCGGCACATTGTCGATGCCTGTCCAATCTTTCATGTGAAGGTGGAGGGTAGCGATACTATCTGTCTCGGCTCTAACATCAAGGAAAGTATAGGTATAGTCGCCGGATTTTGTGAGTTTGCGACCATTCCATTCGTATTCTTCGATGGTCTTGTCTTCTACGGTCTCTTCGCCTTTCACGGTTGTGCAACCATAGTTGTAGTTTTCAATGAGACGAACGTTGGCTCCTTCAGCGCGGGAGCAATCTTTAACTTCTGGTGCATTGCCCAGAGTAACGCCTTTTGCTGTTTGAGCGGTACTACCGGAAGTGCTGGTCCAGTAGAATCCATCAGCCAAGTTTGTCCATGTCGTTCCTGAGCGACGTCCGCCGGACGGAAGGAAGATAGCACCACAAGCCTCAAGGATCGTCCACTGTGTGAGTGAAAACTTGTTATCCGTATAATCGGTAGCATTCGTGTTGATTTTCAAATCCAACGGAGTGGACCAGTTGTCAGGAAGTAGGATAAGACCTTTCGGGCTACCACCGACGGTAATAGTAGCTAAGGCACGCAGTTTTGCAGCGTTAGGACGTTTGTTTAACACATAGTCCCACTCGGCAGCGGTTGGGCAGTAGAATGAAGCTACAGCATCGCCGGTGATTATATTGTGTACCCCCCAATCGTATTCCGTATAGTTTGGGTCGTTGATAATGTTAACGTCTACTCCTACTTCAGATGCGTATTTGGAAGCGTCCTCGCTTGTTTCATAAGGATATAAACCTTTGTATTTACTTGTTCCCCATCCAAAGAGGTCCCAAGTGCAAGCTGTACATGTACTAGATATGCCCTCGTTATTATTCTTGAGCGCTTCGTATTGCGAGCCTAGAATATTGAACGCTTTGTTAGAGCCACTATAGGACAAGTTACCTTTCGCAAACTTAGCGTACTCGTTTTTAGCAACTTGGAATTTACCATGGCGCACGTTTGTCGCACCTGCATAAAGATTAGCGATACCCAAAAGGAGTATCAGTCCTAAAGATAAAGTTTTTTTCATTCAGTTATTTCGGCTGTTATATCCCATCGCCTCGTCGGTTTTAAGAAGGAAGTTTTGCTTGTTGTTATAGAATTAACATACTTTTAATCAAATTTGCTGCAAAGATAGTGCTTTTTTTGTATATATGCAAATGTTTTGCGATTTTTTATGCATTTTTGAGTTTAGTGAGGATGATAGCGCGAATAAGATTGTCCAGATGTATGTGTTAATGGAGTTCCTTATATAGAAAATAATTTCTATATGCTTCATTTTTATGCTCGAAAATTTGCGTATATGCAATTTTTGTAGTATCTTTGCGCGTTTTTTGAAGGAAACAAAATTATATTGCATATGAAAAGACTTATTTTAGTACTCTCTTTGGTGACGTTAGTGCTTCTTGGTGCGGAAGCGAAGAAACCGTCCGTCTTGTATCTGGTAGGCGATGAGGTTGTTGCCTCAATGACCGCTCCGGAGGACTTGAACGACTCTTCGGCAGTAGGATGGGGTCAGGTGCTCGGTGACTGTCTGCCGGGTGTGGAAATAGTGAACCGCGCCTACGCCGGTGCGACGACCCGTGCGATGCTGACAGACGGACAATGGGCTGACATTATGACCAATGTTCCCAAGAAAGCGTTTATGATGATTAACTTGGGTCACCACGAGTATGACGAGACCGATCCGCGTATCTATTCTACGCTGGAGGAGTTTGAGAACAACCTGCTGCAGATGATAGCAGAAGCGCAGAAGAAAAGAGTGAAAGTGATTCTTATCACTCCGACGACCAAGCGTTTCTTCTACGATAGTTCCTACTATCCGCGTCACGGAGCCTATGCAGAAGGAGTCCGCCGTGTGGCACAACAGCAGAAGTTGCCTTTGGTTGACTTGGAAGCAGCCACCCGTGCCCGTGTGGAGGATGCCGGAGAGTCGGCTTCCGCCGTCTTCTTTGCAGGAGGTGACGCAGTTCTGCTCAATGATACGGGAGCTCGCATGGCAGCCAAAATCGTGGCAGAGACTGTGAAAGAACTGAAGATAAAAGGACTGTAAAGATTGAAAGTCGAAAGTCAAGTAAATGTACAATGTATAAAAGTACGATGTACGAAGGATTTATAATTTAAAGTATTTCCAATTTAAGGGTGGTATTGGGCGTATTTGATATAGCGATTTGGGAGCTGAGCCTGTTAGGGGTGCTGCTGTTGGCATTTATGTACCAGGTCTATTTCTACGCTCGCTACATGCATGTAAAAGCCAAAAGTCGCAAGGAGGAAGGAGAAAGTCAAAAGAGCGCTGCGCTCAAAGAAGAAAGTCAAAAGACACTGCCGCCTGTAAGCGTAATTGTGTGTGCTCGGAACGAGGGATATAACCTCAAGGCTTATGTCCAAAGTCTGCTGACGCAGGATTATCCCTTGTATGAGGTGATAATCGTCAACGACGGTTCCGAAGACAATACGCAAGCAGTGATTGACGAGTATGCGGCCTTGGACAAACGCGTTCATACGACGTTTGTACCTGTCGGAGCACGTGTGAGGAGCACCAAGAAATTAGGGCTTACCTTAGCCGCCAAATCGGCTCAGTACGACTATCTGCTCCTTACGGACGCGGACTGCCGTCCCGAATCAACCCAATGGATACGTTCTATGATGACGGGCTTCGGTGCCGGAGACCATGTGGAAGTGGTGTTAGGCTACGGTGCCTATTTTCAGGAGAACACGCTGCTGAACGATGTGATTCAGTACGAGACATTGTTTAACGGTGTGCATTATCTTGGTGCTGCAGCGACGGGCAAGCCCTATATGGGTGTCGGACGGAACTTGGCGTATCGCAAGGATACGTTCTTCTCGCACGGCGGTTTTACAGACCTGATGACGGAACGCGCCGGAGATGATGACCTGTTTGTCAATAAGATAGCAACGAAGCACAATACGGTAGCCGTCACCAACAAAGAGAGTGTGACATGGTCTGTACCCAAACAGACATGGAAGGCATGGTGGCAGCAGAAACGGCGCCACCTGAGCGTATCAGGATGCTATTGCGCAAAGAGTAAACGGCACCTCGTACGTGAGCCGATGACACGGGGGGTATTCTACCTGCTGACAATCATCTTACTGGCTATCGGCAGTCCGTTAGTGATGACCGCAGCCTTTGTGATGCTGATGATAAGACTGTTGCTGCAACTGATAATGCTGAATATCGCCGCCAATCATTTGGGACAGCACTCTATGGGGTTGGAGATACTGTGGTACGACATGATATTGCCGCTTATAACCGCCCTCGCGCTTATTCTCCCCAAATACAAGGATAGGTGGTAAGAGCCGGAAGTCGAAAGACCGCTGCGCTCAAAGATTATAAGGATGAAAGGATTTATAATTTAGCAATTTACAATTTACAATTATATGGAAGAACAGAAATTAAACATCAATCTCACGCCGGAAATAGCAGAAGGCGTATATGCCAACTTGGCAATCATAGCCCACTCGTCCTCCGAGTTTGTTTTGGACTTCGTACGCATGATGCCCGGCGTAAAACAGGCTAACGTGAAATCACGTATAATCCTGACTCCCGAACACGCAAAGAAACTGCTCTTTGCGCTTCAGGACAATGTCAATAAATACGAAAGCCAATTCGGCAAGATACAGCTGAACGGCCAGCCTAATCCCGGAAGCACCATCCCGATGTCCTTCGGTGGCGGCGAGGCTTAGCGGCCGGTATGAAAGATGAAAGTTGAAAAAGTTATTAACCATAAAAAACACAGAGAATTATGAAAACATTTCCAGCAAGTCAATTGATTATTAATGCGGACGGCAGTGCATTCCATCTGCATCTGAAACCCGAGTATCTGGCAGATAAGATTATTCTTGTAGGTGACCAAGACCGCGTAAATATTGTAGCCTCTTTCTTCGATGAAGGTAGTATTGAGTGCGATGTGCAAAGCCGTGAGTTCCATACCATCACCGGTAAATACAAAGGCAAACGTATCTCTTGTATCTCCACCGGTATCGGTACCGATAACTGCGATATTGTGATGAACGAGATAGACTCCCTCGCCAATATCGATTACAATACCCGCGAGGAAAAAGCAGAGAAACGCCACCTCGAAATCATCCGTATCGGAACCTGCGGCGGTATGCAGGAAGATATACCATTGGGTACGTTCCTCGTAAGCCAGAAGTCCATCGGCTTTGACGGCGTATTGGCTTTCTATCACGACCGCGACAAGATCTCAGACCTCGGCTTCGAGAAAGCTCTCGTTGACTATATCGGCTATCCGAAAAAAGCCGCTGTGCCTTATGTTGTTTCGGCTAACGAGGAACTGGTAAACCGTATAGCCCAAGATGATATGATGAGAGGCTGCACTATCGCTGCCAACGGATTCTATGGTCCGCAAGGACGTAACCTGCGTGTGGATATTGCCGTTCCGGATATCAACGAGAAGATTTCCGCCTTCCGTTACGAAGGACAGCGTATCACCAACTACGAGATGGAAGGCTCTTGTATCGCAGGACTTGCTCTGCATATGGGACACAAAGCAATGACTGTTTGCTGCGTCATCGCACAACGCAAGGTCGAGGCTGCCAATACAGATTATAAGCCGCGCGTTAAGGAACTGATTAAAACAGTACTTGAGCGTTATTAATACGATATGAAGAAATATGTATTTGTCTTGTGCACAGCGCTCCTCGCGCTGTGTGCTTGTGAGAAAAAAGCAACTAAATTCCAATACACAGTGGATAAGTTTTACGACTTGGAGATACTCCGCTACGACGTTCCTGGCTTCGATTCCCTAAGCCTGCAACAGAAGGAACTGGTGTATTATCTAAGCGAAGCCGCCCTTCAGGGACGCGATATCCTGTTTGACCAGAACGGGCGCTATAATCTGCGTATCAGAAGAGCTTTGGAAGCTCTATACGTAGAAAGGGACAAAGTACAGTGTACACAGGCGGAGTGGGATGCTTTCGAACGCTATCTCAAGCGCGTATGGTTCTCTAATGGTATTCATCACCACTACAGCAAGGATAAATTCCTGCCTGACTTTACACAAGAGTGGTTCGAAACCGCCTGCAAACAAGCCGGTGTGGAATACGATGCCGCTATACTGCCCGTGATGTTTGACCCGGCAGTTATGCCTAAGTGTACAACGGCGCAGGACGGTGTGGACCTGGTGCTCAATTCGGCGGGTAACTATTACGGCGAAGGCGTCACCCAAGCGGAGGCAGAGGCTTGGTATGCCGAGCATAAAGACAACTCTCCGGAACCGCTGTGGATAGGACTGAATAGCCAGTTGGTGAAGAATGAGAATGGCGACATCGTGGAGCGCGTGTATAAAGTAGGCGGACTCTACGGAGAAGCACTTGAGAAAGTGGTCTATTGGCTACGTAAGGCTTACGAAGTGGCGGAGAACGATGAGCAGAAACTCGCTATCGAAAAGATGATTGAGTTCAACGAAACAGGAGACCTCAAGACATTCAATGAATATTGTATCGCGTGGGTCAAGGACCTTAACTCACGCGTCGATTACGTAAATGGATTTACGGAAACCTATGCGGACCCCTTGGGTATTACGGGAACGTGGGAAAGTATGGTTAACTTCAAGGACTTGGAGGCAACCAAACGCACCCAGCTGATTTCCTCTAACGCACAGTGGTTTGAGGACCACTCGACGACGGACCCTAAATATAAGAAGGAGGAGGTCAAAGGCGTTACCGCCAAGGTCATTACGGCTGCCATACTGGCGGGTGATTGCTATCCATCAACACCTATCGGTATCAACCTGCCTAACGCCAACTGGATTCGTAAGGAATACGGCTCGAAGTCCGTGACTATAGACAACCTTGTTCACGCTTATAACGAAGCCGCCAAAGGTAATGGCTTCAACGAGGAGTTTATGATTGACGCCAACACATGCGCTTTGTACAATAAGTATGGAGCTGTGTGCGGTGACTTGCATACCGATCTGCATGAGTGTGTGGGACACGGCTCCGGCAAACTTCTTCCCGGTGTGACCAAGGATGCACTCAAGGAACATGCTTCTACTATCGAGGAGGCCCGCGCTGACCTGTTCGGACTCTATTACCTGGCTGATCCTAAATTGGTTGAATTAGGGCTGCTGCCGGATGCCGAAGCATTCAAAGCCGGATATTATCAGCAGATGATGAATGGTCTGATGACCCAACTGGTACGTATTGAGCCGGGCAAAGATATAGAGGAAGCGCACATGCGTAACCGCCAACTCATCGCCGGATGGGTGTACGACCACGCAACCAATAAAGAGGTCGAGATTATTGAGCGCGAAGGAAAACATTATCTCCAAATCAATGACTACCAAGGCTTACGCCGCTTATATGGCGAACTCTTAGCCGAGATACAGCGTATTACCTCGGAGGGTGATTATCCCGCAGCCAAAGCCATTGTCGAGAAATATGCCGTCAAGGTAAACCAAGACCTCCACAAAGAAGTCCTGGCGCGCTATAAGAAACTCAACCTCGCGCCCTATAAAGGCTTCGTCAATCCCGTTTACAAACCTGTTGTAGATAAAAACGGACAAATAACAGATATACAACTCGACTTTACTGAAAGCTACGTAGCACAGCACTTGCGTTACAGTCGTGATTATTCGAACCTGCCGGATGTGAACTAAAGAAACGTGAAAGGTCTCCGACTTCTACATATTAGCTGTTGTCTGTTACTTGCAGTAATGTCATATGGTGCCGTCACCCGCGTAACGGGTGTCACGATGGACCACTCATCGGGTGAACCGTTGCCTTTCGTACAGATTATGTTTGACGGCTCAACTATCGGTACAACCAGTGATATAGACGGTAACTTCGTTATCAGCAACGACCGCGGACTCATCTCCTTGTCCTTCCGCAGCGTAGGGTATAAGACGAAGATAATGACAGTTAAGCCCGGCAAATCGACGGAGTTGTTCGTTGTATTGGAGCCCGAAGTTTATGCGTTGCAAGATGTCGTTGTCAAACCTGACCGCACGCGCGAACGCTATCGGCGAAAAGGCAATCCCGCTGTCGAATTGATTAAAAAAGTCATCGCCAACAAAGACAAAAACAGGGTAGAGGCGCAAGAGTCTTATATGATGGAGACCTATGAGAAATTGTCGATGGCGATCGAACCTTTCGATTACGACTTGGATAAGAACCGCTTCTGGCGTGACTTCAAGTTCCTTGAGTCCTACGTAGATACGATGATGATGGAGCGTGGGGTCTTAGTCGTTGATAGCGGTAAAGTCCAAGTGGATAGCGTGATGATAGGCGAAGACTCCGTACAAGTCAATGTTGACAGTGTGGTCATCCTGCGTGACGAAGAAGCGGCTAAGATGGAACAGACCACCATCCTTACGCTGTCGCTGCGGGAGACTTTGACCGAGGACTACGTTTCAGGCTTCCCGCGTAAGGAACGTCACGTGGTGACGGCTAAGCGTTGGGAAGGACTCGACGAGTTGTTTGATAACGGTGGAATGTCACAGAATATCAAGGCGATGTTCCAACCGGTCAATATCCTGCAGAACGATGTGAACGTGATGCTTAATCGCTTCGTCAGCCCGCTCTCTTCTTCACTCGCCGTCAGCTTCTATCACTATTACATTATGGATACCGTAGTGATTGAGGATACGCAGTGTATTGATTTGGCGTTTGTACCGGTTAACAGCCAGAGCTTTGGCTTTACAGGACACCTCTATATCGTTAATGACTCATCTTGCGCGCTCAAACGGTATAGTATCAATATCCCGCCGTCGATAAATATGAACTGGGTAAGTCACTTGAGTATATCACAGACTTTCTATCAGTTGCCTAACGGATTGTGGGCTCCGGAAGATATCAATACGCATGCCCGTTTCGCTATTACGAAGCGCTCCAAGCATAATATCTACGCTCGCCAAACACGCCACTTCGAGAATTATCAGTTCGGCGTTACTGTACCGGATAGTTTGTTCTATATGTCGGGTAACACCATTACGCTTCCTGGAGCGGATAAACGTCCGCCTACTGACTGGGATACTCTGCGCCCACTCAAACTGACCGGCAAAGAGACGCTGGTTGACAGCCTTGAAACAGAATTGATGCGAGTTCCTAAATTCCGGGCTTTGGTTAATACGATTGAGGACCTTATTCAGGAATTTATACCTACAAGCCGTATCCGTAATGCTTCTAAATGGGACTTCGGACCAATCTTTAACACTTTCTCCTACAACGAGCAGGAAGGCTGCCGTATCCGTGTCGGAGGAATGACAACGGCTAATGCGCATCCGAGATGGTTCTTCAGCGGATACGTGGCATATGGCTTTGCAGATAAGATGCCTAAGGGTGGCTTCACCCTCTTGCACTCTTTCCACGATAAGCCCTATCATCCCTATGAGAGCCTGCGACATAACTTGTCGCTCTCCTTTACCTATGACTTGGAGGAGTTAGGTCAGACCTACCGCGTCTTGGACCGTGACCATATCTTTATGTCCATCAAATTCAACTTCGACCCTAAACCGATGCAGTATGTGGCAAAGATTCGTCTGAAGTATGAGAAAGAATATGCCAATCAGTTCTCTGTCATTACATGGTTTGACTTCATGCACAATGTGCCGAATGGCTCATCCGGTTTATATGATTTGGATAGTGACACGCGTAAATGGGCGGCCCCCCGCTTTGGTGAAGCGCGAAAAGGAAAAGAGGATTTGCTTTTGCGCTATATCAAACGAGATGCAGATGGCACTGTGACCGAGACGCCGTACTACCACGATTTTATGTGGACCTTCTCGCTACGCTATTCGCCCGGTGGATATATCTATAACGACCGCCAAGGTATTGAGTCGCCGTTTAACCTGTGGAAAGATGCACCTGTGTTCCGCTTTACCAACGAGATGGGATATATCCTTGAAGACAGGTTCTTCTATAACCGCATTCAGTTCTCTGCAGAGAAACGCTTCTGGCTCTCTGCATTCGGCCACCTTGATGTGATAGGAGATATCGGCTATCTGGCAACGAATAAAGCACCTTATACCAAGCTCTTCGTTCCGGTAAGCAACCAATCTATCTTGATGGACCCCAAAGCATTCTCTTTGATGCAGCCGATGGAGTTCCTTATGGATAGATATGTGTCGTTACACATGACTTATTATCTCAAAGGATGGATATTCAACCGTATTCCCGGTATCAAACACCTGAAACTGCGTGAAGTCGTCTCCTTCCATATGTTAGCCGGTTATCTCGGGGACCGCAATAACCCCGAAAAGACTCCCGGACTGTACGACTTCCCTGTTTCGTACATCAGAGAAGGACAAAGCGTGCAAGCCCGTACAAATTTCGCAATGCATAATGCCGACGGAGATATCAAATATTCTTATATGCCCTATATGGAGATTACTGCCGGTATTGAGAATATATTCAAACTCTTCCGTATCGAGTATGTGCGTCGTCTGACTCACCTCAATGCACCCGGTACCGGAACCAAACTCGGACCGTGGCAACGCAATGGTATTCGTATCACGGTGCGTGTAGCAATGTAAATACACTCAAAGATGGAAATAATAAAAACACCAATTGAAGGACT
This sequence comes from uncultured Bacteroidales bacterium, assembly GCA_946617165.1. Taxonomy (GTDB): domain Bacteria; phylum Bacteroidota; class Bacteroidia; order Bacteroidales; family Paludibacteraceae; genus Colicola. The sequence continues at coordinate 20,759 of CAMOJP010000025.1, forward strand.
GCTTATTATAGAACCGAAAGTCTATAAAGACCAACGCGGTTATTTTGTCGAGACCTATAATGAGCAACGCTATCGCGAGGCGGGAATAATGGCATCCTTTGTTCAGGACAACCAGTCCTGCTCATCCTATGGCGTTGTGCGTGGCTTACATTTTCAGCGCCCGCCTTATACACAGGCTAAACTTGTTTGCTGTACAAGAGGCAGAGTGCTCGATGTTGCTGTGGACTTGCGTAAAAAGAGCCCTACTTTCGGACAGTGGTTCTCCGTAGAACTGAACGAGGAGAATCATCGGCAGTTCTTCATTCCCAAAGGCTTCGCACATGGTTTCTCCGTGCTCAGCGAAACAGCTGTCTTTACCTATAAGTGTGATGATTTCTATCACCCCGAAGCGGACGGAGGCATCCTCCTTCTGGACCCGACGCTCGCTATCGATTGGCAGGTGCCGCAGAATAAAATGATTCTCTCTGATAAGGACCAACATCACCCGTTGCTCGCCCAATTAGATAATCCCTTCTGATGGACACAATCGTTGCCATATCAACCCCATACGGAACAGGTGGAATAGCAGTCATCCGCGTAAGCGGCCCCCAGGCTGTTCCCATCGTGGAAAAACTCACTTGTACGCTCCAATCCCACAAACCTTATACTATCCACCACACGACTTTACATCGTGGTGAGGAAATCTTGGACGAAGTGTTGGTGTCGCTCTTCCGGGCACCGCATTCGTTCACAGGGGAAGATGTTGTGGAGATTGCATGCCACGGAAGTTTATATATACAGCAAGAGGCTTTGCAGTGGCTGACTGATGCCGGCTGCCGCTTGGCTAAAGCCGGCGAATTTACACAACGCGCCTTTCTTAATGGCAAAATGGACCTCTCGCAGGCGGAAGCGGTCGCTGACCTCATCGCTGCCGAGACAAAGGCAGAAAAAGACTTGGCCTTCTCACAACTCAGAGGAGGCATCTCTACGCAGTTGCAGTCTCTGCGCGATAAACTCCTGCACTTCACAAGCCTTATCGAATTGGAACTGGATTTTGCTGACCACGAGGAACTCGAGTTTGCGGATCGCACCCAACTGAAAGACTTAGCCGATACTATTTATCGCCATCTGACTTCCCTTGCGGACTCTTTCCAAACAGGTAATGCAATTAAAAATGGTATTGCGGTGGCAATCGTTGGACCGACTAATGCCGGTAAATCCACACTCCTCAATGCCTTGGTCGGCGAAGAAAGAGCTATCGTTAGCGACGTGGCTGGTACTACACGCGATACGATTGAAGATAAAATCATTATCGACGGACTGCCTTTCCGCTTTATCGATACTGCCGGATTGAGGGAAACAAATGACCTCGTTGAGTCAATGGGTATCGAACGGAGCCGCAATGCTATGGAGAAAGCGCAGATTATCATTTACGTCCAGGATATCACTCATCCGCAAACGGACTTAACCAATCTGCCGAAAGATAAAGAGATAATTTACGTGCTCAACAAAGCCGACCTGCAATTACATCCGACTTCCGATTCGTGTCTGCTTATTTCCGCTAAGAATAACGATATAGACATCCTAAAACAGAGACTCTCTAATATAGCCCGTGCACATTTCAATTATAGCGGAACCGTTATCTCTAATGTGCGACACTATGAGGCAATCACGCGGGCTAAAGCGGCTATACAACGTGTGCTCGAAGGACTGGATGATAACTTAAGCGGCGAATTCCTGTCAATGGACCTGCAAGACTGCTTGGGCGCACTCGGAGAAATTACCGGACAAATAACATCACAAGAAGTATTAAACAATATATTTTCAAAATTCTGTATAGGCAAATGATACAATCGATGACCGGCTACGGAAAGGCCGAATATGTATTCTCAGACCATAAGACTATTGTCGAACTTAGAGCCCTGAATAGTAAACAGTTGGACTTGACGCTCAAGGTGGCTCCTCTTTTTAGAGATAAGGAAAATGATATCCGCACAATGCTTTCAACACCGCTTGAGCGTGGCAAGGTGGATGTCGTTATCTATACGCAACCCTTAACAGATTCCGGTCAGACGGTTGTTGTTAATGGTATCAATTGGGAGGCGGTAGAGTGCTATCGGCAGGAGTATGCTCAACGTTATGGAAACGTGCCGGATGAAGTAATGGCGGCTATCATGCGCTACCCGGATGTGCTTAAAAATGCAACGGCTGAGATTGCACTTTCTGACGAGGAATGGGTGCTCTTACAACAAGCAATTAATGAAGCACTGAAGGCTTTTATTGCATTCCGCGTACAAGAAGGAGAGGCGTTGGAGCGTATGTTCGTTGAAAAACTGGATGGTATAACACAACTCCTCGAGCAAGTGGAACCTTATGAGAAAGGACGCGTAGATAATATCAAACAGCATCTCATCAAAAACCTCGATAAATTAGCTGAGGATACTAAACAGCAAATCGACAGAAACAGACTGGAAGCAGAACTGATTTACTACCTCGAGAAACTTGATATTACAGAGGAAAAAGTGCGACTTACAAATCACATAGCTTATTTCCGCGAGACCCTTAACGCCTATAAAGTGGCTGAAAACCGGACTAATAGCGGAGTAGGGAAGAAACTCGGATTTATTGCGCAAGAGATGGGACGGGAAATAAATACACTCGGTAGCAAGTCTAACCAATCCGAAATGCAGATTATCGTGGTTAAAATGAAGGACATCCTCGAACAGATAAAAGAGCAGGTCCTCAATGTCTTGTAATTAATGACTTTGGAATATGATACTGATTTTTTCAGCTCCCAGTGGGGCAGGTAAAAGTACTTTGATTAATTTTCTCCTAACCCAGAGACGAGACCTCGAGTTCTCTATCAGCGCCACTACCCGTCGGCCGAGAGGAGAGGAGGAACATGGTAAAGAGTATTATTTCATTACCAATTCCGAATTTGAGCAACTCATCCGTGATGACCAGTTCGTTGAGTGGCAACAAGTTTATAGTGGAACCTATTACGGTACGCTTAAATCCGAAATCGAACGTATAGAGTCTGCCGGACATCATGTCGTCTTTGATGTCGATGTGGAGGGGGGAATTAACCTTAAACGCATCTTCGGTGATAATGCCAGAAGTATCTTCGTTGCTCCGCCTTCCGTTGCAGAACTTCGAAAAAGACTTGTCAATAGAGCTACAGATGCGCCCGAGAAAATTGAAGAACGAGTAGCTAAGGCAACATCCGAAATGGAGAAAGCACAGTTCTTTGATACTGTTATCGTCAATGATAACCTTGAGAAAGCAAAAATAGAACTTATGAACGAAGTAACAACTTTCCTGACTGAAGCCTGACCTATGCAAATCAATAATATCTATACGGTCATTTTTGCCGCAGTACTGCCTGCTTTTGCGCTAGTATTGTACATCTGGTGGAAAGATAAGTACCAGCGGGAACCCTTTTCCCAAATTGCAAAGGGCTTTTTATATGGCATCATTTCTGCTGGGATTGCGCTATTCCTTGAGACAAGTGTGGCGTTCTTTTATCTTGTTCCCGATAATCCGACAACGCTCCTACAGGCGGCGTGGAAAGCTTTCGTCGGTGCTGCTATACCCGAAGAGTTGGCTAAATTGCTCATGCTATGGCTGTTACTGAGAGGTAATAAGTATTTCGACGAGCGGTTTGATGGTATCGTTTATGCTGTTTCTATCGGGATGGGATTTGCTGCAACCGAGAATATCATCTATCTCTTCTCTAACCTCGACTCGTGGCAATCGGTCGCAGTGGCGAGGGCTATGTTCGCCGTACCGGGACACTTCCTCTTCGCCGTCGCAATGGGATATTTCTATTCTATGATTTATTTCGGAGACATGAGTTGGCGCAAGGCTTCGCGTATCTTCTGGGTGCCCGTCTTGCTGCATGGCACTTACGATGCACTGCTCATGATGAGGGAGGTCGGAACAATGTGGTCAGGGATCCTGCTTATCGGTTTTTATATCTTCTGCTTTAAGATGCTGCAGTTCGGACGAGCCAAGATTGCCGAACATCTCCAAAGAGATAACAACGAAATCGTCTGATACAATTGATACATACAAAAAAGAGACACCTTCAACGAAGATGTCTCTTTTTCTGTGCGCAGGATGAGACTCGAACTCACACGACATTGCTGCCACTACCCCCTCAAAGTAGCGTGTATACCAATTTCACCACCTGCGCGTCATAGCAATTCTCTTGTGCCCGGAACAGGACTCGAACCTGCACACCTCGCGGCATACGCACCTGAAACGTACGCGTCTACCAATTCCGCCACCTGGGCTTAAAAAATGCAGGACGTTGGTCCTGCACACTGGAGCGATGAACGAGACTCGAACTCGCGACCCCGACCTTGGCAAGGTCGTGCTCT
>CAMOJP010000026.1 GCA_946617165.1 uncultured Bacteroidales bacterium
GTATAAGGCGGCAAAAATACTTGTAGAGAATGGTCATAATACATTTCCTCACACTTTTGACCAAATACGTGCGTTGCCCGGTATCGGAGACTACACTGCAGGAGCTATCGCTGCTTTTGCATACAACATGCCCTATCCTGCCTTGGACGGAAATGTGTATCGCGTGCTCGCCAGACTGACTGACTGCGAAATTCCGTTCGACACCTCTGCCGGAAAGAAACATTTCCAGACCCTTGCACAAGATATCTTGGACAGAAACAATCCGCGCCTCTTCGATTCCGCTCTTATGGAGTTTGGGGCACTTCAATGCCTGCCGGCTTCACCCGATTGCGACATCTGCCCACTACAGACTTGGTGCAAAGCCTTTGCCAACAACACCGTTGCACTACTGCCTGTACGCAAGCCCAGACCTAAAATCAGAGAGCGCTACTTCAACTACACAATTTATCTTACATCGGATAAGCGAACTGTTCTTCAGCAGCGGCAGAAACAAGACATCTGGCTTCATTTGTGGGAGTTTCCACTCGCCGAAACAGACCGACTACTTCCCGCTAAAGGTCTGCCTGCATTCGACTTGACGCATCAACTCTCACATCAACGTATCCACGCCAGATTCGTTATGGTACAAACAAAAAACTTGCCTGACACCATAACAAATCAAATCAAAAATGGTGACCTGCAAGTCATTCCTTTATCCGACCTGGACAACTACCCGTTATCCCGTCTCACACTCAAAGCTCTGGAGCACTTTCAAATCCTTTAGCCACCATCTCCCCTCCCGTTGGCAATGTATGCTCAATGTATGCTCAATGTATGCTCAATGTATGCTCAATGTATGCTCAGCGAGACCATGTAAGAAGACGAGTATGAGACAAAGCAAATGACTCTGCCTCTTCTATATGGTCTATCTTACCTATATCCATCATTGGCACATCGAGTTGAAGAGCACGAAGAACACCTAATTGATGCTCCACAATATAAAGATAGAAATCAATTACGGAAAATTTCGGACCTTTTTCTTGAGCAAATGCTTGTAATAAAGGCAATACTTGCGGTCCCAACACTTGCATTCCCGAAAACGCCAGACGTCTGTATTCCGACTCATCCATATGGAATCCGGAAGGTTTCAATTCTCCTGTAGCAATATTTGTCCAACCCACTAACTTATTCTCGCTGTCAAAGCATAAATATCGCTGTGTTTCTCTGGCTTTAACAACTAATGTGCCTAACTCTTGAGGCTCGAATGCACGGACAACTTCCTGCAAATCAATCTCAGACAGAATATCTACATTAAGTGCCAGTATCGGTTCATTGGCTGCGAAACGGCTCCACGCCTTGAGCAATCCGCCACCTGTCTCCAACAACTCATCTCGCTCGTCTGAAATATGTATGGTGCAACCGAAGCCGGCATTCTCCCGCAAATAATCAATAATCATATCAGGAAAATGATGCACGTTAACAATGATATCACGTACTCCGGCACGATACAACTTACGAATTTGGTATTCCAACAACGTATGCCCGCCGATAGGCACTAAAGCTTTAGGCATTGTATCTGTTATAGGGCGCAGACGAGTGCCCAAACCGGCTGCAAAAATAAGTGCTTTCATTTCTTTAACAATATTGCGGAACTGTCATTTGTATAGCATGATGCAAACAACGAACCTCACACGGTCCCATAATATCCATCAAGATGCCATCGGCTTCAAACTGCAGGTGACGTCTTGTTTTGAGTTCTATATGTTTTCCTTCGTAGGAGTGAACAAAAGGTAATTCTGTCAGTTTACCATTAAACAAACGACCGATAGCTTTAAGGATTTGTACAAGAGTCGGTTTCTCGACAAACATTGAGTTAAATATTCCATCACGCGGGTCTGCCGTCGGGTTCTGACGAATACCACCTCCTGAAAACGGTCCATTACCGATATTCATCGTATATAGAGCAGCTTTCACAATGTTTTTGCCATCGCACATCAACTGCATATCTATCGGCTTCATTTTTATCAAAGCGGCAAACAAACCGAACAGATAATTGACATGATGACTACCAATATAGGGCTTCAACTTAATTGCATATTGGCATGTAAGCGGATCAACTCCAAAGCCTATCGAATTGATAAAATACCTATGGTGTTCTATACCGTTACGCCAATAGGTAACGCATCCTACATCAACCGGTTGGTCTTTACCGTTGAAGAACAAGTCGAGCGAACGTTTATAGTTCTTCGTCAGTCCCCAAAAACGTCCCCAGTCGTTGCCTGTTCCGCGGGGCATAAGTCCAAAGCGTATCCTGCGACGTTGTTCGTCCGAAATCTCAGCACGCATTATTCCGTTAATTACTTCGGATAATGTCCCGTCACCACCAAGTACGAGAAGCTGGTCGTACCCCTTTTCCACCAGTTCGCGGGCACATTCGATAGCGTGATCCGGATACTGAGTGACTCTGTAGGTAAATGCCACGTGCTGAGACCGAAGGAGTTGGAAGAGATATTTTCGCTGTGCACGAAAGTAGTTCTTGCCTGATTTGGGATTGATAATGATTGCTAACATTTTCTAAACTAACTACTTATTTAGATTATTGAATTTACGTTGTGCACCTTTTAATGAAATACGTGCGTCGGTATAAGCATTTTCCGCTTGAAGCAATAAGGCTTGAGACTCCAGAAGTTCGCTCATCGTTGTCAAACCTGCTTCATAATTCATCATTGAGATACGATAGTTGTCCTCTGCCATTTTAAGACCCGATTCATGCTGCATCACAAGACGTACGGCTTCATTTAACTGATTGTAAACTTGCTCATTCTGAAGTGCCATCTTACCCATCAGGTCTGCTTGCATCATCTGGGCCTTCTCAATTCGCAGATTATGTTCTTTAATCTTATGACCGGTCTCCCACCATTGTGTAAGCGGAATACGCACGAATGCAAATGCCATTCCGTTCCAACGGTGGCGTTCAAAGAAATTGGAGTAACCTCCTTGCACACCTATTCCAATTTGAGGTAATGCTTCACCTATTGTCAGTTTCTTGCGCAGTTGCTCTGCTTTAATATTCATTTGCAGCAACTCTGCTTCAGGGCGTCCACTGACACGTATATTATCAACAAGCACTAACGCATCAACGGCATTATCTTCGGGAAACGGTTCCAACTCTAATTCCCCTGTATACTCTACACCCGTCAAGTGGCAAAGGAATTTGGATGCCAGCACGATGCCATCCTCTAATCGGGCAGCATTGGTCTCTATCTCGTTCTTCTTAAGCTGAACTTTAAGAATATCGTTACCCGTTACAAGTCCGTTATTATAAGCCAACTCGGCAACCTCATTAATAGTGTCTAACAGGGCACGTACAGCTTGAATAGTAGCACGTTTTTCATATAAGCCGGCTACTAACCAATACGTATCTTCTACTTCCTGTAGCACATCACGTTCGCTAACCTCCACTTTCTTCTGCGACGCTTCTACTCCTATTTGAGCCAACTTGTTACCTACGACAATTCGGCCGCCCATAAACACCGGTTGAACAACTGATGCACTGGCAGTTACACCCCACCGAAGCATTTCAATATCTTTGGATATATCAGGATTTTCTTCTTTCAACGCATCCAGTATCTCCTCCAATGCTTCACGCCCGTATTCAGTCTGCATCAGATTCGGTATATACACCTTTATAAGAGGATCTAATGCGTAGAAGCCAAAGGCTGATAGATTCACTTGCGGAAAGTATTTGGTGAACACTTGTTTCTTCACTTGTTGCGCAATCTGGACATCCAATAAGGCAGATTGAATGGTACAGTTCCTTTGGCGGGCATAACTCAGACATGAGTCCAAGGTCAGCACCTCACTTTGTGCCGCTATAGCCCAAGCGAACACAAACAATATCAATGATAGTTTCTTCATTTCTTATCGTATAATTTCCAATAGGCAACCGGCAGTAACGTCACAACTAACGGCATCGTCAGTATAGCACCAAAACATATTACGACACCCATAGGCATCCATAATGCCGTTGCTGCAATTATCATAGGAACGACACCTAATGCAGTAGTTGCCGTTGTCAAAAAAATAGGACGCATACGGCGTATTCCGGCTTGATAAGCAGCTTCACGAGCACTCTGATGATCATTTAAACGCAAGTGCTCGGCATACTCGTACATTATTATCGCATTACGAACAATAATACCTATCAACGAAATCACACCTAATACAGCTGTTACAGAAAAATGTAATCCAAATAACCACAAGCCGAAGTTCGCACCAAACAAACATAACAAACTGACGCTGAGAGACAAGAAGGAAATAGAGAAACTGCGGAAGTGATAAACAAGCAATACCAACAGCACCAACATGGCTGCCGCAATCGTCATAATAAGACCTGGAAGCATCTCCTTCGTTAAAGCTGTCAGCCCACCGTATTTAATCTGCACACCCTCAGGCAAATTGGGCTCGATATTCTTTTTGATATACTTATATATCGGCCGCATCATTCGTATCTGCGCTATTGTTCCTCTTATATCAGCGGAAACAGTTATTGTACGAATAGAGTTGCGACGCTGAATCATTGCATGGTGGAAATCAGGTTCCACCTCGGCTACCTGACGTAAGGGAACCCACACACCGGGAAGTGCCGTCGGAATAATCAAATTGCCGATATCAGAATATCCGAGGGTATCTATACCTGAACTATATAACACGACAGGTGTCTTGTATCCGTCCTCCCATATTGAAGTCATTCCGCGCCCTTTCAGCGCACCATTCAGATAAAGGGATAAGGACGCCTGAGTCACACCTAAACGGCTCGCTTCATCATCACGCAAGCGCAACCGTATCGTTTGCATAGTCTCATCGTAATTAGAATGAATCCACGTCAGTTCTGGAAAAGAAGCCATAAATGCTTTCAGAGTATCGGCTATCACCTCCAATTCACCTATATTAGAACCTTGTACATAGATTTCTATTGGGTTAGGTACAGCCTGATAGTCTAATTGCTTATAACGACAGAAAGCGTTGGGGAACATATTTTCTGTCTGTGGCTGATATTCGGCTATCAAATCCTTTGTAGCATCATCGCTTACTGTATTAACAATAAATTGTGCATAGTGTTCACCGCCCATTTGGGGAGCATAAGTAGCGTGAAAACGTGGACTTGCCATTCCGACAAATGCCGTCACACTCTTCACGCGCGGATCTGCATTCAATATGCCGCCTAACGAGTCCACAACTGCTTGGGTCTGCTCTAAGGAGCTACCGTGAGTGAGGTGAATCTCAACTGCAAAACTATCACGCTCTGCTTTAGGCATTAGTTGTATATCAACAAATGCAAAAAGCATCACACCTATTATCACCATTATTACGCTAAATCCTATCGTCAACCAGGGATGATGAAAACATGCATCTAACAGCCATTTATATCCATTTTGCAGGGCATTAAAAAACTTAGCCTGAATACGTTCAAAAACGGAAGGTTGAGCATCACGTGCTTTAGCCTTTATCATCACAGCTGACATATATGGTATAATCCAAACGGCATACAGAATACTGCACGTTAGCGCGATAAAAACAGCCCAAGGAAATAATCTTACGAAGTCTGCTAACGCACCTGACATCATCTTCAACATCGGGAAAAACATTCCGGAGATAGAGGTGGTTGCAATAATCATAGGTACGAATAACTCTTTCGTTGATACGGCTGCCGAATACCAACGTGAGTGACCTTTAGCCAACAGATCGCTATAGCCGTCTATCACAATCACAGAATCATCCACAACCATTCCGAGTACCACAATCAATGCCGCTAAGGTCACCGTGTTCAACTCAATACCAAAGATGTACATTATACCTAACGTCACTGCAATACATACCGGTAATCCTGTCGAACTAACTAAAGCAGTACGAACAGGGAACAATATCAGCATCACCAGAATTACGATAATAACACTTATCACGAGGTCCTTGAGGAAGGAACGGACACTCTGGTCTACCACACGTGGCTGGTCTGTTATCTTGTGTATTTTCACATCAGGCGGGAACACTTCCTCCATATGCTCTAACACCTTGTCTACTTTATTACCGAATGCTACGATATTATTGTCTGACTGCATCTCCAAATTAAGCATCACACAGCTGCCTTTACCATCCTTATCGAACAGTTGAATATATTTGGTAGGTTTCTCATACCGACGCTCAATAGTAGCAATATCCTTCAGGCGAATCGTCTGCGTTGTAACAGGATCAGAGAATACCACTTGTTCTCCTAACTCATATTCAGTCTTATACGGGACATCTACGTGTATCAGTGCCGCTCCCATGTCATTAGCTATCTCGCCTGTCATCGTACGGAACCCTTGAGTAGCCAAACGAGCTAAAATAAGGTTTTGATTCACTGCGTACTTGGAGATACGATCCACATCTAATGTGACGGCAATTTCTTCACGTTGTTTACCCAAAACTTTAATACTTCCCATTTCGGGAATATCGCGCAAACGATCCGCTAACTCATCCGTAAAGGTTTCCATCTCGCGCGGAGTGCGCTCGTTACTCTCCAAGGCGAGTAACATGCTACTCGTACTGCCAAAATCATCTACCACAACAATCGCCAATAGACCAGTAGGCATCTGAGTTTGTTTGAGTAGCGATATACCGCCGCGAATCTTTGCCCAAGCCTCATCTGCATTCATCACTTTGGGTGATAATGCGGCAAAGACATAAACGATACCGTCTTGTGACAAACTGTACGTTTTCTTTTTATCTATCTCCTTGAAGGAGAACAAATACTGCTCAATCGGTTTGGCTACTTGTTCCTCCACTTCTTGGGCTGTTGCACCGGGATAGACACCGGCTATTACGCCCATACGGATAGTTACCTCAGGGAACTCATTCTTATTCATTCGAGGCAACGAGAAGATTCCAAACGCGACAAAACAGGCCACAATAACGTATATCAGCCCATGATTACGCATCGCACCTTCTATATGATTTCTCTTATTTGCCATACCACATCGAATTAGTACGATATACGAGCACCTTCATACATTTTCTGATAACCTTTACTGATGATGGTATCACCTTTATGCAGGCCTTCTGATACCAATACGCCGTTTTCCACAAATTCGACTATCTTTATCATCTGGCGCGTGGTGCGACCATTGCGAAGCAACCAGACACTATGTCCATTCTGCTGGGTTTGAACGCAACCTGATGAAATAATAAACCCACTGACTTTTTTATTATTCACGATTACACGACACACCATCCCGGGCAGCAACATCTCTGCCGCTTTATCATCTTTTAGCGCTGCTATCACTTGGTATGTGTGCGCAATATGAGTTGCCACTAATGATTTCTCCTCAACCTTAGCTTCAAAGGACCGGTCCAGCGCAGGAAGAAAAACCGTCACGTCTTCGCCATGCATGAGTGCACCTATCTCATTTTCAGGCACAGTAAAGAAAGCTTTCTTACCTGTCATGTCTAACAGAGAACCTATCGGCTGACCAACACTCAGGTGTTGTCCCACTTCCACATCGTTTAGATTCAACACCCCGTTTTGAGGAGCACGAAGTGTGCAGTCTTCATAACGTTTGCGGGACGAAATAACCATTGATTGTGCTTTCTGAAGATTTGTTTCCATCTCTACCCATTTCACATCACTTATACCGCCTTTCTCATGCACAGGTTTCAAACGCGCATACGCATCCTTCGCCTGAGCAAGCATCGCCTCAGCACTTTCCAACATTGCTTTTGCCTGGGTGTTATCCACCGTTGCCAACACTTGTCCCTCGCGTACTTGCTGACCGCTCTTGACCTGAATACTCGTCAGTTGTCCACCGAGCGGGAAAATAAGCGGCAAATCGGTTTTGGCTCCTATCTCGCCCACATATGTGTTGGTCACATTACTGTTATTGATTCCAACCACCTCTATTTCAGCCGGCAACGGACGGTCTAATAGATACGAATACTTTTTACAGCCTCTATGGCAACTACATAAAAAGAAGATACACAACGTCGTAACGCCTAATAAAACCTTTTTCATTCTCCATTATACATAAAAAACGCTGCAAAGGTACGTAAAATATTTTATATGTACAAGCGCGCGCGGAAATTTTTGTAGGAAAATGCTCAAAAAAAAAATGCACACTCGCAATCGAGTGTGCATTTTTGATTATCTAACCAAACTTATTTAAAATAAGCCATAGCTTTTTCGTTCTCTACAATTTCCTCTTGGAAAATGTATGCGCCGGTTTTCGGCGATTTTACCATTTTAATGCATTTGGTATGGTTACGTCCTGCATTACCTGTTTGAAGGGTAGCGACCGCTTTCTTTGCCATAGTCTAAACCAGTTTAAATGTTAATTACTTGATCTCTTTGTGAAGTGTGTACTTCTTAAGGATCGGGTTGTACTTCATAAGTTCCAGGCGATCAGGAGTGTTCTTACGGTTTTTGGTCGTGATGTAACGACTTGTACCCGGCATTCCGCTGGCTTTGTGTTCTGTGCACTCAAGGATTACTTGTACACGCGCTTCTTTCGATTTCTTTGCCATAATACTTTCTCCTTTTTATTCGTATAGATACCCTTTTTCGGCTGCCTGCTTGAGTGCAGCATCCAAACCGATTTTGTTAATTGTACGTAGACCAGCGGCACTCACATTTAAGCTGATCCAGCAGTCCTGTTCTACCCAGTAGAACTTCTTGTGGAACAAGTTCACATCGAAGCTGCGCTTAGTATGGCGCTTCGAGTGCGAGACATTGCACCCCATCATGGCTTTCTTGCCGGTAATTTGACAAATCTTTGACATTTTTTTATATATTTAGTATTCATTTTCAAGCACTTAGGCGCATTGTAATAGGTACAGGTCACCCCATACAACACGAAAAATCGTGCAAAAATACTGCTTTTTTTTGATATGACCAAATATTTTTTGCTTTTTTTTGCTTTTTTTTGAAAAAAGTATCTACAATGACTTATTTTATAGCGTATGTGCAATATTTATTGTACCTTTGCGCAACATTTGCTGTACAACCTTCATTTTATACCCATGAAACGAACTCTTACACTCTTCACTATCCTTTTGTCGGCCGCATCAATTTATGCGGTGGATGCCAATTTACAAGTGTACTACGATTTCGGTTCGAAAGGGACAGCCTGTGCTAACCAACGCTCCAATCGTGTTACGACTACCGTTGAGCTTTTCCATCCCGATGCTTGGGGGTCAACGTTCTTCTTCTTCGATATGGATTACAGCATTAACAGGTCCAACGACAATCCGCAGGACCCTAAGAATGCTCCGTTCGGTACTTATTGGGAAATTACACGTTCCTTTAATTTCTGGCAACAGACCAAGGCTAAAGACCTCTCTGTCCATTTAGAGTACAACGGAGGATTGGGTATCTTTGGCGGCAAAGTGGTACAAGGTGGATATGGTATCAATCACGCCGTCCTTGTAGGACCGGAGTATTTTCTGCATACTGCAGACTATAAGAACACGTTTACTATCCAGTTGCTCTTTAAGTACATCGCAGATGACTATAACATGTGGCAAGTTAAATCCAACGGGCAGTGGAAGAACCAGAAAGGCAACCAGATTCCGCTACAGTTTACGTTTGTTTGGGCGTGCCGTGATTTCTGTACATTACCCGGACTTACTTTCTCCGGCTTCGCAGATATATGGGGGCAGAAACAGACTGTCTTTGACCGCAAAAACAACACTTATACCGACCCTGCCAAGCAATCGTTTGTCTTTATATCCGAGCCGCAGCTCTGGTATTGCGTCGGCCAATGGTTTAAGTGCCCTAATCTCAATATCGGAACGGAAATTGAGTTCAGTTACAACTTCACCGGAGCAGGCTTCATGTGCAATCCCTGTATCGGACTAAAATGGAATTTCCTATAACATTAAATCAACACTTTTATGAAACGTAAGGCATTGTCTTTCATTAACCTTATTTTAGGCATATTGGCAACTATTTTTGCCGGGTGTCATATTGGTAAAAAGGTCTCTCACGAGTCTGAACCTGTTTGTATGTACGCCGGTCCGGGTCAGATGGGAGAACTAAATGTACGTATGGACGAGTCCACCCCCCAGCAATCGGACATAGACGCGAAGACACCTGAATATATTGAGCCGGAGGAGCAGAAAGCACCGGATGAACCGACTCCTGTTAAGTACGGTCCGTTACCTCGTTGATTATGAAACTGCGTCTGCGTATCGCATTGGAGTTAGAACGACTACGACGCAATAATCTCAAGCAGTTGCATCCTCTTCGACAACTTTTTTGGGAGAGCACGTTACGTTGTAATGTACATTGTTTACACTGCGGCAGTGATTGCGTATCGTCAGTCACTCAGCCCGATATGCCCGCAGAGGACTTCCTCAAAGTCATAGACGAAGAAGTTACGCCGCATGTCAATCCACGCGACATACTGATTATCATCTCCGGCGGAGAACCGACGATGCGCAAAGACTTAGCCGAAATAGGTCGCCAACTCAAAAAACGCGGCTATCCTTGGGGGATGGTTACCAACGGTGTGGCAATGACGCCTACTCTCTTCCGCGAACTGCGCCAAGCAGGGTTACGCTCTTTAGCTATCAGTTTAGACGGACTTGAAGAAGACCATCGGTGGCTACGCCAATCGCCTTTGGCTTATGAAGCTGCTTGCCGTACTATCCGTATGGCTGTAGCAGAAAAAGGACTAATCTGGGACGTTGTAACCTGCGTCACAAGACGGAGTATCGGGCACTTGGCACAAATACGCGATTTGATCAAGTCATTAGGAGTCCGATACTGGCGTATTTTTGGTATTGATCCGATGGGAAGAGCTGCCACTAATCCCGAGTTAGTGCTCAACGACGATGAGTTCAAAACATTGATTCAGTTCATTCGCGACGAGCGTCTCAAGACCAAACGCGGTGAGCAGGACCTTTTTGTTTCTTATTCGTGCGAAGGTTTCTTAGGCGACTACGAAGGTCAAGCCCGCGATTATCTTTACCACTGTTCGGCAGGCGTAACTGTTGCTTCGGTCTTGGTAGACGGTAATATTTCAGCTTGCACGTCGATTCGCGGTAAGTACTACCAAGGCAATATCTATAAGGATCATTTCTGGGAAGTATGGGAAAACGGCTTCAAAGATTATCGTGACCGCAGCTGGATGAAAAAACAGGAACCATGCGATTCCTGTTCATTCTTCCGTTACTGTGAAGGTAATGGTATGCATCTCCGTCGTGAGGATGGCTCGCTGATGCTCTGCCACCTGCACCGACTCCAATAACCAATTACAAATCACAAATAAAAAATAAAAAAAAGTGCGGTTTCCCGCACTTTTTTATTTACTTCACTTCTTCGAAGTCAACATCCTCCGCATCTTTTGAGTCACTCTGGCCGTTGTCCGTAGGACCTTGTTGCGGACCGGCTTGTGCGCCTCCTTGTTGTGCGTTAGCTGCGTTGTACATCTCTTGTGATGCAGTTTGGAAAGCAGTCATCAGTTCGTTGTTATAACGCTCGCACGCGTCGGCATCTTTCTTCTCGTAAGCCTCTTTGAGGTTCTTGAGTGCTTCTTCGATCGGAGCTTTCTTATCAGCCGGAATCTTATCGCCCAGTTCGGACAGTTGTTTCTCGGTTTGGAAGATGGTAGCGTCCGCCTTATTGAGTTTGTCAGCACGCTCTTTCTCACGTTTATCTGCTTCGGCATTTGCTTCTGCTTCGGCTTTCATACGCTTGATTTCGTCGTCTGACAGACCGCTGGAGGCCTCGATACGAATCTTCTGCTCCTTGCCGGTTGCTTTATCCTTAGCGGTTACGTTCAGAATACCGTTCGCGTCGATATCGAAAGTCACTTCGATTTGTGGTTCGCCACGTCTTGCCGGCATGATACCATCGAGGTGGAATATACCTATTTGTTTATTCTGTGCAGCCATTGGGCGTTCGCCTTGCAGCACTTTGATTTCAACAGAAGGTTGATTATCTACAGCAGTAGTGAAGGTCTCGGTCTTCTTAGTCGGGATAGTGGTGTTTGCCTCAATCATCTTGGTCATCACGCCGCCCATAGTCTCGATACCGAGGCTCAGCGGAGTTACATCCAATAAGAGGACATCTTTCACTTCGCCGGTAAGTACACCGCCTTGGATGGCAGCACCGATAGCCACTACTTCGTCGGGGTTAACGCCCTTAGACGGAGCCTTGCCGAAGAATTTCTGTACGGCATCTTGGATAGCCGGGATACGGGTTGAACCACCTACCAAAATAATCTCGTCGATATCGGAGGTACTCAATCCTGCGCTTTGCAGACAAGTACGACATGGAGCGATAGTCTTTTGGATAAGGTCGTCAATCAGTTGCTCGAACTTAGCACGTGTCAAGGTCTTAACCAAGTGTGCCGGAACGCCGTTTACAGGCATAATATACGGCAAGTTGATTTCCGTTGAAGTAGTGTTAGAGAGCTCAATCTTAGCTTTCTCTGAAGCCTCTTTAAGACGTTGCATAGCCATCGGGTCTTTGCTCAAGTCAGCGCCGCCGTTATCTTTCTTGAACTCGTCAACGAGCCATTCGATGATACGATGGTCGAAGTCATCACCACCAAGGTGGGTATCACCTGCAGTAGCTTTTACTTCGAAGACGCCGTCGCCTAATTCAAGGATAGATACATCGTGAGTACCACCACCGCAGTCGAATACGACAATCTTCATATCCTTATTGCTCTTGTCGAGGCCATAAGCCAGGGCAGCAGCAGTAGGTTCGTTTACAATACGACGTACGTTCAGTCCTGCGATCTCGCCGGCTTCTTTGGTAGCCTGACGCTGGCTGTCGTTGAAGTAAGCAGGTACAGTAATAACTGCGTCGGTTACTTCAGTGCCGAGATAGTCCTCAGCTGTTTTCTTCATCTTTTGAAGGATGATAGCACTAATCTCTTGCGGAGTATAGAGACGTCCGTCAATGTCCACACGCGGAGTGTTGTTATCGCCTTTAACTACTTTATAAGGTACGCGAGCGATTTCGCCTGACAGACGGTCGTAGGTCTCACCCATGAAACGTTTAATCGAATAAACGGTCTTGGTCGGGTTCGTGATAGCTTGACGTTTAGCAGGGTCACCTACTTTACGCTCACCACCTTCTACGAAACCTATTACAGACGGGGTCGTACGTTTACCTTCAGAGTTGGTAATAACGATCGGCTCATTGCCTTCCATCACTGCTACGCAGGAGTTCGTTGTTCCTAAGTCAATTCCAATAATTTTGCTCATAATTGTATGTTTTAAAAGTTAATATTCAATATCGTTGTTAACTTTCAATTGTTAACTACTCCGATTTCTTCAACTTTCATGCCAAACCGTTTTTTGGCAGTCCCGACTGACAAAATGGCAGGCTTCTCTTCATATACATGAGCGCGGACAAAAAATACACTTACCAAAATGAAGCCGAAAAAAGACAAGAACTACGATAAACAAGAGACGGTCTTTGCTAAAAAAACACCATCAAACAGCAAAAAACCTCCGATAAATTTGCATATAAGTAAAAAAAGCAGTATCTTTGCGGGCTATTTATGCGTATATGCTTCGCAGAGTAAAGAAATATATATCAGATAAAGGTCTTCTGACGCCAGGAGGGAAGGTCTTAGTGTGTGTGAGCGGCGGTGCTGACAGCGTAGCCTTGTTGGACATATTGTTACGCGGCGGTTACGAGTGCCACGTAGCGCATTGCAACTTTCATTTGCGCGGCGATGAGAGTGACCGTGACGAGCGTCACGTGCGTGCATTATGCATAGCGCTTGCGCAGCGTCTGCGCGTAAAGCCGAGATGGCTTATTGATGGTGAATTGCCTTTGTACGTGCACGATTTTGACACTATTTCGTACGCGCGGGCGCACAAGTTAAGTATTGAGACTGCCGCGCGTGAGTTACGTTACACGTGGTTCAGCGAGTTAGCGTGTGAGTTAGGCTGCGAAGCGATTGCAGTTGCGCATCACAGCAACGACCAGGCAGAGACAATACTGATGAATATACGGCGAGGATGCGGCCTGAAAGGTCTGCAAGGAATGCAAGCCAAGAGCCGAAATGCCTTTGGCGGCAAGATACCGGTCATTCGTCCGTTACTATGCACGACTCATGATTATATATGCCACTACCTGAACGATATACGACATATAGAATGGGTAGAGGACTCCACAAATAAGGATACCAACTATAAGCGCAATGCAGTGCGGGAAGAGTTGCGCAGTTGGTCAAAAGCAGAGATTGAGCACCTTGTCACACTCTCGGAACGAATAGAAAATTGAAGCACTACGGATTAATAGGAAAACACTTAGGGCATAGTTGGTCCGCCGACTATTTCACCCGTAAGTTTGCTGCGGAAGGAATTGATGCAGACTATCGTCTAATTGAGCTCGACGCCTTATGGGAAGGTGTGCCTGATAACTTAGACGGATACAACGTGACAATCCCATACAAGCAAGCCATCATACCTTACCTGAACAGTCTCGACCCTATTGCAGCAGAGATTGGCGCTGTTAATGTAGTCAAAGACGGTGTGGGATATAACACGGATTGGATTGGTGCATTGAAAGCGATTAATGACACGTTTGTAAACGTCCCTATAGCAAATAGTACGAAGAAAGCACTCATTCTTGGTCAGGGCGGCGCAGCCAAGGCGGTGAGATATGCGGTAAAGTCTTTGGGTATGGACAGCGAGATGATTAGTGCCCGAGGCAGGATAGTCTCAGACTTAAGTGAATATGTACTTATAGTAAACGCCACCCCACTCGGCATGTATCCGGATATAACGTCCTGTCCCGACTTGCGTTACGACACCCTCACGCCGCACCAAGTGCTCTTCGACTGCGTCTACAACCCGGAGGAGACCGAGTTCCTCAAACGAGGTAAAGCCCACGGAGCCAAGACCATCGGCGGCTTTACGATGCTGATAGAGCAGGCACAAGCCTCCTGGGAAATATGGAATCAATAGTGAAATGATAAAAACGCGAATATGAAAATGAGAAGATTTTTAGGTGCTATATGCGCCATCATCTGTGTAATGAGCGTGTCCGGCCAAGTGGTACGCGAAGGAGAAATGGCTATGGTCTATTATATGCCCCAGACCCAGTTAGTGATTGACATCGAGTACGAGTCTGTCATCCTCCACCGCGGCATATATGCCGACTACGCCAAGCAGTATTTAGGTACGACTCAGGTCATTAACGACGATGCTATATCCTACGCTATCACCGATATCAAGCCGTCCGTTAAGACTGTAGCGGATTATAGCCGGATGCATAAAGTGACGAACGCTCCCCTACTCAGTCTCACAACGATGGGGACACTATATGGCTATGGAATACAAAATGATACGCCAACCGTTCCAAACGGGCTCAAACCTGTTGCAAATGCCCCGATCGAAAATCAACAGATTAATGTTCTACCTCTTTTTGAGGAGCATATAGTCGGCAAATCATTAGCGCAACAAGCTCAAGGTGCCGCCAAACTTATCTATCGTATCCGCGAGAACCGTCTCTACCTCATCGGAGGTGAAATGGACAAGACACCAGCTGACGGAGCAGCAATGCAGTTAGCGCTTAACAAGATGGACCAACTCGAGCGACAGTTGGTGGAGTTATTCGTGGGCCGTATTGAGACAACAAAGCACCATAAGACGATAGTCTATACCCCTGTTAAGAGCGAAGAGACAGAACTTGCCTATTTCTCGGAAGAGACCGGCTTCACTACAGCCGGGAACGGTAATCCGATAACACTGCACATCACAGCTCGCCGTCAGACCAAAGGTTATGCTAATAGCGACAATAAAAAAGGTCCTGTGCCGTCACAGATTTACTATAATTTGCCCGGCTCCGCCGTATATACTATTAAATACCAAGGCGATACCCAAGCCGAAGGAGATATTCAAGTGGCGCAATTTGGTGTATCCGTTCCTTTGGCACAGGATTTGATTGACGGTAAACAACCACACAGTATTCGCTTTAATACCGAAACAGGAAACATACTTGTAGTTGAAAAATGATAGACAGAGATTCATGAAGAAAGCATTATTAAGTATATGTTGTTTGTTGGCGATAGGTCTTGAGGCTCAAGAGCTCAACTGCACCGTAACCATCAACTCCGATAAGATTGAAGGGAGCAACAAAAGTGTGTTTGAGACCCTGCGCCAGACGATTACAGAGTATATGAACAATAACCGCTGGACAAACATGACTTTCGCCGAGAGCGAGAAGATAGAGTGTTCTATGATGATTATCGTCAATTCGGTGAGCGATAACCTCTATAACTGCGAAATGCAACTGCAGTCCAAACGACCGGTCTATAACACCACCTATACGACTCCGCTGCTGAACTTTAAGGATAATAACTTTATCTTTACCTACCAGGAGTACGATCGTATCGAATATCAACAGAACACGTTCACAACCAATCTGACGGCGATGCTGGCTTACTATGTCTATCTGATTATCGGTCATGACTGCGACAGTTACCAGCGGCTTGGCGGAACACCGTATTTCCAAGCCTGCGAGGACATCGTGAGCGCTTGTCAGTCCGCATCTATGGATGCCACCGAACTTAAAGGATGGAAAGCGTTCGACAGTAATCGTAACCGTTACGCCCTAATCAACAATCTAATGGACGAAGCGTTTAAGAAATATCGCGAGTATTACTATACCTACCATCGATTAGGACTGGACATGATGACAGCCAACGTAGCCAACGCACGCGCTACGATAGCCGAGGGATTACCGGTACTCCGCGACGCAAACAGAGCACGACCTGCCACATACATCATCAACACCTTCCTTGACGCTAAAGCCGACGAACTCACGAACATATTCAGCAAGGCTACAGACAAGGAGAGAAAAGCGGCATACGAAATATTGATGGATATTGACCCTGCTCGGCAAGCCACTTACGACAGAATTAATCAGTAATCATGTTACAACATCTACATATACAGAACTACGCGCTCATCACGCACTTGGACATTGACTTCGCCGATGGTTTCTCTGTGCTTACAGGTGAAACAGGAGCAGGTAAGAGTATTATTCTGGGGGCTTTAGCATTAGTCATGGGCGCTCGTGCAGACCTCAAGACCATTACTGAGGGAGAAGAACGCTGTGTGATTGAAGCCGATTTCGGGGAATACCTCATCCGGCGCGAACTGAACCGTAACGGTCGCAGTCGCTCGTTAGTCAACGACGAGGTTGTAACACAAACCGAACTCAAAGAACTGGCTAATAAACTGATAGACATCCACTCCCAGCACGAGAATCTGCTGTTGGGCGACGATAATTTCCAACTCGGTGTGGTTGATGCTATTGCCGGCAATAACAAGGAGATGGTTTCTTACGCCGCAGCGTACACGACTTATCGCCAAGCAGAGAAGTCTCTCAATGACCTCAAGGCATTAGCCGCAAAGAGTAGCAAGGACCAAGATTATATCGCATTTCAGTTCGACCAGTTAGACAAAGCCCAACTCAACGACCCTAATGAGTTAGAAGCCTTAGAGGATGAAGAATACAGGCTCAGTCATGTAGAACAACTCAAGAGCAGTCTCAATAGTGCACTACAGGCTTTAGACGGCGACGAAGGAAGTGCATTAGACCTTTTGCGTACGGCACGTACCAACCTTGAAGATATACCGGTCCTCAGCCAACGGCTACAGAGTCTGGAGATTGAACTCAAAGATATCGTTTCCGAGACGCAACGCACCGAAGAGAATACGGAACTCGATCCGGCAAGACTGACGGAAGTGCAGGAACGTCTTGATCTTATCAACACTTTACTGCGCAAACATAACGTACAGACGATAGCCGAACTGATTACCCTGCGCGAGGAGTTAGGACAACAGATGAACCAAATAGCCTCTTTTGACGAAGACATTGCCCACTTGGAAGCTGCATTAGCCGATGCCTTAAAGACTCTCACTTTAGCTGCGGATAAGCTGACCATAAGCAGAGGTAACGTCAGGGAGCAGATAGCCCAACGGCTTGAGACAGACCTCAAGAAATTAGGAATAGCACACGCTAAAGTGGATATAGCCATCACACCACTCGATGACTTCACCGAGTCAGGACACGATAATATACAATTTCTCTTTGCCGCAAACCTTAATCAATCACTCCGCCGAGTGAGCGAAGTGGCGAGTGGCGGTGAGATAGCACGCTTCATGCTGTGCGTCAAAGCGCTGATTGCATCCACCAACGGACTGCCAACTATTATCTTTGACGAGATAGACACCGGTGTGAGTGGAGAAGTAGCCTCCCAAATGGCTAAAATCATGCGCGACATGGCACAGAGCCGGCAGATAATAGCCATCACTCACCTCCCGCAGATTGCTGCAAAAGCCAATGCACAGTACCGCGTCTATAAAGCAGACTCTGACACACGCACCGAAACCCATATCGTCCGACTCCGGGAAAGCGAACGAGCCCAAGAAATAGCGACTATGCTCTCCGGCAAAGAAATAACTACCGCCGCACTCGAAACGGCACAAGAACTACTGAACAAATAATATGTTACCATTAGCGGAACGCGTACGGCCTAAAAACCTAAGCGAATATATAGGGCAGAAACATCTCGTAGGTGAAGGAGCCATTCTCAGGCAGATGATTGAAAGCGGCAACCTGTCGTCATTTATTCTGTGGGGACCTCCGGGAGTAGGCAAGACGACACTTGCCCGCATCATCGCTCACGAGCTCAAACGTCCGTTCTACACCCTATCAGCCGTAACCAGCGGTGTGAAAGAGGTGCGGGATGTCATCGACAAAGCCAAACGCGAAGCACAAATCAACAGCGGACTCTTTGCGGCTCAGACAGACCAACGCTCCCCTATCCTCTTTATTGACGAGATACACCGTTTCAGCAAATCGCAACAGGACAGTTTGCTTGGAGCCGTTGAAGACGGTACAATAACACTCATCGGTGCAACCACAGAGAATCCGAGTTTTGAAGTCATCAACCCGCTCCTGTCACGATGCCAGATATATGTCCTTAAGCCTTTAGGCAAAGACGACATGCTCGAACTGCTCCATCGAGTAGTACACAATGACGAGGAACTGAAAAACAAGCAATTGGTTATCAAGGAGACGGACGCCATTCTGCGTTATAGCGGAGGTGACGCACGCAAACTACTCAATATCATCGAATTGGTGAGCAATTCGGGTGTTACGGAGATTGACAACGCTACAGTCACCAAACAACTGCAGCAGAATCCGGTAGCCTATGATAAGGACGGTGAACTGCACTATGATATCATCTCTGCCTTTATCAAGTCTATCCGCGGCTCGGACCCGGACGGGGCTATCTATTGGTTAGCACGTATGGTTGCTGCAGGAGAAGATCCTAAGTTTATTGCACGTCGCTTAGTCATCTCAGCCAGCGAAGATATAGGTTTGGCTAATCCGAATGCGATGTTAGTGGCTAACGCGTGCTTCGATACGCTTCAAAAGATAGGCTGGCCCGAAGGACGTATTCCGCTTGCTATGGCAACTATCTATCTTGCTACTTCGCAGAAATCGAACTCCGCTTATCTTGCCATTGACAACGCTCTGGCTGAAGTGGAACAAAGCGGCAACTTAGCCGTGCCACTACACCTGCGTAATGCACCTACCCGGCTCATGAAAGAACTCGGTTACAGCGATGGCTACCAATATGCACACGACTTCCCTAATCACTTCGTGAAGCAGCAGTTTCTGCCGGACGAACTGGTCAACACCCGTTTTTGGGAAGCACAAGGAAGCCCACAGGAGCAGAAAATGGCGGAATGGATGAAATATCTGTGGGGCGCTGATAAAGGGTGAAAGGATTATTGGTTGAAAGGCGTTTATGTACATATTCCGTTTTGTATGAGTCGCTGCGCGTACTGCGATTTTTTCTCCACGACCAACCTCCCACGGAGGGAAGAATATGTACAAGCCCTTCTCAAAGAGATAGCAGACCGTGTGCCGGACAACAATGCCATTTCGACTATTTACTTCGGCGGAGGAACACCATCGATATTAGAGACCGAACAGATAGCCCGTCTATTGAACGCCTTGCTTGGTAAGACTCCCGTACAACCAACGGAGATTACACTGGAGGCCAATCCGGGGGACTTGAACTTAGATAAACTCAAAGCGCTAAGAGCGATAGGTTTCAACCGTTTGAGTATAGGGATACAGTCATTTGACGACACCGAACTACGCTTCATCGGACGCCGCCATAACGCCATACAAGCGCGACAAGCTGTAGCCGAAGCGCAGAAGACCGGATGGAATAATATCAGTATAGACCTCATTTACGCCCTGCCGGGACAGACGATGGAGACATGGAGACGCAATATCACTTCGGCACTCGAATTAGGTGTACAACATATATCGTGCTATTGTCTGAGTTACGAGAACGGAACGCCGCTCACCCGTCTCATGAAAGAGGGACGACTCAAGCCTACGGACGAACAAACGGAAAACAATATGTACGATGAACTATGTTCTACCCTCAAAAGCCACGGGTTTATACACTACGAAGTCAGTAACTTCGCGCTACCGGGCAGAGAAGCACAACATAACTCGTCTTACTGGAACGACACACCTTATATCGGTCTCGGCGCAGGCGCACACAGTTACGATGGTGAATCCAGAAGATGGAACATAGCTGACCTCGATACATATATAACACATATTGCAGACGGGAAACCCTATTGGGAAGACGAACAATTGACTGACGAACAGAAAGAAATAGAACATATTATGTTATCGCTGCGTACCCGTAGGGGGCTTAAACTCACAAACGAGCTGCAAGCTAAAGCGCAACCGATGATAGACAAAGGATTACTATCCCTCAGCAACGGATTCATTACTGCAACCCAAGAGGGATTACATATACTAAATCGAATAATTGAGCAACTGATATGAAAAAGTACAAAGACTGGTCTTTTAAAGCTAAATTTATGGTATGGTTCTGGGGCGTGTTTGCCGCAGGATGCCTATTCTTGTATTTTCTATTTGTATTTATTGACAAGGGTTGGGTTGGTTACCTGCCTCCATTAGAGGAACTGCAGAACCCTAAGAATAAATATGCCACAGAGGTTTTCTCGTCCGATATGGTATCCCTCGGCCGCTATTACCGAAAGGAGAACCGCGTAGGAGTGCAGTATAACGATTTATCTCCTTACCTTGTAGATGCTTTGATATCAACCGAAGACGTGCGTTTCTATGAGCACACCGGTGTAGATAGCAAGTCTCTCTTCCGCGCTATCATTTTGCTCGGTCGCTCCGGCGGAGGTTCTACCATTACCCAACAGTTAGCTAAGCAGTTATGGTCACCGCGTGCCAACAATATCTTCGAGCGCGCAATGCAGAAACCTATTGAATGGGTGATAGCCACCAAACTCGAACGACTATACTCCAAAGACGAGATATTGCTGATGTACCTCAATCAGTTCGATTTTCTCTATAACGCCGTAGGTATCAAATCAGCTGCACAGGTGTACTTCAACACTACGCCCAAAGACCTGCGTATCGAACAGGCTGCTATGCTTGTAGGAATGTGTAAGAATCCGGCTCTATATAACCCTATCCGCCACGAAGAACGCACAATCAACAGACGTAACACCGTACTCAGCCAGATGTGTAAGTACGAATATATCACCTCGTCAGAGCGTGACTCACTCATGAACCTGCCGCTTGGATTGAGTTATCGCTCTGTGGACCACAAGCAAGGACTGGCCCCTTATTTCCGCGAGTACCTGCGTCAAGTGCTTACTGCGAAAGAGCCCATAGAGTCACGCTATCCGGAATGGAACAAACAGCAATATACCTTCGATCGCTATCAATGGGATAATAACCCGCTCTACGGGTTCTGCAATAAAAACACCAAACCCGATGGCAGCCATTATGACATCTATCAAGACGGTCTGCGTATCTATACAACCGTTGACTCACGCATGCAACAATATGCAGAAGAGGCTGTGGCTGAACACATGCAAGATATGCAAGCCCGCTTCTTCAAAGAGAAACGCAAAAAGTCATACGCACCTTTCTCACGGGACCTCAAACCCGATGAGATTAATGGCATCATGAACCGCTCTATGAAACAAACCGAACGCTATCGCACTATGCGCAAAGCCGGATTCACCGAGGCACAGATTAAAGACACATTCAATATGCCAACCGAGATGCGTATTTTCTCCTACGACGGACTTATTGACACAATCATGTCGCCGATGGATTCCATTCGTTGGCAGAAATACTTCCTGCGCTGCGGATTTATGTCAATGGACCCGCATTCAGGACACGTCAAAGCGTACGTCGGCGGACCTAACTTTGCGCACTTCCAATACGATATGGTTACCATCGGTCGCCGTCAGGTCGGTTCAACGGTCAAGCCTTATCTCTATACTTTGGCTATGAACGAAGGTATGTGGCCCTGCGATAAGGTTGTCAATGAAGAGATCACCCTCATTGACGGTAATGGTAACGAATGGACGCCGCGGGATGCACATACCGAGAACAGAGGCGATACCGTCACGCTGCAATGGGGACTTGAGAAGTCGAGTAACTGGATATCCGCTTACCTTATGTCCCTATTCACGCCCGAACAGCTTGTGCGACTCATGCGTTCGTTCGGTATCCAAGGTCAACTCGATCCTGTTGTCAGTATATGTCTTGGTCCATGTGAAGTAAGTGTACAAGAGATGGTGGACGCCTATACCACTTTCCCGAATAAGGGTATCCGCGTTGAGCCGCTATATGTCACTCGTATAGAGGACAATAATGGTAATGTACTCGCCACCTTCACTCCAAAGACGCATGAGGTATTAGGTGAACAGACTGCCTACAAGATGATTCATATGCTCCGCTCCGTCATGGACCACGGCACCGGTGTGCGCGTACGCTTCAAGTACGGACTGCGTTCGCCGATGGGAGGTAAGACCGGTACTACCCAGAATAACTCTGATGGTTGGTTTGTAGCCTTCACACCATCGCTCGTGAGCGGCTGCTGGGTTGGAGGCGAGGATCGGGCTATCCACTTCGACTCGATGGCAGAAGGACAGGGAGCTTCTATGGCACTGCCTATCTACGCACTCTATATGCAGAAAGTGTTTGCCGATCCCAACCTGGGATATTCAGAAGACGAACGTTTTGACATACCAGACTGGTTCGACCCCTACGCCGGCTGCAAGTAACGAATGAAAAAGAATAGTAAAATATTTAAAGGCAGATTGATAGGACTTATCGTACTATCCTTCATCAGTGTGCACTTCTCAATCTGCTCAGCGCAACTCAACACCGACCGTATCACCACCATCGGTCGCAACGCCCTCTACTTTGAGGACTACGTTCTCTCTATCCAGTACTTCAATCAGGTTATCAAACTCAAGCCCTACTTGGCAGAACCTTATCTGTTACGCGCAATCGCTAAGATTCAACTATCCGACTACTCCGGCGCATTACGCGACTGCAACACCGCTATTGAATGCAACCCTTTCCAACCGGGAGCCTACTACACTCGTGGTTTTGCGTATCGGCGGTTAGGCGATTTAGATCGTGCTGAAGAGGATTTTTCGGAAGCCCTGCAGTTCTCGCCTGAGAACAAAACCTATTTGGTATTACGGGCGGATGTACGGGCTCAGAAAGAGCAATACGACTCCGCACTTGTTGACATCAACTACCTCCTATCTCGTATGC